>CALNBV010000196.1 GCA_937874515.1 uncultured Paenibacillaceae bacterium | reverse complement strand
TCCTGTAGGACCAAGAAAAATAAAGGAACCAATAGGGCGATTAGGGTCTTTAATGCCTGCTCGGGCCCGGAGAATGGCATCTGTTACACCTTCGACCGCTTCATCTTGCCCTACAACCCGTTCATGAAGAATCTCCCCTAAACGCAATAGTTTTTCCCGTTCCCCTTCCATAATTTTAGAAAGAGGGATGCCTGTCCAACGGGAAATAATTTTGCTGATTTCCTCCTCTGTCACCTCTTCTCTTAAAAGGGTATGCTCCCCTTTCTTTGAGGATTGGCTTCTCTCTTCTTCCTCGAGTTTTTGCTCCAATTCAGGCAATTTTCCATATTTTAATTCCGCTGCTTTATTTAAATCATATTCCCGTTCCGCTCTGGCAATGGCACCATGAATGGTCTCTATTTCTTCCTTTAATTTTCGAATCCTTTGAATGCCCTGTTTTTCCTCTTCCCACTGGCTTCTCATTCCACCAAAATTGCTTTTTAAATCCAGTAACTCCTTTTGTAATTGCTCCAACCGTTCTAAACTGGCAGGATCTGTTTCCCTTTTTAGCGCCGCCTCTTCGATTTCTAATTGCATAATACGTCGTGAAACCTCATCTAACTCGGTGGGCATTGAATCGATTTCTGTGCGAATTAAGGCACAGGCTTCATCCACCAGGTCGATGGCCTTATCAGGAAGAAAACGGTCTGTAATAAATCGATGGGATAAAAGAGTAGCGGAGACCAGGGCACTGTCATGGATTTTCACCCCATGAAACACCTCAAACCTTTCCTTTAAACCGCGGAGAATGGAAATGGTGTCCTCCACTGTAGGTTCTTCAGTCAGAACAGGTTGAAACCTTCGTTCCAGTGCTTTATCCTTTTCAATATATTTTCGATATTCATCAAGGGTGGTTGCCCCAATGCAATGAAGCTCCCCACGTGCGAGCATGGGTTTTAATAAGTTGCCCGCATCCATCGCCCCTTCTCCCTTGCCCGCGCCTACAATGGTATGTAGTTCATCAATAAATAGGATAATTTTACCTTCACTCTTCTTAACTTCTTTCAATACCGCTTTTAAACGTTCCTCGAATTCGCCCCGGAATTTTGCTCCCGCGATTAATGCCCCCATATCTAAAGAGATAATCATCTTATCTTTTAAACCTTCTGGCACATCTCCACGGACAATGCGGTGGGCTAATCCTTCAACAATGGCTGTTTTTCCCACCCCGGGTTCCCCGATTAAAACCGGGTTATTTTTTGTTTTTCGCGATAAAATGCGGATTACATGTCTGATTTCTGTATCCCTGCCAATAACCGGGTCTAATTTATTGTTTTTCGCATCTTTTACAAGGTCATGGCCGTATTTCTCTAATGCTTCATAAGTTGCTTCTGGATTCTGGCTAATCACCCGTTGATTCCCCCTCACCTCTGTCAAAGATTTTAATAAAGATTCCCGGTTCACACCTGCGGATTTTAACACCTTGCCTAAGGATGTTTTTACCGATCCTTCAACAAGAGCTAAAATAAGATGTTCTACAGATACGAACTCATCATTCATTTTTTCCATTTCTTCTTCAGCCTGAAGAAGGATATGGTTCATCGTCTGGCTAATATAAATTTTCCCTGGTTCCCTGCCTGAACCTGTCACCCGGGGGATTCGCTTCACCAATTCTTCAACTTGCCCATAAAGCTGATTGACCGGTACATTCATTTTTAATAGCAATCGGCCCAACAGCCCTTCTTGCTGTTCATGTAACGCTAACCATAAATGCTCAGGTTCTATTTGGATATTGTTTGCCTTTAAAGCTTTTTTTTCAGCACTTTGAATCGCTTCAAGGGATTTCTCTGTAAAACGGTTAAAGTCCATTTCCATTCCCTCCTTAAAAACTTACAAATATTATACCGTGGTTTGTTATATATGCAAAAACCGTCATTTTTTTCTGATCCACCATTTACATTAATTTGTTTATGTACAAACTAAAAAAACCGTTAGCCATATAAGCTAACGGTTTTTTTAGTATGTACTAGAGAAGTCCGCCGAGTAAGCCGCCGAGTAAACCAAGTAAAGCGCCGAGGATTCCAGAAAGATCAAGAGCTAATCCTAAACCTAAAGATAACATTCGTTTCACCTCCTGTTGCATTTCCTGTCCTTATTTTACCTTCTATCTTGGTAATTTTCACCGAAAACTTCATTGCTAATATTACTAAGATTTTCTACGGTTGCACGCAAAGTTAATCACTTCACAATATTGCCATATATTTGACATAATTTATTCATAAACTAATTTCCATTTATGGTTTTGAACACATTCGACACTTATACTAAACATATTTTGGCAGTATGCAGGACAAACTACTTAATAATTGTCCGAAGGGGAGGGTACAACCATTGGATATCGTCATCTTAAGCCGAATTCAATTTGCTCTTTCAACTCTATTTCATTTCTTATTCGCCCCCCTAACCATGGGGCTTGTCATACTTGTAGCCATTATGGAAACCATGCATGTTCGAACAAAGAAAGATCTATACAGAAGAATGGCCGATTTCTGGGGTGTCCTTTTTACAATTAATTATACCCTTGGTGTGGTCACTGGCATTGTAAACGAATTTCAATTTGGAACCAACTGGTCTAAATATTCTACCTTTGTGGGTGATATTTTCGGTACTCCTTTAGCCATAGAGGGGCTATTTGCCTTTTTCCTAGAATCAGCCTTTATTGGATTATGGTTTTTCGGGCGAGGACGGATTTCTCCAAAAATGCGTGCCTTTTCCATGTGGATGGTTGCCTTAGGCAGCAACACATCTGCAGTATGGATTATTACGGCCAATGGTTTTATGCACCATCCTGTGGGATATGAACTTAAAGATGGCATTATCCATCTCTCCAATTTTTGGGAATTGGTAACCAACCCTTATGCCATATATATCTTCATCCATACTTTGCTCTCAAGCTATACCACTGGAGCCTTTTTCGTCATAACAGTTAGTGCCTATCATCTTTTGCGTACACCAAAAATGGATTTCTTTCGAATCTCCTTTCGCTACGGTATCCTTTTCGCCCTATTTTCTACTTTTGCCGTCATTGGCACCGGACATTTTCATGGGGTATATACAGCAAAAGCACAACCAGCGAAAGCAGCTGCATTTGGTTCAATATGGGAAAGTGAAGAAGACCATCCCTATCCCTTACTCGTGATTCCCAATGTAAAAAAGGAAAGGAACTTCATTGAATGGCTCAAAGTCCCTTATTTAGGCAGCCTCTTATATACAAACAACATTCATGGTAAAGTACCTGGATTAATGGATTTTCCTAAAGAAGACCGGCCCAGCGTCCATCCCCTTTTTTGGAGTTTTCGCATCATGGTAGGCATTGGCTTTCTCATGTTCGCATTACCTGCACTCGCTTACTACCTTTATCGAAAAAAACAGATCTTTTATAATAAGAAATTCTTAACCATCCTGGTTTATTCCCTACCATTACCATTTATCGCCACGAATCTTGGCTGGGTTGTGACAGAAATGGGAAGGCAACCCTGGGTTGTATACGGATTATTGAGAACAGAAAAAGCTGTCTCCCCCATTTCTCTAGGAGAAATTCTCTTCTCCTTAGGTGGATTAGTTCTTTTCTATTCCATATTAATCATTGTGGATGTCTATCTTTTAGTCAAATATGCCCGCAAAAATCCGGAGGTAAAAGAATGACTCAACAAACTCTTGCAGAAATCTGGTATTTGCTCTGGGCTTTTTTATGGGGAACCTATTTTACATTTGAAGCCTATATCGTAGGAACGGGAATCCTCTTTCCATTTCTCGCTAAAAGGAAAGAAGAAGAACAACAATTAAAAAAATCAATCGGTCCCTTCTGGGATAGCAATGAAGTTTGGTTAATTGTTGCAGGAGGGGTAACCTTTGCCACATTCCCTAAAACCTACGCCTTATTATTAAGTTCGTTTTATATCCCCTTTTATTTAATATTATTTTCCCTGATCTTACGTGGTCCAGGAATCGAGTTTATGGACAAAATACTATCTCCATCCTGGAAGAAGAAATGGATCTGGATTCTATGCATTAGTAGTTTTTTCATTCCCTTTCTTTTTGGCGTTGCTTTTTCCGCTATTTTTTCCGGTCTTCCCATAGATGAAAAAGGAATGCATCTCAGCTTTTTTGATGTCATCAATGGGTATTCTATATTAGGGGGATTCACCTATACTGTCCTTACCTTGCTGTCCGGGTGCCTTTGGACTTCTTATAAAACCTTGGGTAAAATACAAGAAAAAGCAGCCCTAGTCGCAAAAATTGTTTGGGGTGCAGCGGTGCTCCTTGTTTTTGCATATTTTATTGTCTTCATTAACTTTACAACCTTGTTTGATTCATTGGAGAACGCGCCACTACTCTGGTCTGTTCCCGCATTGTGTGTACTCGCTCTACTTCTAACCATCTTTCCATTAAGAAAGAAAAAATGGTTGATGAGCTTTGTCCTGGCATCCTTCGCCATCTTCACCCTATTTGCTTCAGGATTTACAGGGATGTACCCGGACATGCTCCCATCTTACATCGACCCCCAATATAGCTTAACCCTATATGATGCTGCAGGTAGCCAATTAAATTTAACCGTTATGCTATGGGTAGCAGGGTTGATTCTTCCCCTGGTCATCACTTATAAAATTTGGATTTACTGGCTTTTAAAAGACAAAATCACGGAAAAAAATGCCCAGGATTATCAATGATACATTTTTGCAATCTGCATCCAATCCCTTTTTTTATTTGTTCCTAATTTCTGCCCAATATGTTGGCGATGATTTTCTACAGTTCGAATAGAAATATTCATTTTTTCTGCAATTTCTTTTTGACTATATCCTTGTATTGTATACAAAAAAACTTCTCTTTCTCTTTTCGTTATAGGCAATTTAAGGGGTGAACCTTTTTTATCCGTTCGCCCCCACTCCCCATACAGAATTTCTTCCGCAAAAATTTTATGTCCCTTTAAAACATCATCAATAGATGTAATGATTTTTTCTCCATTCATCTTTTTTCCCAAATACCCATCTGCACCTGCTAAAAACGCATGTTTCTGATGGACTTCATCCTCTAACATAGTAAAAACAACAATTTTAGCCTGGGGAAGCCCCTCTCTTAACAACTTCAGTGTTCTTGGTCCATCAAGTTCCCCTTCAAGAGCTAAATCCATAATAACCAGATCATAATTATCTTTTCCAACCTTAGAAAGGGCTATTGAACCATGATGAGCATGACTAATTCTCTCAACAGGGAAAAAATCACGTAAAAGTAACTCTAGACCATCACAAATAATTTCTAATTCATCCAAGAGAAGAACCTTCATTTCAATACGACCACCTTCATAAATTTGATGGTTATGTTTTTATCATGAATAGATTCCCTTTTTTCTGCAAGCATATTGACACCTTTTACACGGTGTGTATGTTACATTTTTCACAAATTAGCCACAGGATTAGCTATTTCCACCCTCCCCGTAGGGTAAATCCCTCATAGAATGGTTTGTAACATTGCAATTATATTTAAGTTGTATTAATTCTAATTTGCAATGGAGGGATTCCATCATGGATGTGATCATGTTAAGCCGCTTACAATTTGGGATCACAATCATCTATCATTTTATTTTTGTTCCCTTGACGATAGGACTCGTCATTTTAGTTGCAATTATGGAAACACTTTACGCGAAAAGAAAACAAGAAATTTATCGTAAAATGGCCGACTTTTGGGGAAAGCTTTTCACCATTAATTTTGCTCTTGGAATTGTAACTGGCATTACCATGGAATTTCAATTCGGCACAAACTGGTCTGGTTATGCAAAATATATGGGAGACATTTTCGGATCTCCGCTTGCGATTGAAGCCCTTTTTGCTTTTTTCCTTGAATCAGCCTTTATGGGATTGTGGATTTTTGGAAAGGACCGCATTTCCCCCCGCCTTAGAGCTTTTGCCATGTGGATGGTCGCCCTTGGAACGAACATCTCTGCATTATGGATTATTACTGCCAATGGCTTTATGCAAAACCCTGTGGGATATGTGTTGAAAAATGGCCGAGTAGAACTATCCAATTTCTTCGAATTAACAACCAATCCTTACACCTGGTATATGTTCTTTCATACCATTCTTGCTTGCTACATCGTTGGCTCTTTCTTTGTCATGGCAATAAGTGCCTACCATCTATTACGAAACCAACAATCGGAGTTTTTCCAACGTTCTTTCCGCCTGGGTTTAATTCTTAGTTTGTTTGCCACGGTAATGGTTCCCATTGTCGGACACTTTCATGGTGTAAATACAGCAAAGGTTCAACCAGCTAAAGCAGCGGCAATGGAAGCAATCTGGGAATCTGGTAAAGGCCATCCCTTTTACCTCCTGCAAATTCCAAATGTAAAGGAAGAAAAGAACAGCATAGAAACCATGGCCATCCCTTATCTTGGCAGTCTTCTTTATACCAATGATCCCCATGGAAATGTAACAGGATTAAAAGATATACCAAAAGAAAACTGGCCCAATGTCCCTGTGGTGTTTTGGAGTTTTCGCTTAATGATTGGCATTGGCATCATTATGCTAGGATTAACCTGGTTCGGATTGTTACTATTAAAGAAAAATAGGATTTTTACAAATAGAAACTATTTAAAAATCATGCTTTATGCCCTCCCCCTCCCCTATATTGCTATTAATTTAGGATGGATTGTGGCAGAAATGGGCCGACAACCCTGGATTGTCTATGGCTTAATGAAAACAAAAGAGGCGGTTTCCCCAATTTCTGCTGGAGAAATTATTTTTTCACTAGGTGGACTGATCACCTTTTATACAATTTTATTAATTGCAGATATTTATCTCCTCATTAAATACGCTAAAAAAGGACCTGATAGCAACTTACATGTAGAAGAAGAATCCATTACATTGACAGAGTTAAATAGGAGGAAATCCTTATGAGTTATGAAACTCTTACAATCATATGGTTTAGTATTTGGGGTCTTATTTGGGCCATTTATTTTGTACTTGAAGGGTATACTGCAGGAACGGGAATACTCTTTCCATTCCTTGCGAAAAAAGAGGAAGAACAACGACAATTACAAGAAAGTATCGGGCCTTTTTGGGGGAGTAATGAAGTATGGTTAATTACAGCGGGAGGAGTAACATTTGCTGCATTTCCAGAAACATATGGGACCATGTTTAGTACCTTTTACATTCCCCTTTATCTTATTTTATTTGCCCTTTTTTTCCGGGCTACTGGATTAGAGTTCATGCATAAATCAAACTCCTCACTATGGAAACAAAGTTGGAAGTGGGCTTTTTTCTCAGGGAGCCTTCTTATCCCTTTTCTCTTTGGATTAACCTTTTCCGCCTTATTTAGAGGCCTATCTAGTAACGAACATGGACTTTATATTACATTTAGTGATGTAATTAATGCCTATGGGATTCTTGGGGGCAGTACCTTTGTTTTATTATCCCTTTTATCTAGCGCAATTTGGATAAGTATAAAAACAGAAGGGGCAGTACAGAAAAGGGCTACTTTGCTCGCAAAAAAAATATGGCCTATTTCAAGTGGTTTTCTGTCTTTGTTTTTTATCGCGACAACCAATCAAACCTCTCTTTTCAATTCTTTTGCTAATGAACCTGTCTTATGGTTAATCCCAGGATTCGCCTTACTTTTTATCTTATTTGCAGGAATCCCTATCGTATATAATAAATGGGGCATGGGATTTGCCTTCGTTTCATTATCTATCTTTACCCTTTTCGCCGCGGGATTTACAGGGATGTTTCCTAATATGCTTCCTGCAAGAATGAATTCATCCTTCAGCCTCACACTTTATGAAGCAGCAGGAAGTGAACTTAATTTAACAATCATGCTATGGATCACCTTTTTTATTGTTCCAGTGGTCATCCTTTATCAAATCTGGATGTATCGAATATTCAGAGGAAAAATTACAGAGAAAAATGCCAGAGGGTATTGAAAAACCCACTCCATTTAGGAGTGGGTTTCTTGATTGCACTCTTTGCAATAGCCATAGATTTCAAACTTATGGCCAGTAATCGTAAAGTCCGGTAATTCATTAAATACTTCCTCAAAAGGACAAGTTGGAACCTTCCTGGTCTTTCCGCAAGATAAACAAATTAAATGATGGTGATGGTGTCCATGTTTGGAACATTGAAAGCGGTATTTACGCTCTCCGCCTAGTTCCGTGGTTTCTAATATTTTCAAATCAGCAAAAAGAGTAAGGTTACGATAAATGGTATCAAAACTTAATGCTGGATACTCCTTTTGCATCTTCTGTAATATTTCCCGGGCAGAAAGATACCTTTTTTCCACTGCAAAAATACGGATAATCTCTTCACGTTTTCCCGTATATTTATATCCTTCTTCTTTCAAGATTTGTAACGCTTGTTCCACATTCATATTCTTTTCACCTTTTTCACAAAAAGAACCAGTAATAAAAGAACCACAGCCACAAGAACAATTGTCCCACCTGATGCCAGATTAAATTGATAAGCAATGATGAGCCCACTAATCACCGATACTTCTCCAAATAGAACAGAGTAGATAAAGGTCTGCCGAAAACTGCTGGCTAATTGTAGTGCTGTTGCCACAGGCAATGTAATGAGAGCAGATACTAGCAATATTCCAACCACTTGCATGGAAACGCTGATTACAAGAGCAACCAGTACGCTAAAGGTGACATTTACCAATCTACGGGACACCCCTGAAAGTCTGGCTCCCTCTTCATCAAAAGAAAGAAACAACAATTCTTTATAAAATAAAAACACAACAGCGAAAACAATCAAGCTAATAAGGACTACTCGTATTAAATCTCCATCTGTAACAGACAATAAGCTTCCAAATAAATAACCAAACAAATCTACATTAAACCCATTGGCAAGGCTCAGTAATACAACCCCTAGAGCAATCCCGGTACTTAAAATAATAGGTATAGCCAGTTCCTGATAATAACGGTAGACCTGGCGCAGTTTATCCATCACAAAAGCCCCACCTACAGAAAAGGCTGTGCCAAAATAAATGGGATTCCAATCAGAGAAAAGAGGAACACGCTGGCTTAATAACAGGCCTGCTGCCACACCTGATAAGGTGATATGGGATAAGGCATCAGCGATGAGCGACTGTCTTCTCACAATTAAAAACACACCAATAAAAGGGGCGATTAATCCTATTAAAATTCCTGATATAAAAGCATTCTGTAAAAAAGAATACTGAAAAAACGCTTCAAACATGCAACTGCCCCCCTCTAATGACTATGCTGAAGAATATGGACATCGTGTCCATAGGAACGCAATAAAATTTCCGGTCTTCTCCGTTCGAATTCTTCAGCCTTCCCATGAAAATGCAGCTTGTGATTTAAACAAGCAATGGATTGCATCTTCTTACTTACAACCCCCATATCATGGCTCACTAAAATAAGGGAAATGTTTTTCTCAACATTTAATGATAGTAAAAGGTCATAGAATTCATTTTCCGAGCGAGCATCAACGCCTACCGTTGGCTCATCTAAAATAAGGACTTCCGGTTCACTTACAAGTGCCCTTGCAATAAAAACTCTCTGTTGTTGGCCTCCAGATAATTTACCGATATTCCGTTGTTCCAAGCCTGAGAGACCAACCCGTGCAATGGCTTCATGGACTTTTTCCTTTTCTGCTTTTCCCGGGCGGCGAAATAGCCCCAATTTCCCTGTGAGGCCCATCAAAACAACTTCTTGAACCGTGGCTGGGAACCCAGAATTAAAACTATTTGCTTTCTGAGAAACATACCCGATTCTCCATCGGTTTTTCAAACGATGAAGAGGAACGCCAAACCAGGAAATGGAACCTTCCTGGTTTGGCAATAATCCAAGTATATTTTTGAGCAAGGTTGACTTTCCTGATCCATTAGGCCCCACCAGACCTAGCATTTCTCCCCTTCTTAATTGAAAAGTAACATGGTCCAATACCTGTTGATTTCCATATCGAAAGGAAACATCATCCACATTCAACACAATTTCACTCATCGAACTTCCAACACCTTTTTCATGGCTTCTAAATTTTCCTTCATTAAATCAACATAGGATTTATTCGCCTGTAATTCTTCCTTCGTCACATTTTCTACCGTATGTAACCGAACCGCTTCAGCACCTGTTTCTCTTAGAACGGTCTGGGCTACTTTACTTTCTACAAGGTCTCCAAAGGCAATATAATGAAGGTTATTTTTCTTAACAACGTCAATGATTGCCTGCAATTCCTTTTGACCTGGTTCAACGGATGGAGATAATCCTGTAACAGGAATTTGTTCCAATCCATAACGAGCAGCAAAATAACTAAATGCCCTATGTGAAGTCACAAATTGTTTTTTCTGTGCTTTTGCCACAACATTTTTAAATGCTGTATCAAGTTCATCCAATTGTTTGGCTAAGGCTTCATAGTTCTTCTGATATTCTTTTTCATGGGCTGGATCCGCTTTAATTAATGCCTTTTGAATATTTAATGCCTGCTGCTTTGCCCGTAAAGGATCTAACCAAATGTGTGGATCAAAATCACCATGAGCATGTTCATCTGCATGTTCATCTTGAGATTCGATACTTGCTAATTCCACACCTTCGCTTGCATCAACGATGAATGTCTTTTGTGGATCAAGGTTTTCTTGTGCTTTATTAACCCATGTCTCAAATCCAGCTCCATTATAGACAAAAATACGAGCCTCGTTCAATTTTACCATATCTTTCACACTGGGTTCAAAATCATGGGCCTCAGCTCCAGGAGGCAAAATGCTCTTTACTTCTACATATTCTCCACCAATTTGTTTGGCAAAATCATAGAGAGGGAACATGCTTGTATATACCGTTATTTTATCTCCTTTTCCCCCTGGTGAGTTGTTCTGGGAACAACCTGTAAATACAATGCTCGATAAAACAAACAAAGTAATAACTCCAATCAATAATGTTTTATAACCCTTCATCCTTTTCTCTCCCATTCCCAAAACGTATTAATTCCGATTTAATATTTGCTATTGGGTAGTATAACGTAACCATTCTGATTTGTAAAGGAATAAGCTTCTGAATCAAAAACCAAATAAAAAAAGAGGCCAGCACAACAGCTGGCTTTAGTTATTTATCTTTTAGTATTCTAGTTTTTAGAGACATTAGTTCCCGGTATTCAGGATCTTCATAAAGGCGTTGGGACATAAACCAATCAATAAACTCACGAACCACTTCAAGATTTCCTTTATTTTTATATAGGGAATCTTCCTTTTTGATTAAATCCCCTACTTGATCTAGAATGGCAATAAACATTTTAATATCAATATCTCTATCTTTTTTCTTCTGATCTTTTAGGTTAATGGATTTAATTAATCCCAGGATATTTTTCATTACCATGCGATTTTCCCAAAATACCTGGTTTTCTTCATTTATGTGAACCATCGCCTTACTACGTCCCATGAAAAGACCCCCCGTGATGCTAACCTGCTGTTATAAAACTGTTTCAATTAAAAAACAGTCTGTATTACATTAATTAATTTAATGTATCACTTATATAATTTAAAGGATTTTTCTCATTTAAGCAAATGTGTATTATTTACTTTTTTTATCGTGTTCTACTTTCCTTATCTGTATTAACGAGAGGCTTGAAATATATAATCCATTGTTGAGGTTTTTCCATCCTTTTCAACATGTACGGTAGCTACCCATTCACCAGCCATGACAGGAATCCCTTTCCCTGAATAAATTCCTTTCCCCTCATCAATGCAAGAAAATACCAGGTCCCCATGATCCATATCAGCCATATTTAATGTGATATCCACCATCGCCTCTTCCACCAGATTCCCTGTTTCATCTTTTACTTTTATTCTAAATTCATTTTCTTTAAGCACCTGGGCAGGTTCAGGATTTACTTGAACTTCAATTTGATGGGGCCCTTTCACTTTACCTTCCATCCCGGTAGAAGAGGGTGTACAGGCCCCACAGAGAAATAGGAGCATTAACAGCAATACATACACACTTTTTTTGCTTGGATTCATCTTTCACCCTCCTTATAAATAGTGAATCATAAGATACAATGCTTTGTCACATTCTTATGATTCAGATTGTTATATATTACGAAAAGGAACTAAGGAAGGGGGGGGGTTTAAAGCGGAGACAGAACAATGGGTCGAGAAGGTCCGAAAAGGAGATACGAAAAACAAATATTGCTTTTAAGAGTGCTGGAGGATAAATCCTTTAATGAAATTGGAGAAATTCTGGATAAGAGTCCTGCAACAATGCGAAAACGTTTTGAACGGATTAAAAAAAAGATCGGAGAAAAGAATCCTGAGGAGAGGAAGCTAGACTATGAAAAAGGATACAGCCTATGAAGCTTTTGTGCAGGAAATGAAGAATACGCAACTACCAACCATTGATGTCTCAGAAAAGGTCATGGGGAAAATGAACGAATCGAGAAACTCAAAGAACTCATTGCTGGCCCTGTACCAACCACTAAAGAGACCATTGAAAAGGGATTATAAGAAGGGAATCCCTACCTCAATAAAACATTGACTTATGATGAAGCAAAAAGAGAATTTCCCTTTACTATTGTAAGACCAAAGGATTACAAAGAAGCACCCATCCGCTCCCTTGGAGCCATTATGAACACACTTCAGCAAGATACCAATGAAGTGACTGATCAAAGAATGTACTTCCACGATTTTTATGAACACGGGGAGAACTGGATGGTTGTCAGCCAGGAGCTAAATGATTCTGCAACCAAATTCCTCTTGGGAGAAATCGATGGTGTTTCCAATGAATTTAGCAGCAGATGGGAGACAATCGCCGAAACAACTAACCTAATCGCCATGTATGCCCTGGGAGGTAAAGAAAATCATTTATACATTCAATATAAAACGAAAGAACAACAGGTAATAGACATTAATCTACACGGAAACATATCTAAAGAAGAGTTGATTAAACTGGCAAAAGCATACGTACCTTTATAAATATAGCCGGAGTCCCCGTAATTAAAGGGCTCCGGCTTTGTCCTTTATTTTAAACTTTGACCGTAGGGTCATTAAATTACTTTTGCTGGGTCAGTTTATTAACCAAATTAATCATTTCTTGTCCACCAGTAAACAATAAATCAATTGATTTTTCCAATTCATCTTGAGACATTTGTTCACTTGTGAAACAATCTAATAAAATTTTTATACCTACTATAATAATTCTAATAGTTTTTATGTATTGATTGAAAAGGTCTTTATCACAATCATCTACATCAATATTTGGAGGTACTTTTTCTATTACTGATTGAAGAAGATTTGTTATTTTCCCAAATTGCTCGACAAAATGTTCTCCAAAAGGATATTCATGTATATCTTTTTCATTTAATTCTTTAAGTAAATTAACAATTTTATATAATGATTCTGAGATATCTGGTAAATAAGTTAAAAGTGATTTAATAATCTCTTCTCTTGAGTTAAGGGTACCCATTTATTCTCGAACCCCTTTACCGCAATTATAGCAAAAATTATGACTAATACTTTGAATACAACCACAATTAATACATTTAAACCTATATTGTGTATTACATTTAATACAAACCAAACCATCCGTCCTTAATGGAATACCGCATTTTTCACATGCATCAAATGCAAATGAATGAATCAAAGCATTTTCTATCTTTTTTATTAACATTCTATCACTAACTTTTCCAATTCTTTTAAATAATCTTTGTTTACTAGCCGCTCTTACTTGATTACAAAGAAAAACTCCATTTGAAGGAGCAAAATAATATCCGTTTTGACGTAAATAATCAATTGCATCTTCAATTAATACAAGTTGATTTAATTCGTATGAAATATTAAAAGGTCCAGCTTTAACTTTCTCTTCAGCTCTTGTCATTGGAATAAATAAAACGATAGGGGCTGAATTATTCATTAAATTATTAGAAATAATAAGAACCGGTCTAGATCTCCCTTGTTCAGATCCCTTAACCGGTTCTAAATTTGCCCAATATATTTCTCCTCGTACCGGATTATCGAGATTCATTCTCCCCGTTCATCTCCAAAATCAATTTATCTACCTCTAATGAAACATCTACAAACATTTCCGAAAAAAATAATTCACTTTCAGCAGATTCCGAATAGGCATTGCTTAACTCGTCATAAAAATCTTTATCCTTTTTTAGTTCAGTTAAAACACCCATTTGATATGAATATAATTTTGCGGTAACTAAAGAGTAACTCATAGATGCTGCGGCTAACTTTAAAAGTAGACTGGGATTTCCTTTGAGAACAGCTCCCATTTCCCTCATCCTCCCCTGTACATCCATTATCTTACTCCTTTCAAAACCTGTCAATTAAGGAATTAGAAAATTATTCTATGTATAATTGAGCAATCCTACTATTATGACTTTTTTGACAACAATTACAGAAAACATACCCAAAATCAAACAAGAATAGGACTGTTACCATAAGAAAACCCGGGCATAGCCCGGGCTTAACTTTCTACTTAAAAAAACTCTTTTAAGGTTTCCACTTTTGTCTTCGTATTCTGTTTATTATTCTTAAACCGATTTCTAACCCCATCCAAAATGTAATAAGCAACAGGAACAATGATTAAGGTTAACACGGTTGATGTGGTTAAACCGCTAATAACTACAATAGCCAGGGAACGGGAGATGACCCCGCCTTCACCAAAAATAGCCAGTGGGAGCAATGCGCCGATGGTGGCTACTGCAGTCATTAGGATTGGACGAATCCGGGTAACCCCCGCCTCAATTAAGGCTTCTTTTATAGGAATGTTTTTCTTTCTATTCTGCAATACCCGGTCCATTAAAACGATCGCATTGGTTACAACGATACCAATCAACATAAGGAATCCAACGAGAGCTGGCATTCCCAATGCCTGATTGAAGATGAACATTCCGATCAATCCACCTACAAAAATAAAAGGCAAGGAGAATAGGATTGCCAGGGGAGCAATCATTTCGCCAAAAGCAATCATCATCACCATATACACCAACAGAATGGCAGCAAGAATGGCAATGGTCATATTGGCAAAACCTTCATTTAATGATTCTGCTTCCCCTTCAAAATAATAGCTTACCCCTTTGGGCAAGGTTAAGGTTTTGATCTTTTTCTCCACTTCTTTTTGTACCTGTGATGTATTATCCGTTGTAAAACGGCCTGACACAGATACATATTCCTGTTGATTTAACCGTTGAATAGAAGTAGGGCCAGGCTTTTCAGAGACGGATGCTACATCTGAAACCTTTACCTTTTCCCCTTTCATGTTGGTAACCAATTGTTCTCCTATTTTAGCAATGGAATCTAGCTTACCCACATCAACACTAACGTTGATTTCCGTTGTACGGCCATTCATATTGACACTGGTTACACTTTCTCCATCGATCATTTGCCGAATAGACATGGCTACCATTGCTGGATTCAACCCTTTTTCAGCAGCTTTTACCGGATCTACATCCACGGAGATTTGTGGTCTGCCACCAGACAGGTTGGTATCTACATCTGTTAAACCAGGGGTATCTTTTATGGCTGTTACAATCTGTTCCCCTGCTTTTTTCAGGGTATCAATATCTGCACCATTTAAAACAAGGAAAAGGCCTCCCCCGTAGGAAGTCAATCCCTGAGGCGATAAAGCAGTGGTAATATCTGCAGGCAGCTTCGACAATCCTTTACGAATATCTTGTTCGAAAGCCTGATTATCTTTTTTAGTAACCGTATCTTTTAATTTAATTTGAATAGAAATGTCTTCGCCGGTTAAATAGGTTTGATAACTTTTCACATATTTGCTGGATTGCAGCATCCCCTCAATATCCTTAGCAACCCCATTTGACCTGTCCATTATTGTTCCTACTGGTAGGGAAACCGATAAACCATATGAATCTGTTTTTTCCTGGGGCAAGAAGTTTTTCGGAATTACAAGAATTAAGGACATTGATGCAAGGAATAAGACAAGAGCAATGGCAATGACTGTTTTCCTCCGATTTAATGACCAGTCAAGGCTTTTGCGATAGAACCTTTGTAATTTATTTTCTTTGGCTTCATGGGGTTCAATTTTAAGCAAAAATAAACGTGCCATTAAGGGAACCACGGTAAGTGCCACTATGAGAGAGAATAAAATAGAAACCACCACAGTGACAGCAAAAGGTACAAAGAATTTCCCTACGATTCCTGATACGAATGATAATGGAGCAAACACTGCAATGGTTGTCAGTGTTGAAGAGGTTACCGCTCCTCCCACTTCTTTTGTGGCCTGCAAGATTAAACGGGGACTTCTCTCCGTACTTGATTTCAAGTGGCGATAAATATTTTCAATAACCACAATGGAATCATCAACAACCCGTCCTACCGCTACCGCCATACCGGCTAAAGTCATAATGTTTAAACTGTAATCCAGCATTTTCAAGAAAATCATAGAGACAAAAACGGATAGAGGTATTGAGATAATAGCCACCAGTGTGGAACGAAGATTACGTAAGAAAAATAATGTAACCAGCATGGCAAATAGGGCACCTAATAAAGCTTCCCGCAACATGCCGTTAACAGATTCTAGAATGGAAACTGAACCATCATGTAATTTAACGACTTCATAGCCTTCAGGTAAGTTCACTTTATCTAACTTTTCAATGACCTGTCCAATGATTTCTACGGTATTTGTTCCCGGTTGGGATTTAATACCTGTGATGACTGCAGGCTTCCCATTCAACCGTGTCATCACGGTTTCATTCTGTGTGCCATAGCTTACATCAGCAATAGAAGACAAAGCAAGGGTTCTGATTTTCAAATCTACTGTTGATGACCCTCGTTGAGACAAATTAGACTGGGATAACCCTTTTAGAATAGTGGTAACATCAGCACCTGCAGCTTTTGCCTGCTTCTGTAATGAGGCTAACTGGGCCTGCAACTTTTTAATTTGCTCTTGTTCTTTTTTTACTTTCCCCTCAAGGGCCGTTATTTGGGGTTGCAATTGTTTTTTCATTTCTGGATTAGCCTTCACCTGGCCTTTTAACTTTTCTAAAGCGGCCTGGTCTGCAAATAAAGCCATGGATAACCCATTAATGCCTTGCATAATTTCTAATTGCCCCTGAAGCATCATTTCAGCTTTCGTTAATTGGCCTACCCCTTTGCCTAATTGACCCATGGCTGTCCCAATGGTGCCAAAGGCATTGGTTAAACCACTCATATCTTGATCAATAATGATGATATCCGTATTTTTCAAATCTTCCAGTGAAGCAATTTTTTTACTTACCTCAACATTCATATTTTTTCCCTCTAGGTCCACCTGACCGGCAGGGATCGAAATGTTATTGGCAAGCAAAGCCTGTTTTACCTGATCAACCGTTAATTTTTCCTGTTTCAATCTTTCTGGATCCAGGCGGACAAATAACTTCTTCTCCGCCAATCCGTTTACATCTATTGAAGAAATTCCTTGTATAGTAGAAAATACAGGTTTAATTTGATCATTTACATATTGTTGTATGGTGGCCGTATCTGTTGGTCCTAACACAGCGAAGGAGAAAATACTAACAGCACCGGGGCCGTTTTTATATAAAGCTGGTTTTTGAGCACCTTCTGGAAGTTTCAATGTACCAAGGGAACTGTTTACATCCTTCTCAACTTCTTTCATCGATACTTTCAAGTTGAATTCTAACATGGCTGTAACTACATTGGATCTTGCAGTAATATATAGGTTTTCTAATCCATCTAAGCCCGCCAAAGATTGTTCAAGGGGCTTACCCACATCATTTAAGGCCTGATCTGGTGTAGCACCTGGATAAGGCACAGCAACAGTAAGATAAGGAATATCTACATTGGGCATTTCCTCCAACTTCATGGTACTGGCTGAATAAAATCCTCCGGCTAGAATCATGATAATTGCCAGAATCATTACCCCGGTATTTTTCATTGCAAACCGAATCCACTTCTCCACTTTATCTCTCCCTCCAGTTTTGAACCCACCATTCTAATTTTATAGGATACCTTTAATTCGCAGGTTAAACAAGGGTGGATTATTGCCAAAAAAAAAAGACTCCCAGAGAGGGAGTCTTTACTGATCAATTTTAAACATCATGCCACATATATGGTTTTTCAAGGGCTTTTGTTGCAATTTTAACAGCAACAGATGCACCCTGGCCTGCAGCAATCACTGCCTGGCTTGGAAGTCCTGCGAGTAATCCAGCTACATAAAGGTTTTCAATGCTGGTTTCCCCAGAACCATCTCCGTCTTTCATTTGGTTAATCGGTCTAGGGATCCGTGGATTCACTTCTAACTCAATGCCAAAATCACTTAAAAGGCTAGAATTCGCATTAGAAGAAACAACTAAATACTTGGAACGGTATGTACCTGAAGCTGTTTCAACAAGGAATTCTTCCCCTTCCTTTTTCGCACTTGCTACTTCCTCATCACGTACTTCTGCCCCATAAGCTTCCGCTTGCTTACGATAGACACTAATCAATTCTTCCCCAGAAATCACTTCAATACCTGGGTAGTTGTTTAATTTAGAAACCCGTGTAATTTGAGAAGCACCAGTATCAAAAACAAGGGTTTTTAATTGGGCTTGTCCAGTATAAAGGGCAGCAGACAATCCGCTGATTCCCCCGCCTAAAATGATAACATCATAACTCATCCCTCCTTTCATTCTGTGTTGATCTACGTGAAAATAGATTAACACTTTCATTATATTATAAACTAATTTTTCCTTTAAAAAAAAGCAATAGTTTTGAAACTATTTCGATAAACTACCAGACCAGCCAGAAATACCTGTTTTTAAATGGGCAAGGTTAGGGAATTTGTTTTTCATTAAAATTTTCGCCGCTGTACGACTGCGATTTCCGCTTCTGCATGTTAAAACAATTTGTTTATTCCCATCGATTTCATTTAAGCGTTGGCTTAATTGGCTTAGGGGAATATTTTTAAACCCTTTAATATGGCCACTTTTATATTCATGAACTTCTCGTACATCAATGAAGGCAAAATCCTTTGGTTTTTTTAATAAATCACTGACTTCCTCACTGGACAGATCTTTTAATCCTTTCATAGGAAACATTTGTTTTATAAAAAGCAAGACAACAACACCAAGCAAAGCATAACCAATCCAATTCATTTTTGTAACCTCCATTTATAAGAGAGTGCTGAGGTATAATACCCCTGTAGGTATTATTATAAAAACATTATATTACCTGTCAAGTAATTTTGCTAAACTAAATTCATTTACCATAGTACCTAAAGAATGTTAATATTATAGAAATGATTTTTCGTAATAGGGAGGCAACAACTCGAATGACCCTTTTAGATGACATTTTGTCTTATAATAAAGAGTTTGTGGAAACGAAGAAATACGAGCAATTTCAAACAACGAAGTTTCCTAACAAACGACTTGTTGTTGTGTCCTGTATGGATACCCGCCTTGTAGAATTATTGCCCAGTGCAATGAACTTAAAAAATGGTGATGTTAAAATTATAAAAAATGCCGGCGCCATCGTTTCCCACCCCTTTGGAAGCGTAATGCGCAGCATCCTTGTAGCCATTTATGAACTAAACGCTGATGAGGTTTGTGTTGTTGGGCATCATGATTGCGGCATGTACAAAATGGATTCAAAGAAACTTCTATCAGACATGGTTAACAAAGGCGTTTCCAAAGATACCATTCACACGCTCCACAATGCTGGCATTGACCTTCACTCCTGGTTGAAAGGCTTCGATTGTATTACCGAAGGGATTAAAGAAAGTGTGCAAATGATTAAGAATCATCCACTATTGCCTAATAATATACCCATTCACGGATTGGTCATCGACCCCCATTCAGGAAGGTTAGAAATTTTAGTAAACGGCTATACCGGTGAAGTTAATCATAAAAGTGAAGAAGATTGGAAAACAACGAAATAAAGGTTGAGCATTAAATTGCTCAACCTTTTTCTTTCATTTTCTTTATTTAATTTACATCATACCCCTGGTCTTCAACGGCTTCCTTCATCTGGGCAGGATTTACTTTTTGTTCATCAAATTGAACGTCTACTTTCCCTTTGCTTAAATGAACCTGAACTTCATTTACCCCTTCAAGTCCCATTAAAGCGGTGCGTACAGCCTTTTCACAATGGCCACAGGACATTCCTTTTACATTTAATGTTACATGTTGCATGAACATCTTCCTTTCAATTTAATTGTAAACGTTTTAAACGCAAGGCATTTAAGACGACAGAAACAGAGCTAAAGGCCATGGCAGCCCCTGCTACCCAGGGTGATAATAATCCAAAGGCTGCAACAGGGATCCCAATAACATTATATATCAGGGCCCAGAATAAATTTTGCCGAATATTATTCATGGTTTTTCGACTTAATTCTATTGCCCGGGGAATTTGCATTAAATCACCACTTACAAGAGTCACAGCAGCGGTTTCAATGGCTACATCTGCCCCAGTGCCAATAGCCATACCTACATCAGCTACAGCTAAGGCCGGTGCATCATTAATGCCGTCACCCACCATGGCAACCTTTTTGCCCTGGGCCTGCAATTCTTTCACTTTCGCCGCCTTTTCCCCTGGAAGGACAGAGGCATAAATATGCTTAATTCCAACTCTTTCTCCAATATAACGGGCAGTTCTCTCGTTATCGCCGGTGATCATAACCACATCTATGCCCATGGCAAGCATACGGGCTACAGCCTCTTTTGACGTTTCTTTTAGGGAATCCGCAATGGCCAGCATACCAGCAAGGGTACCATCTATTGCTACGAAAATAACCGTCTTTCCTTCTTCTTCAAAATTGAGAGCCATTTCTTCCAGGAACGTATATTCAATTTGTTCCTGTTTCAATAGTCTGCGGGATCCCGCTAACACCTTATGGCTTTCAATTTCAGCACTCACCCCATGGCCTGGAATGGCAGAAAAGTTTTGTGCTTCTACCATCTTAATCCCTACTTGTTTCCCATATTCCACAACAGCCTGTGCCAGGGGATGCTCAGAAGGTGCTTCCACAGATAAAGCATACATGGGAAATTCATCGTATAACGAAATGATATTGGTCACAGAAGGTTTCCCTTCTGTTAATGTCCCAGTTTTATCCAACAAAATCGCATCGACTTTGTGCGCACTTTCTAAATATTCCCCGCCTTTAAATAGGATTCCCTTCTCTGCACCTAACCCTGTTCCCACCATAATAGATGTAGGGGTAGCTAACCCAAGGGCACAGGGGCAAGCAATCACTAACACGGCAATGGCTACCTCCAGTGAATCAGGGAAACTCCTAGGGGAGACCAGGAAAAACCAGATGGCCCAGGTTAGAAGTGCAAGAGTGACTACCACAGGAACAAAAATGCCAGAAATAAGATCTGCCAGCCGCTGAATGGGGGCCTTTGAACCCTGGGCTTCTTCTACAATACGGATAATTCCCGCTAAAGCCGTATTTTTCCCAACCTTTTCGGTCCGAATCAAGATCCTGCCATTTTTATTTAATGTAGCACCAATGACTGGACTCCCCGTTCCTTTTGATACAGGCAGAGATTCGCCGGTAATCATTGACTCATCTACTGAGGAAAGGCCTTGTATGACAACACCATCCACAGGGACTTTTTCACCAGGTTTAACAACAAGGGTATCCCCCACTTTTACACTTTCTAAAGGAACCTTTATTTCAACCCCATCCTGAAGAAGAATGGCTTCTTTCGCCTGTAACCCTAGCAGTTTCTTAATGGCATCTGTTGTATGCCCTTTTGCCCTGGCTTCTAAATATTTACCGAGAAGCACCAGGGTAATAAGAACTGCACTTGTTTCAAAATAAAGATTGGGGTAACCGCCATTGATGGTTCTTAGCATTTCGGCCACACTGTAAAAGTAAGCCGCAGAAGTACCCAAAGCAACTAAAACATCCATGTTTGCACTTTTATTGCGAAGGGAATGATAGGCCCCCGTATAAAAATTCCTCCCAATATAAAATTGGACAGGAGTGGCCAGGGCAAATTGAAACCAGGGGTTCATAAATAGATCCAACATAGGAAAGTGAAACTGAAAAGGAAGATGGACAAGCATATTATAAAGAAGGGGAAAAGACAAAAGAACGGACAGGATTAACATCCTTTTTTTCTTTTTCAACTCTTCTTTTTTATCCAGTTCCTTTTGTTCCCGACTCTCCTTTTCCTGTGCTTCATATCCTAAATTGCTAATCTTCTCAATGACCTGTTCAACGGTTAGAACCTCTGGATTGAAAGAAATAGTGCCCGTTTCCGTGGTTAAGTTCACTGAAGCCTGATCGATTCCTTCCATCCGATTTAATCCCTTTTCGATACGAGCTGAGCAAGCTGCACAGGTCATCCCTTTTATATCTAATTCCACTTTTTCCATCTAAATCGCCACACTTTTTATATATCTTTTATATTCTGCCTAACATATTTTATTTATATAACTTATAAATTAATTATAGCGTAGTATGCTTCCTTTGTTTAACCCACCACTTTAATAAAGGAGGTACAGCGAACATAACAAAGAATACCCTGAATAATTGATACGCACTTACCATCGAAAGGTCGGCATGAACCATAGAAGCGGTAATGCCCATTTCGGCCATACCTCCCGGAGCAGTACTTAAAAAACCTGTAGCAATAGAAATCAGATTCACCTTAGACAATAAAACTCCAATCAGCAACGAAAGAAAAACTAAGATGATACTGCTTATTACCGTTAAAATCCCAAGGCGTTTAAAATCATGGGAGGGATTAGCTTTCATAAGAAGGCCGATATACGCACCAATACAAACCTGAGAAAGAATAATCACAATGGATGGTAAGTGTGGTGTGGGTAAACCAGAAACTGCAGCAATCGCTGAAAATAAAAGAGACCCAGTTAAATATCCAACAGGAAAATGGAGTTTTTGCCCTATATAGGCCCCGGCAACGACAATTGCAAGGACAGGCAAATACGTCCCTAGCTGACTTCCAACTGTCGAAGAAACTGGATCTATTCCTTTTCCTACAAAACCATTTAAGGTTAAAAAGGGTACCAGGAACACAACGGAAATGACACGAATGGTCTGCATAAAGGTAACCACGGTAGCATCTACACCTTTAACCTCTTCCCCTAAGGTTACCATTTGAGATAGGCCGCCAGGTACACTGCCAAAAAACCCGCTCATTCCCCCAACCTTCGCTGCCTTTGCCACATAATACCCCATTGCCATACTAACAACAACAATCAACATGGTCGATCCAAACATATAAGGCAATTGCCCCAGTGTTTCAATGGCCGTTTCTCGAGTAAAAGAAGAACCTAACATATACCCTAATATAACTAATGCCCCTTGCCTTAATTGAATGGGCCAATAAAGGGGCCGTTTTGTAATGAACCGCCAGGCCATCACTCCGGCAATAGGACCTAACATCCAGGGCAGGGGAATGTGAAGCAACGAAAAAAGATAACCGCTTATAAGAGATATAATGAGGGTTTCCATCCCCATTTTTATTTGAAGCCAACCCATATGTTTATAGCCCTCTCCCTAACAATGTTTTATCTATTGTAACAACTATAAACATAGTTTTGTTATTGTTTTCTATAAAAAGTTTTTATGAAAAAGGGGGGTTTTAATGACTACCCGCCAGGAAAAGATAATTCAGATTTCGTTTTTCATTACGGTCACCATGTTCTTTATCCAGCTTATTGGCGGTTTTATTACGAATAGTTTAGCCATTCTATCTGATGCCTGGCATCTTTCCACAGATATACTAGCATTATTTTTGAGCTGGTTTGCCATAAGACAAACGAGGAAACCAGCCAACGAAACACATACCTATGGTTATCACCGCTTTGGCAGTCTTGCCGCCCTCATCAATGGATTAACGCTCATTGCTGTTTCACTTTTTATCGCCTATCAATCCATTACCCGCCTCATCCATCCAGCCCATGTTCATTCTACAGGAATGATTGGATTAGCCATCATTGGTTTTCTTGCCACCCTCCTCATTACCCTCATCTTAAAAAATGACACGGAAAACATTAATGTAAAAAGTGCCTTTCTCCATTTTCTAGGGGATGTCCTTTCTTACTTCAGCATTATTATTGGAGGCATTCTTATTTATTTCACAGATGTATACTGGATTGATCCCATATTAAGCGGAATCTTCGCCCTTGTTATTTTACGAAATGCCTGGGAAGTAACCCGGGAAGCTTCTTTGATTCTGCTAGAAGCAGTTCCAGGGAAGTTATCCATTCCAAGGATTAAAGAGCGATTGCTAATAGAATCAGAAATAGTAAAGGTTCTCGATCTTCACGTGTGGGGCCTGTCCAATGAGCATATCTCCTTAAGTACCCATTTAGCCATTCGTAATATGGAATTTCAGCAAACAGGTACCCTTATTCACCGCATTGAAGAAATTCTGTATGAAGAATTCGGGATTGCCCATACCACCATTCAATTCCATGTAGAAAGCCAGGAAATAAACTCTACGATCCGTTCAGTTCCAAACATTCATTAGAGAAGAGATGCTATGAATCAAATATGGACCTTATGGTCTTATTATGAAAAAGGTACCATGGGTACCCAAAAATTTATAATTTCTTAAACAAAAAAAAAGCCGCTTTAATTAGCGGCTTTAGCATTTATTTTATTCAAAATTGGGTTCCCTTTTTTCCACAAATGCAGCGACCCCTTCAGGAAAGTCCTTCCGGTCAACATATTGTGGGTATCCCCGATGATAAAAAGGTACTTCGATAAAGGGGTTGCTCTGGGCAACAGCCTCTTTACAAGTAATGAGTGTGCTTGGTGCAGCTTTGCGGATTTTATCAGCAATGCTTAATAAAAAATCATCTAATTCTTCTTCCGAAACCAAATAATTTAAGAGTCCAAGGCGATAAGCTTCTTCCCCTTTTACATATTTGCTAGTAAAAATGAAATCCTTTGTGCGGCTTGGGCCAATTAGATTTACAATCCGTTGCGTAAATTTATGGCTTAATGTAATTCCTAAACGGGCAATAGGCATTCCCATTAAGGCATCAGGAGTCCCAATCCGAATATCACAGGCAAGAGCAAGTTGGAATCCTGCTCCAAGGGCAGGTCCAGTCACAGCGCCTATTACTGGCAAACGTAAATGTTCGAAAGCTGAAATGGCATCTTCCATATAAGCAAAAGCCTGATTCGCTTCATCTATACTCATTTTATGAAATGCCTTCAAATCGGAACCAACTGTGAAATTCTTACCTTTTCCTCGCAAAATCACTACTCTGGCTTTCCCATTGCGCTCTATAGTCCGTGCCATGTTTGCTAATTCTTGCCACATATCAGGTGTCATGGCATTCCGTACATGTTCACGGTTGATTGTCACAATTGCGATTTTTCCCGTTTCTTGATAGACGATTTTTGACCCGTCTTCAAACTTGCTGCTATACACGTTCACCTTGATCACCCTATCTGTTCATGTTGTTTGATTTTTCCTCATTATCTAATAGTTTAAACCAAATAAAGTAAAAAGGACACGCCTATTTTGCGTATCCCTAATTAACCTGCCTTTTTTCAATAAAATGATCAATCCCGTTATACTCCCTTACGATTTGAAGGTTAGGATCAATGAACAAAACCAATTCTTTGTCGCTAGTTCCTGCATAGGATTCCTCTTGTAGTATGACCTTTGGTATTAAGGTTAATGCCATTGCTATTTTGACAACCTGTTGTTCTTCTTTGGTTAATCCTTGAATCTTATGAAAAGCTCTTTTTTCTAACCCAATAAACCTTAATACATCATAGGCACGTCCAAGAAATAGCTGTTCTTCCCTTTCCACCCCTTGCAGATCCAATAAATTAGAGAAAAACCCTGACCGGTATTGGCTATGAAAACCCATTAATACATGTTCCATAACTGTTAATTCGGTAAACAACCTGGGTTGATCGTAGACACAAAGGGATTTTTTCTGGAAGACAGGCAGTTTTACATGTGGCGCCGAGGGATGATGATAAATGCCACCTCGTACCCGTTTTAAGTTCTTGACAAACTGCATGTTGGAAAAGAGACCTACTAAACCATTTGGCAACAAAAAGGTACAGAGAAGAAGAAGACCCAGGGTGAGGACC
>CALNBV010000195.1 GCA_937874515.1 uncultured Paenibacillaceae bacterium | reverse complement strand
CATGCAAAAAATCGCTGAAGACGCTTTTAATGCCAGTGGCATTCAGGAAGGTGCAGGGGTTATTCTTGATGTTTCCACAAGAAAAGTATTAGCAATGGTTTCAAGGCCCGAATTTACCCCAGAAAATGAAGAAACTCGAAAAGATGCTCTTCTTCTTCAAAAAGGATTGGAGAATCATGCTTTAAATCGTATGACCCCTGGTTCTGTATTTAAAATCGTGGTAGCAGCTGCTGCCCTTGAAGAGGGGATTGTAAAACCCCAAGACCATTTTCTTTGTAAAGGGAAGTATGGGAAATATGGTTTTACCTGTTGGAAGGAGGGAGGGCACGGGGATCTTACTTTTGAAGAAGCCTTTGCCCAATCCTGTAATATCACCTTTGCTGAAGTTGCGAAAAAAGTAGGACCAAAGAAAATAATAGAATATGCCCGGCGTTTAGGTGTAACGGAAACATTAGGTTGGGAAAAAGACCCCTTCCAAAAAATTGGGGCTTTTCAGCAATTTTCTCGTGAACAAAAGGGACAAATCTATACCTCCCAATCTCCACAAGACGATGAAGGTGTGTTAATTCAGACAGCTATCGGGCAAAGGGATGTACAAATCACTCCTTTAGCAGCTGCGTCAATGGCCGCAATCATTGCGGGAGACGGAAAAGCCCGTGAAGTGAGAGGGGTTGATTCTATTCAATATAAAAATGGGTCCAATTTTTATACCTTTGAAGACCGAGACATCCCTGACGCTGCCTTAAAACCAGAAACTCTAAAGGTATTGCGTAAATTTATGGGTGGGGTAGTAGAGAAAGGGACAGCTCAATCATTGAGGAGTTTACCATGGAAAGTTGCAGGAAAAACAGGAACTGCCCAAATTGGCGAAGCTAATTATAATTTATGGTTTGTAGGATATGCTCCAGTTGAAAAGCCCCGTTATGCTGTAGCCGTTGTAGCACAAAATGTAGCCAACAGTAATAGCAAACCTGTTCTTAAAGTGACCGGGGATATTATACAAGGGTTAAGTAAGATGGTAAAATGAGTTAAAAGAAGTCATTGGAGAAGAGTATATGGTTATAATTATTGGTTTACTATTCAGTTTGTTATTTCTTTCCTTCTTTGCATATATTGCAACAGGTGTGTATGCAAATGAATCCTTCATAGTAGATCAGGCAATCTATGAGTGGATTAACCAGTTTGCGACCCCTTCTTTTACAAAAGGTGTAGTGTTCCTTACTGAATTAGGATCAGGCAAATTTATGATTCCTCTGGGAATACTATTTGCTTTGTTATTATTCACGAAACTTCACATGAAACGAGAATCCCTTTTATTGCTGATTGCCATTGCTGGAAGTGTTCTCTTAAATGAGGGGTTGAAATTATTTTTCCATCGGAGTCGTCCAGAATTGGTTCATTTAGTAGAAGCGGGAGGGTATAGCTTTCCCAGTGGACATGCTATGAATTCTTTTGTTTTTTATGGAATGGTTGGTTTTATTTTATGGCGTTTGTTTAAAGGAATGATACCTCGAACAATATCTTTGCTTGTATGTTATCTATTGCCATTCGCTATTGGTTTAAGCCGTATTTATTTAGGGGTGCATTATCCCACAGACGTTGTAGCAGGTTTTGCAGCAGGTGGTTTCTGGCTCATGGCATGCATTTTTGCTTTTCATATTGGAAAAAGAAACGTCTATTTATCTTCTTCCCTCATAAAATGATAGTAACATCATGAGGGAAGGAGGGAAAAGCATGTCCCAAAACGATATCATCAATAAATTGATGAAACAATGGCAAGGTGATGTAGATAAATATCGTAATGAATTAAAGAAGCAAAAAGCCGAGCTAGAGGAAATCAGGAAGGAAATGGCGTCCCTCAAAGAAGTCAAAGAAACACAGGTCATCACGGAAACAAAAGCAATATCGGAAAGTGAACCTGAGTCTCGAACCTTTACAATGGACCAGAAGGCTGAAATATTTTTAGACTATACGGTAATGTTTTCACAGAATGACGAAGAGGTTATTGTGTATGCAAATTTGCATATGAAAAATACAGGTAATGTACATTTAGAAAATCCATGGATTTGTATTAGAATGGACCCGCCAGGTCTTGCTAAATTAAGCGGTAAAATCTTACCCCCAAATGCAGTCGAAGCGATGGGGGTATATACGTTAGATGGAGCAATGGATGGTTGGGTGTTTATGAAAAAAGGAGAGGAATGGGAGAAGGATGTTAGAAGAGGTGAGTATTGGATACAATCCATACAACCCATTGTCATTCCACCCAATGAATCCGAGGTTTTAAATGGCTTTCAATTTATTATTCCTCGAAATAAATCAGACAAGAATTTCATAGTGAATGCTATTGTTTTTTTGAATAATACACAGTACGTATCGAATAACAAAATATCTCTTCAATTAATCTAGGAGCCCTTTATCGCGGGCTCCTTTTTTTCTTTATCTTTGGAAAAAATGATAAAATGAAGGGAATTGCAAGTAAAAGGCGAGGGAATGTGTATGATGAAGTTAAATAGCTGGCCCATCCGTTGGAAAATTACTTTGTTAGCCTCTACCATTGTTTTGTTCTCCTTATTAGTCGGAACCATTGTTCTTGTAGGGAAAATCATTAATGTAAAAACAGAGGATTTAAGCAAGTGGTCCCTTTTAACAGCACGGGTTATCGCTCAGATTCCACAGATTATTGAAAATGTGGAAAAGCAAGACGGCGAAAAGCTGATACAGCCTTTAGTCGAGAAAATGAGAGCCATTTATGGGTCTGATTATATCGTTGTACTTGATATGCAAGGGAAACGAATGTCCC
Source organism: uncultured Paenibacillaceae bacterium (assembly GCA_937874515.1). GTDB lineage: Bacteria > Bacillota > Bacilli > Aneurinibacillales > Aneurinibacillaceae > CALNBV01. The sequence continues at coordinate 23,146 of CALNBV010000195.1, read as the reverse complement.
ACCCCTTAGAGAGTCGAGTCGGGACTTTGTTTAATGTAAATGAAGCCAGGCCAGCTTTTGCAGAACATATTTATGTCATTGGAGTTAAAGGGGAGTTGGGGGAAGGTGTTCGTGCCTATGCACCAATAATGAATAATCGGCATCAGCAGGTTGGTGTGGCCATGGTCGGTAATACTGTACCAAAAATAAATATGATCATACATGACCTTCTTCAGCAGATTCTTCTTGTTTTATTCCTTACTCTTACCGTTGGCATTGGGGGTTCTTATCTTTTAGCTAGCCATATTAAGCGACAAACCTTCCACCTAGAACCCCAGGAATTGGCTCGAACCCTTGATGAACGAACGGCCGCTTTCCATGCCATGCTTGAAGGAGTTATTGCTATAGATGAAAAAGAACGAATTACTGTTGTTAATGATGGGGCACGTAACATGCTTAAAATTAAGGGGGATGTAATAGGGAAAAATATCAGCGATGTAATTCCTGATACCCGTTTACCGGAAATTCTTACTGTGGGACATGCCATTTATAATCAGCTGTTTTATATCGGCGATACGTTAATTGTTAGTAACCGGGTACCCATTAGAATAAAAGATAAAATTGCTGGTGCCCTTGCAATTTTTCAAGATAAAACTGAAGTCACCCGCCTTGCAGAAGAATTAACGGGTGTGAAGGGATATATTGATGCCTTACGAGTGAAAAACCATGAGCATAGCAACATGCTACATACAATTGCTGGATTGATTCAATTAGGCAAAGAACAGGAAGCATTAGGGTATATTTTTCAAATAAGTCAGGAAGAAGAGAAATTGATTCATTTTCTAGGCGATCGCATAAAAGATTTTAATTTGTTAGGACTTCTAGTTGGTAAGATTAGTCGAGCGAAAGAATTGGATATTCAACTTCGTGTTGATCCATATAGTAATTTTTCCCATTTTCCACAAAATGTAGTGTATCACGATATTGTTATTATTCTGGGAAATCTTATTGAAAATGCCTTTGATAGTCTACGAGAAATGAGCAATATAGAAAAACAAGTGGAAGTATCGATCTTACAGGATGAGAGCTTTTTAACCATCGAGGTAGAAGATAATGGAAAGGGGATTTCTCAGGAAGACCAAGTTCGAATATTTACCAAGGGTTTTTCTACAAAAGGTACTGCAGAACATGGGATAGGCCTATACCTGGTATCTTCTATTGTTAATCGTAGTGGTGGTGAAATTGAGGTTGATAGTGATTTAGGTCATGGTACCCGTATAACCATTCGGATTCCTATGGAAAGAAAAGAGGGATGATATGTGGAAACAATTTCTGTCTTACTTGTAGAAGATGATCCCATGGTGCAGCAAATTAATGCTTCATTTATAGAACGTGTAGATGGGTTCAAAATAGTTGGCATTGCTAAAAACGGGGATGAAGCATTAGAAAAAATTGCAGAACTAAGACCCCAGCTTGTTATTCTTGATTTATATATGCCAGGGAAAAGTGGGTTAGATACCTTGAAAATAATTCGTAACCAGGATCTAGACATTGATGTGATTGCCGTAACTGCAGCTAACGATCGGGAAACTGTGCTGAAAGTCATTCGTTTAGGGGCCCTAGATTATGTTTTTAAACCTTTTCACTTTGAACGAATTCAGAAAGCCCTGCTTCGTTATCGACAATATTATAATCAAAGAAAATCAGAGAAATTATCTCAGAAGGTATTTGACTATGCCATGAATATGGAGATTTCTCATCATGTGAAAAACGAAACAAAGGAAATCTTCCCCAAAGGAATTCAATCCTTTACCCTACAACAAATTTCTGATTGTATTCGAGAAATTAAGTCAGGAATCTCTGCAGAAGATATAGGCAATAAAATTGGTATGTCCAGGGTAACCGTTCGACGTTATTTAGAGTACTTAGAAGGAATAGGTAAGGTAAAATCAAATATGATTTATGGGACAATTGGTCGGCCAACGAAATTATTTAGTTGGCTTGATGAACAAAATGAACAAAAAGTTTAATAAGTTCGGAAACTTCTCCTCCTCTATTGAAATCGCTATCATAGAAATATCAGAAAACATAGAGTATTTATGGAGGAGGGACAATATGAAACTTCTGAAAAATATGACGTTTCAAGTAATTATTGCAATTATTCTTGGTGTCCTTGTCGGTGCATTGTGGCCATCAATTGGACAAGAAATGAAACCTTTAGGGGATACCTTTATTAAGATGATTAAAATGATCATAGCTCCCATTATTTTCTTAACCATTGTGTTAGGAATTGCTAGTATGGGAAATATGAAAAAGGTTGGCCGTGTTGGGGGAAAGGCGATTATCTATTTTGAAATCGTTACCACCTTTGCTTTAATTATTGGGATTATGGTGGCAAATGTTGTTAAGCCAGGTGCAGGTCTGGACCCTAGTAAATTGCAGAAAGGTAATATTAACCAATATGTTGAGAGTGCAAAACAAATGGATTGGGTGGAGTTCTTTACACATATCGTTCCTTCTAATGTGGTAGATGCCTTTGCGAAAGGGGACATCCTGCAAGTTTTATTCTTTTCTATTTTGTTTGGCTGTGCACTCACTTTCTTAGGCAAGGCCGGGGAACCAATTCTTAAATTCCTAGATCTTTCATCTAAAATTTTCTTCAAAATATTAGGTTTTATTATGAAACTTGCTCCCATTGGTGCCTTTGGGGGAATGGCCTTTAGCATTGGTAAATATGGATTAGCAACATTAATTCCATTAAGTAAATTGATGTTTAGTGTATATATGACCATGTTTTTATTTGTTTTTGTGGTTTTAAATATTATTTGTAAAATGTATGGATTTAGTTTATGGAATTATCTCAAGTACATTAAGCAAGAACTGCTGATTGTACTCGGGACATCATCCTCAGAATCTGTTCTTCCAAACATGATGAGAAAAATGGAGAAGTATGGATGTGAAAAATCCGTAGTTGGCCTTGTTATTCCAACTGGATATTCCTTTAACCTTGATGGGACAACCATTTATCTGTCCATGGCGGTGATCTTTTTAGCCCAAGTATTTCATGTGGATTTAAGCTTAACACAGCAGTTAACGATTATTGCCATCCTGTTACTTACTTCTAAAGGGGCAGCAGCTGTAACCGGTGGTGGTTTTATTGTCCTTGCGTCAACCCTGGCATCATTAAATGTTATTCCAATTGAAGGCCTTGCTCTTTTAATCGGTGTAGACCGCTTCATGTCAGAAGGTCGTGCCATTGTAAACCTTATTGGAAATGGTATCGCAACCTTGGTTGTTTCCAAAAATGAAAATGCATTTGACCAGGCCAAACATAATGAAGCAGTCGTTCAGTTAAACTATAAACAACAAGAAGAGAGTTTAACAGCATAAAGATATATGGGGTGTTAACAGGTGCAAACATATAACAGGTTAATCTTGACTTCTTTTGCCGTAATCATCATAGCAGTGTTTATTGGATCTGGTTTTACTATGAATAAGCCCACCATTTATGATGATGAACAAACAGGACTTGGTAAAAAAGTAGTCATCCGTTTTAGCCATGTGGTTGCTGAAAACACCCCAAAAGGACTTGCAGCCAGTCGTTTTGCTGAATTGGTACGTTTGAAAACCCAGGGAATGGTTGAAGTTAGAATATATTCCAATGCAGTGTTATTTAATGATAATAATGAATTTCAGGCGTTGCAGGATGGGAAAGTAGAAATGATTGCCCCGTCAATATCTAATCTGTCTACTTTTTTTCCCCAGTTATTAATCTTTGATCTGCCTTATGCTTTCGATAATGAACAAATGATTAAAAAGGGAATGGATGGTAAATTAGGCCAACTTTTATTCCAATCCATAAGCAATGGGAATGTAAAGGGATTAGCTTTGTGGGATAATGGATTTAAACAGATGACCGCTAATCAAAGCCTGATTAACCCTGATGATTTTAAAGGACTGTCCTTTCGAGTAATGGCAAGTCCAGTCCTTCATTCCCAGTTTCAGGCTCTTGGCGCAAATGCAAAAACTGATTCTTTTAATGAACTATACCGTCAACTGGAGAATGGCACATATGATGGGGAAGAAAACACCCTTTCAAATATTTATAGTAAGAGATTTTATCAAGTGCAAAAAGATTTGACGATTTTTAATCACGGTTATCTTGGTTACTTTGTATTAATGAATAGGGATACCTGGAATGGTTTGAATAAAAATAATCAACAGGCAATCATTGAAGCAATGAATGAAACAACGGAATGGGTACGCCAATATGCTAAAAGAATTAACCAAGAGGCTTTAGAAGATCTAATGGAAAATAAAATGATACGGATCCATTTTCAAACTGAAGGAGAAAAGAAGTTGTGGAAAGAGGCCTTTCGTCCTGTTCATTCCCAATTTACGAATCAAATTGGAGACCAGGTTATTAAAGAGTGGCAAAAATTAAAAAAATAAAAAAGAGGTTAGGGGTTTAATTATCCCCAACCTCTTTTTTATTTATGGCACCACTACTAGTTGTTTCTTAAAAGATTGATGATGGAGAATTTGGAAACATCCTGTTTGTGGGGGATATGTTAATAAAGATACAATGACATAGGTTGCTTCAGGATAATTGGCATTGCGAATGTCTTCAGGGGAGGGATCTGGGGGGGCGGTTGGATGAGAATGAAAAATACCTAGAAATTGTTCACCTTTTTGCTTGATTGAAGAAAATGTTTGATTGATAAAAGGAAGTGCGATGGAATAGCGATAAGGACTTCTCTCTGCATTGGGTAAACACCAGGTGGTAGTCACTACTTGATTGATACCTGATAAAATTCCACAAGCTTCAAAGGGGATTTGTGATTGGCAATAAGTAACCATTTGCTGATAAGCATCACATTTGATCATAAAGGGGAACATTGTTCCTCCTTGCTACCGTTTCCCTTTACCAAAGGGATTTACTTCATTGGAAAATTGATTACTATTACTTTTCGATTTTTTTTGTTTAAATGGATCAATGATTGGCCCATTGGCATTATGGGTTGATTTTTTCATAAGGGAAGATTGGTTCCAATTTGGATGTGATTTCAAAGAATCCCATGGATTCTGATTCATTTTTGTCTGGTTCACCCTTGCCTGATTTATTCTGGCCTGGTTAAGCTTTTCTTGATTTACTACAAAGTTTTGATTATTTAAAGCACCTGGATTGGATTTTATCTGCATTTTTAATTCATTAATTCGTTCTTGCACAATTTCCTGAGGGGATTTGGTTGGTTTATTTAATGTAGGAACTGCTTTTTGCAAGGGGGGAAGTTCTTCTACAGGAAGGGGCTGGAGTTCTGGAGTGAGTTGTACTTGAGCCACGGGTTCTAGTTCCGGGGTATATTTAGGCTCGGGAATGGGTTCAGGTGCAGGTTGGATTTGAACTGGAGTTGTAGAAATGGGGATAGGAATGTTTTTTTCTTCCTGATGATTAAAGAGTTCCTGTTTTTTGATTTCTAATACTTGCAGAATGATTTCCTCCCAAATTTTCGGTGAATTATTTTGTGGCAATAAAATTGGGACTTTATAATAATGTAGAATTCCCTGCAAAATCCCCTGATTAATATCTTCTGTAGAAATTGAATTTGGCAGGTTGATAATAATTGCAGGGCAATAGATTTTTCCTAGAAGTTTCTTGTGTTTATCATTAGAGAAAGGATTCCATAAAGAAATAGGTTTTGCCACTTTCTGAGGATAATACTCAAGGAAAGAGGTATAAAGGGAGTTCGCTAGTTCTTTCCCCCCTTTATTATGGGATGAAGAATAAAGGATTTCTAATTGTTCCTGATTTGAAAATTGGAGGTAAAAGAAAAGGTCCCCCTTTGTGTCATGTGTTGATTCAATATCGGCTCCATATGGAGTTAGTAAATTCTCAAGGCGAGAAATCATATCTTGTTTATGGTCTTTTTTTAATTGAATGATAATCCGTTTACCATCTAACCATGGTTTTAAGTATAAAGATAAATTTGAATGATTGTAATGTGTACGGTATCCAACCTGTTCACATAATTTACGAAATGAAGGAAGAAGGTCTTCATCTACAGAGTAAACCTGCTCTTTAAAAAGAAACACTTTTACCATTCTAATATCCCTCCTTTAATAAAATTTCTAGGTATTCTATGCGCCCATTTTTAAAAAGTGATTAAATATGAATTTTTTAAAAATTTTTTTGAACACCCATGACCAACATTCACTTACCTACATATGATGTACCATCCTTTGATAAAAAAATGATGGAAGGTAGGATGTCCGTGAAAGATATTAAACCAATACGTGGGGGTCAAGTAGATCCATCTTTTCTTGCCCAATTAGACCCTGAATGTATTCGTGTGCAAAAAGTTTATGACTGGACCGTCGCAAATACCCAGGATCAACGGGATATTGCCCCGCCAATCGAATGTGTTCAACCGATTGCTTACGCTATTGCTTCAGGACAATTAGTCACTGTGACATGTACTGCTCCTACTCCAGATTTAACAATCCCCATTGTACCAACTCCTGCACCTTTATTTTGCCCAACTGATGAATTATGCTGTTTAGAAATTGGCCGTGAAGATGTTACCCTTGTGGATGGAACTCAGGCTCAATTAGTTGCCATTGTTTCCAGCATTCCTCTCCATTTGGTGGTTTCTGCAAACGGCACTGTCATTTGTGAATTTGACACCCATGTGAAGATCTTCCAAAAAGATGTGCTTTGTGCTCCTCAAGGCACCAACGTATTATGTCGTGTAACTCAAATTATTTGTGATTCTGTTCTCTTAAATGAAAATCAAATCGTCGTTAACGTTAATATTTGTAAAGAAATTCAAGTTGAAGCAGAAGTTAAATTAGAAGTCATTGCACGCTTCTGCCGTCCTCGTGCTCCAATTCCAGCAAACATTCTTCCATTACAATGCCCACCTGTTGGTCAATTCCCACCACAATGTCCAGAGATCTTCCCAACACCATCCTGTGATTGTTCTGTTACAGGTATTGCCAGTGGGGAATTCTATGTACCAATCCTCTTTGACCTTCTTGGACTTAGTATCATAGCAACAAGCCTTAACATTAATCTTTGTCCGAACTGTCAAACCACAGGTAGTACCATTGTTGGTAGCTTAACCGTCCTTACCCTCCTCGGCATTAGCGCTGTTATTGTACCATTAGAAGCTACAGTAATTAATCCACCTGTATGTAACTTCCCAACTCCAGGCGTTACGACGGTTACAGGCTTCTTAACCTTGACAGTTGACGGCCTTGTTGGATTGTCATTGCCATTTACCCTTGTTATTGATAAGAACACCAATGTGGCGACCCTTACCATTAATATCTTAGGTATTCCATTAACCTTAACTCCATTATCTGCAGCCGGTGTTACCGTTGTTGATTGTACTTTATAATTGATGAAGGCTACAATACCCTTCCTCGACCTTCCAATTAGGATGGTCAAGGAAGGGATTTTCTTTTATCTTGCGTGCTACCCTGGTTTTCATAGTCATAAAATGAATTAACCTGGTTTGTTTTGGAGGTTAGAAAAAATGAAAAGGGCTTTAATTACGGGAATTACAGGACAGGATGGTTCTTATCTGGCGGAATTGCTTTTAAATAAAGGGTATAAAGTATACGGGTTGCGAAGAAGAACCAGTTCCCCTTTAATTGAAAATATCCAGCACATGATTAATGAAATTGAATTGGTGGAAGGGGATTTATTGGATCAGGGAAGTTTAGTAGAAATTATGAAGAAAACCAAACCTGATGAGGTTTATAATTTAGCTGCCCAATCTTTTGTAGGGACCTCCTGGAATCAACCTTATTTAACAGGACAGGTAACTGGATTAGGAGTGACCAATGTATTAGAAGCCATTCGCTCAACGAAACCAGAAGCACGTTTTTATCAAGCGTCAAGCAGCGAAATGTATGGCAAAGTCATGGAAACACCTCAATCAGAAAATACCCCCTTTCACCCACGCAGCCCTTATGGGGTGGCTAAGATATATGGCCATTGGATTACTGTAAATTACCGGGAAAGTTTTGGGCTATATGGTTGTTCAGGCATTCTTTTTAATCATGAATCACCCCGTCGGGGCATTGAATTCGTCACTAGAAAAGTTACAAATAGTGTTGCCAAAATTAAATGTGGAATGGCCAAGGAATTAAGATTGGGTAATTTAGAAGCAAAGAGGGATTGGGGTTTTGCTGGGGATTATGTGGAAGCTATGTGGTTGATGTTACAACAGGATACACCGGATGATTATATTATTGCAACGGGTGAAACCCATACAGTTAATGAATGGGTGGAAATTGCCTTTCGTTCAGTTGGTTTGAATTGGGAAGATTATGTGGTTATTGACCCGAAATATATTCGACCTGCTGAAGTGGACCTCTTATTAGGTGATTCAGAAAAGGCGAAAAAGAAATTAGGATGGAAACCCAGTGTTGATTTTGAACAATTAATAGAAATGATGGTACAACAGGATTTAAAGAAGGTAATGGGAGAGCGGTAACGATGCAAATTGTATGGCGGGCCAATTTCTTTGATTCTACCGGATTTAGTCAGGCTGCACGTGAATTGGTTCTGGCATTAGATTCCCAGGGTATAAACGTAAAAATAGAAAATATTGATCTTCGTTTGCCCCGTGTAGATCTAGATTCCCTGGTGCATAAACAATTAGAGGTATTATCCAATAAGCCCAAAGAAGGAAACTATATTTTCATTTCTCATTCTCCTCCCAATCTATTTAGTAAAAACCAGGATCATATTTCCCTTGGATATACCTATATGGAAACCTCGCAAATGGTTTCAACATATGTAAGTCAGTGCAATGATATGGATGGCATCTGGGTGCCATCCAGACATAACCTCCAATATATTCAAAAAAGTGGTGTAACTGTCCCTGTCACATTAGTAAGACAGGGAATAAAAATAAAGAATAAAGAATTACATCCTGCAAAAGGGGAATTTACGTTTCTCTCCATATTTCAGTGGTCTCCTCGAAAAGGATATGACCTTCTTCTTCGTGCTTTTTTTGAAGAATTCACAAAAGAAGATCATGTACGTTTAATCTTGAAGACCAGTAAAATGGGGTGGGGTACTAATTTACAACCCTTAGTATTGGATGAAATGGAAAAAATAAAATCTAGTTTTGGCATTGGGAACCAAACAGCCCCTGTGCATATCATTACAGACCTTCTTTCCCAATCTCAAATGGATGAATTATATGGAAAAAGCGATGCCTTCGTTTTGCCTTCTCGGGGGGAAGCGGTTGGACTCCCTTATTTAGAAGCTGGAAGCTTTGGTTTGCCTGTAATAGCAACAAGCTGGGGAGGCCAGACGGATTTCCTTAATGAAGAAAATAGTTATTTAGTGGATTATCAATTGGTCCCTATCCCAGAAAAATGGTATACGGGATTTTATAATAAAGGCCAATGGTGGGCTGAGCCTGCTTTAGATGATTTAAAGAAAAAAATGAGGCTTGTCTACAATAACTATCACGAAGCGCAGAAAAAAGGTGAATTATTAAAGATGAATATTGCAAAACAATATAATTGGGAAAAGGCTGGGATGGATGTTATTCGTGCTGTCAGGGGGATAAGGAGCGATACTCATGTGGGAGATTCCCCTAGTTAATGAGAAGAAAATAGTTATCCCATATCCTAAGGGTCCAAATCCTGATGTGAATTATATTTTGGGTGGATTAAAGCATATTCCTCACTATTCCGTAACTGTGATTCCTAATGGACGTTTCTGGGGCGGATTAGGAGGTGCTGTTATTGGGAAGGATAACAGGGTTTTTAAGGAATTATCCCATGAAGTCCCCCAGGCATCATGTTGTCCACCCATATTTAAAACAACCTCATTACCCAAAATGGAAAATAAAAATATAGCCATCCTACATTGTTTTTTTGGATTTAATTATTATCACTGGATGTTTGATGTGGCTGCCCGTCTGGATTTGATTAGAAAAAGTCACATTCCTATTGATATGTATGTAACCAGCTGCGCCTTTCCTTTTCAAGATGAAATTTTAACACACCTAGGCGTTCCCCTTGAAAAAAGAATAACCATTACACCCCATTTATATATTCAGGCAAATCAACTTGTTGTCCCTTCATTTATACATAGTTATACAGGCACTATTCCAGAGTGGGCCGTCCATTTTTTAAGAGAAGAACTGTTAGTAAAAAGAAATGTAAAAAAACGAGTCGGCTATGAACGGATCTATATAAGCCGGGCTCATGCTAGCCATCGGAAAATAACCAATGAAGAAGAAGTGGTGAATCTGTTACAAAAGCATGGCTTTAAGCGGGTTTTTCTTGAAGATGAATCTGTGGCGGGAAAAATTGAACTTTTTCATTCAGCTAACGTGATTTTGTCTTCCCATGGTGCAGGTCTAACAAACCTATTATTTTGTAATTCAGGAACTAAGATCGTTGAACTATTTAGTCCTGGTTGGATCTTTCCATGCTATCGAATGATTAGTTTCTATTTAGGTTTAGATTATTATTGTTTAACTGGGGAGGGCACTTACTCCTATCGGGTAGATTTGCGAAAAGCTTCAGATGATATTACCGTTAATATTGGAGGCTTATCCAAACTATTAGAATCCCTATGAGCCCAATTTGGTGAAGGGGGGTATAAGTTTGTCCATTTTAACTATTTTAAAAACCTTATTTTATAAGGATAGGCAGGATTTTATCAAAGGGGCGTATATTCAATTTTTAGATCGTGAACCAACCCAGGAAGAGATGGGAAGGGATTTGCAACAACTGGATGGAGGGGAATCCGTAAAAACTTCCTTTATTCAACAATTAATTGAAACAGAGGAAGCAAGAGAACTGTTTGAAAAACCTATTCAGAGGTTATCTAAATCAAACCTTACCATTGGGAATATTATACGGACCTTTTATACCTCTAATGTGGTTTATTTTGTGAGAAGTGTCTATAAAGAGCTATTAGGTTATGAGTTCCATAACAAGCCTGATTTAAATGCTGTTAAATCTCTGACTGTAGGTATGGTTTCTCGTACCCGGTTTATTTCCAGCATTATTGAAATAAGTAGTAAAAGGATTCTGCAACAACAACCTTCTTCATCACACAATTCTTCATCACACAATTCTTTTCAAGGGTATTATGCTTCATCATGGGATTGGGCATCAGAAAAAAAATCAAATCAAATCATTCCTCTTTATAATGAAGAGGATATTTTACTAAAGTACCCAAAAGGAATTGATCCTTCTTTTGATTGGAATGATATTTTATTGTTTAAAAAAATTCCCCAACCATTTGTTTCTTCTATAGATCAAGGACGCTTTTGGGGAATGGGTGGAGGAGTTGTATTTACATCAGATGGCAAAATTGTAGCAGATGTTTCTCAGGAGACAGATTTATTTCAAGAAACCTTCAGATATTCATTTTTTGCAAATAAAACCCTTCCCTCTTCCACTGTATATAATGGGACCATTGGAGTTTTACGTGGAAAGTATGATGTTAATTATTTTCACTGGATGTTCGATGTTATTGCCAGGATTGATTTACTGCGTAAAACGGAAATTCCCATTGATAAATATATCACCAATGTGGCTTTTCCTTTTCAGGATGAACTATTAACTTTTTTAGGTATCCCCAGGGAAAAGAGGATTCAAACCAATATTCAACTCAATATCACTTCACAGCGATTGCTTGCCCCTTCCTATACAGGCAGTTCATTAGGTTTGATTCCTAAATGGGCCTGTGATTTTTTAAGAAAAGAGCTATTAGTGAATATAGAAAAAATTCCAGGGTATGAGCGTATTTATATTAGCCGTCTGAATGCCAATCATCGGAAAATAGAAAATCATGAAGAGATCATGGACGCTTTATCAGCCCACGGGTTTAGACAGATTATTTTAGAAAAGGAACCAGTCTGGAGGAAAATCCAAATTTTTAATTCAGCACAATTCATAGTGGCTCCCCACGGTGCAGGTCTAACGAATCTCGTTTTTTGTGAACCTGGAACAAAGGTAATTGAATTATTTAACCCTAATTGGATGTTGCCCTGTTATTGGATGATTAGTAATTATGTAGGGTTAGATTATTATTATTTACGTGGAATAGGGGGAGAGTTGAGCAATCCAGTAGATGTCAAAAAAATTAGAGGGAATATGAGAATTGATAGTAACCACCTTCACCAAATATTAGGAATGGCCTTCAATGGGGGAACAAACAATTGAGTATCTTACAACATTTAATGAGTCTTCTCCAGAAAGACCAGCAATTATTTATTAGGGAAGTATATAGGGAACTGTTAAATCGCGTCCCTAATGTCATGGAACTCAATCAACATAGCCAGTTACTTTCCCTAGGATCTTCAAAACTGGAAATAATAAAAAATGTACTGATGAGTAATGAAGCATTAACCTTATATAAGGTACCCCTACACACGGTAAATGGGGTTAATAGAACCATTGCAGATATTATTCGTACTTTTTTTAATAAGGATATTTATACCTTTGTAAAAAACTGTTACAAAGAGATTATGGGTTTGCATCAGATGGCCATTGATATACAGAAACATCAATTTCTTACAGATGGGCAGCAAAGAATAAAGTTTATCATGACTTTAATAGAAAGAAAAAATTTATTAAGGAACAATTTCTCAAGGCCGGGAGTTCGGGGGGCTTCTCAGAGGTTTTATGATCGTTATTATACAACTGCCTGGCAATGGATTAATGAAACTAAACTGCTTGATCATTTCAATTCATTAAAACAGGAGAAAATGTTCCAGGGAAATCCACCTAAAACCATTGATTCATCGATTGTGTTTGACCATGGAGATAAAATGGTCACCCAACCTTTTATTACAATTATACCCGGGGGAAAATATATAGGGGCAAACCATGGAGTTGTGTTGACACCTGATGGAAAAATTGTAAAGGACTTATCCCATGAAATGTTTGATAAATATAACATGCAATATACAGGAGGTTATAATCCAACCACCTCTTATTTGCCGGGGAACATAGTAGTCCTTCATTCTTATTTTTCCTATAATTATTTTCACTGGTTGTTTGATGTAGTTTCTCGTTTGGATTATATCAAAACAAGCAATGTTTCTGTTGATAAGTATGTTATTGATAGCAGTAATCCCTTCCAGGAGGAAGTGTTGCACTTACTCAATATACCAGAAGAGAAGAGGATTCAAATACATGATCAACTTCATGTGAAAGCCAATAATCTAATTGTTCCGTCTTATACGGGATGTATTAATAGTGTGATTCCCAGAAGGTCTTGTTATTTCTTGCGTGAAGAACTTCTTCTCAAAAGAAATATTAAATCCAAAAAATCATCACGCATTTACATAAGCCGTGCTGATGCTAAGCGTAGGCTTGTCTCAAATGAGGAACAGGTGATGGAGTTTCTGAGCTCTTTTGGTTTCACCAGGGTTGTATTACAACCTTTGTCTGTCAGTGAAAAAATAGATCTTTTTCAATCAGCAGAAGCCATCATCGCCCCCCATGGAGCAGGATTAACCAATCTGGTTTTTTGTAATCCAGGAACGAAGGTAATTGAATTATTTAATGCCAATTGGATGTTGCCCTGCTATTGGATGATATGCGAACACATGGGGTTAGATTATTATTATTTGGTAGGAAAGGGAGAACGATTATCTGGAAGATTTAACTTAGGAAATATTTTCGATGATATCTTCGTTGATTTAAACGAATTAGAATTAACATTACAACTTGCCTCCTTTTAAAAGGGGGTAATTATTTTTTTCACGGGCAATAAGGAATAATCATAAATTATTTTATACAACCTTTTCATGGGGAGTGGATACAATGGCTCAATTTTTTGGGCAAGCTCTTTCCAATTGGATAGGACAGAAGAAAACACCATGATAAGTATAAAGAATTATTATAAGTATACATGGCAATGGATCACAGCTGAGAAACCTGCTTGTACGATGAACATCATACATGGAAATGAAGCTATACAGCCCTTTGTGGTAAGTATACCAGGGGGCCGGTTCTGGGGAGCATACGGTGGTGCAGTTATTACTCCCAATCATAAAATCATTGAGGATATTTCTATTGAACCAGGCCTATTTGAAATCAACTTCAATTTTCAATCTTTTAAAAATAAATATCCCCCGATCCCCCGGTACTATCATGAGAATGTTGCCCTTCTTCAAGCCTCTTATGGTTTTAATTATTTTCATCTTATGTTTGATATTGCTGCCCGCCTTGATTTGCTCCGCAGAAGTAAAATTCCCATACAACGTTATGTAACAAATCATTTATTACCCATACAAGATGAACTTCTCTCCTTATTAGGCATTCCCAAAGAACAGCGAATAGAAGTAACACCGAATTTAATAATACAAGCAAAAGAGTTAGTGGCACCTTCTTACACAGGAAGCTCATTGGGAATTGTCCCAAAATGGGCCTGTCACTTTTTGCGAAATGAACTTTTGCTAAATAGAAAAGTAGAAAAATTGGCAGGGTATGAACGAATTTATATTAGTCGAGATTTGGCCAGCCACCGCAAAGTTATTAATGAAAAAGAAGTGATGGATTTTTTAACTTCCCTTGGTTTTAAATTTATTCTCCTTGAACACGAACCAATCGTTAGGAAAATTCAAATATTCCATTCTGCAAATGTGGTGATTGCCCCCCATGGTGCGGGATTAACGAACCTATTATTTTGCAGTCCAGGAACAAAAGTCATTGAATTATTTAGTCCCAACTGGATGCTTTCCTGTTTTAAAATGATAAGCCAGTATTTAGGATTAGATTATTATGAATTAACGGGAAAAGGCCACCGTTATCCTAATCGGGTAGATCCGCGAGGTTATCATGAAAATATAGAGATAGATGTACCGGAGTTATTTCAGTTACTAGGGAGGTTAATTTAATTGAGAATAAGATTAAAAGCAAATGACTTAATGCAAAAAGAAGGAAGTCATTATATATGGGATTTGTATAGACAGCTCCTTAATCGTCTGCCACAAAAAGAGGAATTAATACATTCTCAGATTCAATTAAGTCAAGGAATTTCAAAAATCGCACAGATTCAAGCTATCCTCACCAGTCCCCAGGCTGCTTACCTTTATCAAACCCCTCTTTCCCTTCCTATTACCCCCCATTCAACCATAGCCGATTTAATCAGGACCTTCTATACATTACCTATTACGGATTTTATAAATCATGCCTACGGAGAAATAACTAACGCTGTTCCCCCAAACCATCATCAATCTATTATCGAAGATGTTACTGTTGGAAAAATGTCACGGTTAACTTTTATTAGCCATCTTTTTGAAGAATCCTTGCAAAATAAAAAATCTCCTCAGAAAGATCTAAATCAAAGGATGATGGAAATTGAGGAACTGGTCTCTCCTATTGATGGCTGGCTAACAACAAAGGAAGGTGCCGCCCTATACAACATCGCTCGGTTTCACGCTCCCATTCCTACTGTTGTTGAGGTTGGTTCATTTAAAGGAAGATCAACATCCTGGTTATCTTTTGCAGTGAAGGACCGGGGGGGCGGCACAATATATGCCGTTGATCATTGGCAAAATTGGGGACAAATGAGTGGAATCGAGCTCTATCAATCCTTCATTCATACGATAACATCATTGAATTTATTGCCCTTTGTTAAACCTATTCAGTCAGATACCATTGAAGCAGCGAATAAGTGGCCATTGGATCAGGAAATTGGTTTTCTGTTCATTGATGCCGTTCATGATTATCATTCAGTGCGCCGAGATTTCGAATTTTGGAGCCCTAAAGTAAAAGAAGGTGGATTCATCGCTTTTCATGATGTAGATACATGGGATGGGGTAACGAAATTAGTGGAGGAATTGCCCCGTTGGATTAAGAAAATAAATCAGGCTGATAGCGTCTGGATTGGACAAAAAATCACTCCATAATTTGTAAATCTATGGGCTTTTTTAGGCTGATTTATCACGGACTTCCTTTATAAAACATAATCTATTCTACAATGAAAAAGCGGGTGGTTACATGATAAAAGCTGTGGTTTTGGCAGGTGGGCAGGGTAAACGCCTTTGGCCGAAAAGCACAAGTGATTTACCTAAACAGTTTATAACTCTTTTTCATGGTAAATCCCTTTTTCAATATACAATTGAAAGATTGCTTACTTTTCTTAAAATAGAAGATATTTATGTCGTAACATTAGAGAAATACAGGGAAATTGTGAAGGATCAGGTGAGTATTATTTCCGATGGAAATATCATTGTTGAACCCTGTGGCAGGGATACTGCGGCTTGTATTGGTTTATCAGCCGTTTATTTAAAACATAAATACGTTGATCCCATTCTCATCACCATACCTGCAGACCAATACGTTTTACAAAGCGAAAAATATAGAGATGCATTGAATGAAGCAGCAAATCAAGCCAGCCAAGAAGACTGTGTAGTTACCCTGGGGATTAAACCCCATCGTCCGGAAACAGGCTATGGCTATATTAAAAGAGGGGAAAAGCTAGGTTCCTTTTATAAGGTGGAGCAATTTATTGAAAAGCCGCCACTGAATCTGGCGAAGGAATACTTTAATACCCCCGCTTATTTTTGGAATAGTGGGATTTTCGTTTGGAGAGCTTCAACGGTCTTACAAATGATTGAACAATATATGCCTTTGTTATCCCATGGATTAAAGAGAATTGAAAAATCCTTTAATACTCCCGAAGAAAAAGAAATTATTGAAAGGGAATATAACATCATTGAGAAAAAATCCATTGATTATGGCGTAATTGAACAAACGGATCATATCTATGTCATTCCTGTAGATTTTATATGGGATGATCTGGGAAGTTGGGATGCTCTAGAACGGATTTTCTCCTCCGATGAAAAGGGGAACGTGATCGAAGGAGAAAGCCTGTTAATGGATACAACCAATTGTGTCATTCATTCATCAGGTCAATTCATTGCAACCATTGGCATAAAGGATCTTGTGATTGTTGCTACAGAAAAAGCAATATTAGTATGTCCCAAAAATAGAGCTCAGGAAGTTAAATTGTTATTAGAGCAAAATGATTTGGAATTGGGGTAAAGAAAGTTGAAAGCAAAGTTTTACCCCATGAAGTTATTGCCCATCAGGAAAGAGAAAATATGGGGCGAAGAAATATGGACGTTATCAGGATTACCCAATAATGATACCAGGATTGTAAATGGTATTTTTGCTGGTATTGGTTTATTTGACCTTTTTTGTGATTTTGCAGAATTTATTCTTGGAAGTCATTGTATAGACAATAATGGGTTTTTTCCATTACTTATAAAGTATATTAACTGCCAGGATGATTTATCTGTTCAAGTCCATCCTGATGATTTTTATGCCCAATTGCTTGAGAAGGATGGAAATGGAAAAACAGAATGCTGGTATATTCTCGATGCTGAACCTGATTCTCATGTTATTTATGGACATCATTACATGACTCCTGAATTGTTTAAGAAAAGAGTTTTGGCTGGACAATTAGAGGCGTATTTAAATCGAATCAAAGTTACTGGTGGAGATTTAATATATGTTCCTGCAGGAACCATTCATTCCCTGGGAAAAGGCATTCGTTTAATTGAAATTCAACAATCCTCTGATTTAACCTATCGGATTTTTGATTGGAATCGAACAGATGGAAAAGGGAATCAAAGGGAATTGCACCTTGATAAAGCTATGCAAGTGATTAATTTTAAGGAACCAGTAAACCAGGAGAAACGTTTTTTTCAATTTGCCAGGGATACTCTCTTTACAACTCCTTTTTTTAGCGTAGAACGAATTGAAGTCCATGGGAATTCCCATTATTTTACCAGGGGACAATTTAGTATTTTAACCATTATTGAAGGAGAGGGAGTCATCTTTGGTAATGGTGAAGAGGTAAAGTGTACGAAAGGAGAATCCTTATTAATCCCAGGGTGCTTGACATCCTATTGTGTTATGGGAGAAGAAATTCATATTCTCCGAACCTCTTATTAATTTGCATCACGGCTATTATAAAATGTCGAGGTGGATAAATTGGAATCCATTCATATTGTTACAACGTGCAGTGACAAATATACTAAACCCCTCGCTGTTATGCTAACTTCCCTAGTACTAAACAAAAAGTCACAAAACCCGGTGAAAATATATGTCATTGACGGTGGAATCTCACCGCTAAATAAGTATAAATTGGTTTTAGCTTTGCAGAAGTATCAAATTCCTATTCATTTTTTAATCATTGATTCTTCAGTATTTAATGGGTTTCGAATCATTGGCTATTTTGGCAAGGAAAACTACTTCCGGATACTGATTCCCCAATTGTTGGAGCTGGATGTCAATAAAGCCATTTATTTGGATAGTGATATTATTTTAAAAGAAGATGTGACAGAGTTATGGAATACCAATATTGATAATTATTGTTTAGCTGCAGTAGAAGATCCTGCTGCTTTGGATCGATGTGCCCCTTTGTCTATTCCACCTCAATTTAAGTATTTTAATTCGGGTGTGTTAGTGTTTAATGTAATTAAGTGGAGAGAAAATAATTTATCGGACAAAATTATGCATTATACAAGATCTAATCCATTTAAAGTATTATATATGGATCAGGATGCATTAAATGCGAATCTCTTTGACAAATGGTTAAAATTGGATCCGAAATGGAATTTTCAAACCTCATATCTTATCAATCCAATTCTTCATAAAATAAAACCAGCAATTATTCATTATACGACTGCGAATAAACCATGGACCACAGGTCATCCCTTGCAATATGAATATTATCGTTATTTAAGCATGACGGCTTGGAACGATTAAAAAAAACCCTATCAATCATTCGATTGATAGGGTTTTTTTTATGCCTTCATAAAGACTGTTTTTTATTTTCCATTGTGGAAGTGGAATCCCGTAGGGTTGATATGCCATCATTTCACGGGACCTGTAAGGTTTTCCTCCCCAGCAGATTGACACCTTGTGTCCGGCAACTTCTTCATAGATTCTGACCAGTTCTTTTAGTTTAATGGGTGTTTGGGATGAAATCAGGAATTTTTCCTGTTTTCTATCCATCCTTTTTTCAAATCGAAGGGCTGCTACATAAAAGGCTTCTACAACATCATCAATATAAATCAGATCAATGTATTGTTCACCAGGAGTCATTTCCAGTGTTATCTGTTCTAGCGCAGCCTTTTTTAACAAGGAAAAAATTCGTGGTCGGGGATCATTTTTGCCATATACATTGGCTAATTTTAAATGTATGGCTTTTAATGGGGTTGTTTCAATATAGTATTGTATAATGGCTTCGAAAGCCTGTTTCGTGGCACCGTACAGGGAAGCAGGACTATAGGGCATGCCTTCATAATGTTGCAAAATGGTACCTGTATTAATGAGTTGATAACATTCATTCTGTACCATAGCTTCTACAAGCTGTGTTCCCAATGTTATGTTGCTTTCAATAAGGGTGGGGATATCTTCTAGGGTGTGTACTGAGGGGCTTAAAGAGGCTAGATGAAATACAAGATCAGGTTTTACTTTTTTTACTATACGATTTAGGTCCTCTGGTTTTCCTGTCAATTCATGAATGGTGGGTTGAGAGGTACTATTGTTCACTAGTGAGAAATTCGTTTCTTTTCTGCATAAGAGGTGAACATCCCACCCTTCACTTAGGAGTTTTCCAATGAGATGGGAGCCAATAAAACCAGTTCCTCCTGTAATAAAAGCAATCATTGCCCATATTCCTTAATTTGTTCTAGACAGAGTTTTTTTATATCCTTGCCTTTGTTATATCCTCTAGTCCACTGGATAATTTTATTTAAGGCATGGTCTAAATTCCACCTTGGCTTCCAGCCTAATTTGTTTTTTGCTTTTGCACAGTCTAATTTTAAATAATGTGCTTCATGCCATTTACAGTCTTCTTCCAGGGTAAACTCTACAGCAGTTCCCCACTTATTGTATAATGACTCGACAATCCATTGTACAGGTTTGGCATCTTCCTCATTAGGTCCGAAATTCCATCCCTCAGCAAACTGAACGCCATCCGTATACAATTTTTGTGCCAGTACTAAGTACCCCCCTAAGGGCTCAAGGACATGTTGCCAGGGACGAATAGACATTGGATTTCTTATTTGCATCTTTTCCCCATTGAGGAGACAATGGATGCAATCAGGTACAAGGCGATCTTTTGCCCAATCTCCTCCTCCAATGACATTGCCTGCTCTTGCTGAGGCTAAAGCCACTCTATGAGTTTCATAAGTTTGGGGATTAAAGAAAGAATTGCGATAAGAAGCGGTGATTAATTCTGAACATCCTTTACTGTTTGAATAGGGGTCATGGCCTCCCATCGCTTCTGTTTCCCGGTATCCCCAGACCCATTCTTTGTTGTCATAACATTTATCTGATGTAACATTAATAATGGCTCTGGGTTTATTATTATTTAATAGGGTTCTTACAGCTTCAAACACATTTAATGTACCTATTACATTTATTTCATAGGTTTCAACAGGGTTTTCATAAGAAACACGAACCAATGGTTGTGCTGCCATATGAATAATAATGTCCGGATCGGCTTTATGAAGGGCTTCATTTAATTGAGCCCGATTACGGATATCTCCAGTAATCGTTGTTGTCCAATCCTCTATTTTACATAATGAAAATAAGCTAGGCACTGTAGGTGGAGAGAGGGAAAACCCTGTAATTTCAGCGCCTAGCGAATGAAGCCATAAACATAGCCAGGATCCTTTAAATCCTGTATGCCCTGTAATAAATACTTGTTTTCCTTTCCAAAATCCAGGATCAATCATTTTCATTCCAAACTTTCCAGGGTGCTTTGTTTTCTTTCCATAAGGATTCAAGATATTTTTTATCTCTTAAGGTATCCATTGGATACCAGAAACCTTGATGGGGATAGGCCATTAATTGACCATCCTTCGCCAAATTTTCCAATGGTTCTTTTTCAAATATGGTATAGTCACCTTCAATATAGTTAAAAACTTCCGGTTCTAAGACAAAGAATCCACCGCTGACCCAGCTACCGTCACCTTTTAACTTCTCCGTAAAACCCTCTACTTGATGCCCTTTATTCAAATGCAATGTGCCAAATCGTCCTGTAGGTTGTGTGGCCGTCAGGGTCACAAATTTTCCGTTTTGTTTATGGAAATTAATTAAGTGTGGAATATCAATGTCTCCCACACCATCCCCATAGGTTAACATAAAGGTTTCATTTCCTACATAGTTTTGAATTTTTTTGATTCGTCCGCCTGTCATGGTATCCTGGCCTGTTTCAGCAAGGGTGATTTTCCATGGTTCTGCACTGTGTTGATGAATAATTTGTTGATTTCCACTGCAAAAATCTACGGTAATATCTGATTTATAATAAAAATAGTTAAGAAAATAATCTTTTATTTTATACCCTTTATATCCAAGGCAAATAATGAAATCGTTAAAACCATAACTGGAGTAAATCTTCATAATATGCCATAAGATTGGGTATTCGCCAATTTCAATCATAGGTTTAGGTTTTAAGTGGGATTCTTCACTAATTCTTGTTCCAAAACCTCCCGCAAGGATCACAACCTTCATAAAAATCCTCCTTACCCATATTTCTGCAGTAAATGGATGGTATTTTTAACACACTATATGTAAGTGATTCTATATTTGCTATAACAAAAATAAAAAGCCGCAATCCTGATTAAGTTCAGGATTGCGGCTTATGGATTTAGTTTGAGGTTTTCTTAATGATTAACCCAATGGATGTGGAAGTAAATTGCAATAGCTGTAATCTTAAATGGTATTCGCTTTGATAGGGTGGTAAATCTACATACGTTTCAATGGGAGCGGTACCTAATGTATAGTCGATTTCAATGCTATATCCTACACTACGTAGGGCTTCCACCATCCATTCTATGTCTTGTTTGCGAAATAGTACAAGGGTTCCATGGTCTATTGTTTCTTCATTGGACGTAAGATTAAATTCTGTGGTATGAACAGCGACTCCCCCCGGTTTTAAGCACAACATTTGATTAATGATAAAACTTCTTCCAAGTTCGATGTTGCCACAATGTTCAAATGCACAGGATGACCAAGTAAAATCATAAGCATTTGTAAACTTTTCGGGAATATGATTCATATCAAGGAATTCAAAGGAAACCAGTTGTTGAAAATGGTGAGGGTCACAAATCCCTCGTTCATTTAAATCCAATAAGTTTTTGCTGTGCTGGTTTGTAGAAACCCACCCCATTTGAAAGGCTCTCTCTGTGTGGAGGTCTGTTGCTGTAACTTCACAACCATGGGAAGCAAAGGCTGCAGCAAGGGGTTCTTTTCCTACACCAAACCCTAAACCTTTGCTAGTAGGTTTAAGAACTCCATTTTGTAATAATGCCTCATATATATAACAGTACTCCCATAACTTACGATGGTACTTAAAAGGTTCTTTTAGCTTTTCACAAGCACGTTTAAACCAATCCGTCTCGAAATCAGCTTGTTTACACACCTGGGATATGAGCATAGAAACACATCCTTTTCAGTTTTCCCGGTATATGTATGTGATTTTCAGCTTTCTTATTACAAAAGAGGAACTTGAAATACATTTGAAAAAGGTGGGTAAAGGATGAATATTGGTTTTGATATTGCTTTTAAACAATCCGGGTCAAAAGACCGTGGGATTGGGCGCTATTCCCAAAGTTTAATTGATTCGATTATGAATTTGAATAATGAACATCAGTATTATTTTTTTTCCCCTAACTACATTCGCACCAAAATGGATTTAAAGAATCGAATTCAACGGTTTATCGCGCATTATAAAATTGATTTTTTTCTAATTACTAGTCCCTTTGATTATAGTGTTCCTTTAGAGAAAGAATGGTTTGGGGATACAAGAGTCGGGGTTATTTTTTACGATACGATTCCTTTGATTTATCCTAAAGTGTATTTGCCAAGTCCAGTACTTACCAAAGGATATCAAAGTATTTTAGATTTTATTGCATGTTGTGATATTGTATATGCCATTTCGGAAACAACGAAACAAGATGCAATTTCTTATGGGGGGATCAATCCTAACATAATTAAAGTAGTTTATGGAGGATTGGATTCTGAATTTAAAGTGATTGAGCCGAATCCTATTGCTAAAGTAGCTGAAAAATATAAAATTGCAAAACCTTATCTCCTTTATACAGGGGGTTCAGATTTTATATTTTTCAGCTACTTTAGCAATAGG
>CALNBV010000194.1 GCA_937874515.1 uncultured Paenibacillaceae bacterium | reverse complement strand
AATTACCGGAAAAATACGGGCCATTTGTACAATACAAAGCATCAATTGAAGATAAATCCATAAAAGAAGATGAAGAAATAGCTATTTTAAATGTAACCGGAACCGAAAGTTACCACGTACTTTTCATCAAATCTTACAAGAGCATCGCCGAGATCGAAAAGGAATTAGATGACGCGGATGCAAAACTCAACTACAGCAGCAAGAAAATCCTGGAAGAACATGTTAATACATGAGATTAACATTTTATTATTCTAATTATTGGTCACTCCACTATTCAATCCGTGGTTCATCGTTAAAAAAGATTTTTTCATTTATTTTCGTATATCTGGGGTATGGTGAAATAGAAGGTTGAACCTTTTCCTTCCTCTGATTCCACCCAAATCCTACCACCGTGTTGTTCAACTATTCTTTTGCAGATGGCCAAACCTATGCCGGTTCCGGGATATTCTTCCTTAGTGTGTAGTCTTTTAAAAATGTTGAAAATCTGGGCCTGGTAATCAGGGTCTATACCTATGCCGTTGTCAGTTACAGAGAATATCCATTCTTTTTCAAATTCCTGGGCAGATATATGTATTTTGGGAGGTTTATTACCGTGGAATTTAATTCCATTTGCTATTAAGTTCTGTAATAACTGATTAATCTGCGAAGGTTCGCCTTTTATCGTGGGTAGTGGGTCATGGGTTATTCGGGCGTTATTTTCTTTTATGATTGGTTTTAAATTGGTTAAAACATCATGCAAAGTTAATTTCATTAGTATTTTTTCAAATTCTTTTGCTTCGGTGTTAAGCCTGGAGAACGCTAATAAATCGTTTATTAAGTCTTTCATCCTATTGGCACCCTCAACAATGAATTCAATAAATTCATCAGCTTCTTCATCCATCTGTCCTTTATAACGTCGTTCTAATAATTGAGTGAAGCTGGCAACCATTCTAAGAGGTTCCTGTAAGTCATGGGATGCCACATAAGCAAATTGCTCTAATTCTTTATTTGAATTTCTTAATTTATCGACCAGTTCTCTTAAACTTGTTTGTGCTAACATTAATTCTTCATTTGATGTTTGAAGTTCTTCTGTTGTAGCTTTTAATTCCTCATTGGTGGTGTTAAGTTCTTCGGTAAGTTGTTGCTCCTTTTCAAGCATTTTATGATTAATTTTTTCGGCTTTCTTTCGTATGGTCATGTCGCGTACCAAGACTTCTGTTCCCTTAATTTTACTTTGTTCGTCATAATGAAATTGGACATTCATAGAAACTGGAAATGAAGAACCGTCTGTTCTTAGACCTTCACTTTCGTAATCATCTAATTTGCCTTGTTTCTTCAATTCCGTAAGCAAGAACTTTCTATCTTCAGGATTTTTGTACAACGAAATTATGGGAAGGCCTATCATTTTTTCGGACGAACTATACCCATACATGCGTGCAGAGGAGGGGCTTACCATAGTAATAAGTCCTTCATTGTTATCTCTCATGTAAGCATCCTGGAGGTTATCGATGATATTTCGATACCTCTCTTCACTCCTTTGCAATTCTTTATTTGAAATTAAAAGCTTTTTCTGTGTCTTTTTAAGTTCTTCATAATGTTTTTGTTCCCTTAAATCTGTTATAATAACATATGAACCTTCTAAACCTTCTAAAGTTTTGACAGAAATGGATACTGGAATATTAATTCCATCTACAGTCTTAATATTTACTTCCCCTTTCCCCCCTTTTAATCTCTTTTTTAAAATGCTTTTAAAAGTTTCTAAATCATCTATATGAATGAAATCACTTAATTTCCGCCCGAATAAACGTTCTAGTGGTAATTTAACCATGGATGCTAATTTTAAATTACTGTAAAAAATAGTGTACTCTGAAGTTAAAATAGCCACACCTTCACTTATCTCTTGGACCAGAACTCGGTAAAGATAATCAGAGCCTTCCAGAGTATAGACCATTGAACCTTCCGGACGTTGAGTAACTATTGCATCGATTTCACCGTTTTGAATGGCATTTAATGTATCTTCAGCTTCTTCGAGTCTCAAAAGAAGTTCATTATTCTCTTTTACCAGTTCATCCCTGGTTTTTGGCTGGTGATCTTCAAGAACCAAAATTTAATTCACCCCTTTCTCGACCTGAGATCCAGACCAATTAGTAGTTTTTCCTTATCAGATAAATCACCCACGAATCTCCTTATGGGAGGTGCCACTATTTTCCCTTCCTTAGCAAAAATAGGCCTTTGATAAATATCAATAATCTCCAGTTCATAATTCCCTTCTTCTAAATTTTCTTCAATTAATTCACGTAAATTCTCAATGGCCTTTATCGATCTGGGGTTAATGCCCGCTACAAAAAGCCTTAAAATATATTTTCCACCCGCTTTACGGGTCTCCAGTGTTTCCTCAAATTCTTCCAGCTTATTTTCAACTTCTTCATCCATTGAATTACCCCAAATTAAATTAGAGTTTATCTGGACGTAGTTCCAATCCCATCAAAACTTTTTCTTCATTGGCCAGAGTGCCTATGATCTTTTTGACCGGTTCTGGAAGTTTCCTGACCAATGTGGGGATGGCCAGGATATTGTCATTTTTAGCCAGTTCCGGATTTTCTCCGAGATCTACTACTTCAATCTTATATTTGCCCTTCAAATGCGTTTCACATATTTCCTTAAGGTTAGAAAATGCTTCTATAGATTTAGGAGTTTGGGCCGCGACATATAGTCTTAAATTCCAAATTTCACCATTTCGTCCTGGTAAACTTGCATTATCAGGATTTAAATCGTTCATAACTAAACCTCATTTATCTCCATTAGAGTGTCTTATACTTGCCATCGCTTCTCGATCTTCAAGGAGAATATTTTCCTTTAATTTATCCTGGGCAATTACTTTATCTAATTCCTGCTTTTCTGCTCAAATTGAGCTTTAAGTTCTGCTATTTCTTTCCCCTGACCCGACTTTCATTGCACAGATTGTTGTAGCGCTTTTAATTCCTGCTTTTCTGCTTCAAATTGAGCTTTAAGTTCTGCAATTTGTGCTTCCATTATCTCGCGTTTACGCTCAATTTGGCGTTGTTTAGACTCGATTTCCTGTTCTCGAACCAATTTTGCGGCTTTTTCTTCTGCTATTTGAGAAACTCGCGCAGATCCGGTAAGCATTCCCGCCGGTCCCAGATAAACATCCACCAATTTTATTCCATCATCAGTAAGATTAAATTCACGCAACTGGTTGGAATGATACATACCACGGGATTTTACAATATCAATGGTACGATTTCTCTCTCCATCGGTTACAATTGCTTTAAGATCGATCCAGCTGTCCATTAAAGAGGAAACCCCAATATCAATATCTTTTTGATCCATCGAGGTCAGTGCAGTTGACATGGAGGTAATCGTTCTACTTTTAAGGAAGTCAAGTAAGCGAGTAAGCATTGATTTAACTTCTTCTTTTGTTCCCACACTGATTAAATTAGATATGGGGTCAAATATTACCATATCCGGCTGGTATTCATTTACCAATTCGTAAATATTCACTAAATGGGTTTCTAAGCCATAAAGTGTAGGACGTGTCGCATGGAATTTTAAAAGCCCCTCATTTACCCATGGATCAAGATTAATTCCTATGGACCTCATGTTACGAATGATCTGCTTTGGAGATTCTTCAAATGCCAGGTAAAGACATTTATTTCCTCTTTCGCATGATGCTTGGGCAAATGATGCAGCCGTACTGCTTTTACCAGTTCCTGCCGCACCAGAAACCAGGATACTGCTTCCTTTAAAGAAGCCGTTACCAAAAAGCATAGTATTCAGCCTCTTAATGCCTGTAGAAACGTGTTCTTCAGAAGCCTCGTGGTCCAGACCTAGGGATGTCACAGGG
Organism: uncultured Paenibacillaceae bacterium; assembly: GCA_937874515.1. Lineage (GTDB taxonomy): Bacteria > Bacillota > Bacilli > Aneurinibacillales > Aneurinibacillaceae > CALNBV01. The sequence goes on along the minus strand of CALNBV010000194.1, from coordinate 1,296 downwards.
AGAATAGATATACCTTCCTTGCTGATCAAAAATGGATATTCGTTTGATCCATGGGATGATCCTCTATACTTGATTATTCTAAGGTTTCTGGTTGCAACTTTATCCACCACATTACTATCGAGCAGTATAACGCAATCAGCAACGTATTCCTCTAGGCCATAACGGGTTAAAGTGTTTTTTCCTCTTTCACCGGTTATAATGGCCGTAAGACCTTCTGATTTTAACCAGTTGAAAAGCCTGCGTAGTTCGGCACGCAAAATAAATTCATTAGGTAATCCAGAAAATAAGGCTTCAACCGTATCCAAAACTATTCTTTTGGCTCCGATTTGATCAACGGCATATTTTAATCGTACAAATAATCCTTCCAGGTCAAATTCACCAGTTTCCTCTATTTCTGACCTTTCTAGATAAATGTAGTCTACTAAAAACTTTTTTTCTTCTTCTAACGCTTTTAAATCAATACCTAATGAGGCGAAGTTTTTTTCAAGCTCTTTCTGGGTCTCTTCAAATGATACGAAAATGCCTGGTTCGCCTATTTCCGCGCCATGAACTAAAAAATGCACCGCAAACATTGTTTTTCCAGATCCGGCAGAGCCACATATTAATGTAGGTCTTCCTTTGGGCAAACCGCCTTCAGTAATCTCATCTAAACCATTAATTCCACTGGGACTTTTCTTCAGTTCGATTTTATTTTGTCTGGAATTATTATTCGTTCATTCACCCCCTATAATATGGACTTTAGCATCTGAAATGAAAAATTTTTTAATATTTTCATAATTTATTTTCATATAAATGTAGTTAAAGTTTTCTACTTGAAAGTCTCCTACATTTTAATCATTGTTTAAAATAAAAACATCTATTTAACAATAGATCAGACATTATTTGATATTTTATTTTTGATTCAAATGAAGCCTGACAGAGTGAAGTAAGAATTCAATTATTAGATTAAAGAGTTGTTCAGATTAGGCATGAAATCATCATGAGCATGATTTTTGATTTTTCCTGTTTAGCAATCCATTTATATTGTTGTATTTAATACCAAAGATTTATTTTTAATCGTGCACAAATATGTAATAAGGTGAAATAAGATGTAAATAGGAGTATAAAAGACATACATATTTTTAAAGGTTTTTTTGGAAACTCAGATCTCATAATAAATTTATTGAACGAATGGAGATGCTACAATGGAAAGAAGATGGATCTACGCCATAATCGTGGTGGTAATTATTGTGGTCGTTGTTGCCGGATATTACTACGCATATCCTCCACAAACAAGCAACACTACTAATGTAGGTA
>CALNBV010000193.1 GCA_937874515.1 uncultured Paenibacillaceae bacterium | reverse complement strand
GTGAGACTGTTGAAGGCTTTTTTCGCCCTTCTTTCAGTTTCCCTCGTATCGGCTCGCAAAAAGGCAACTGATTTGATTCATTAGCATCTCAACCATTTGACCTTACGGTCTTATTATAAAATAGAGGTACAATTTATTTCAATTTCCCTTAAGGGATTCCAATTCTTCTTCTGTTAACTCTCGATATTCCCCCAGCTCTAAATCTTCATCAAGGACCAGTGGGCCCATAGAGAGTCGTTTTAAAAAGGTTACTTTTTTATTTCTCGCTTCAAACATCCGCTTAATTTGATGATATTTTCCCTCATGAATCACAATTTCTATTTCAGATTCTTCACCTTGAACGAGAATCTCTAATTGGGCTGGCAAGGTTTTGTATCCATCATCCAGGGTAACCCCTTTAGCAAAAGCCTCCACATCTTTCTCATTCACTACCCCATCAATAACAGCGAAGTATCTTTTTGGAACATGTTTTTTCGGTGATAACAAATCATGTGCTAATTTTCCATCATTGGTCAACAACAATAGCCCTTCTGTATCTTTGTCTAACCGGCCAACAGGAAATAACTCAAAGGGGTAAAATTCGGGATCCAATAAATCAATTACCGTTTCCTGGGTTAAATCTTCCGTTGCCGAAATAACACCATCAGGCTTGTTCATCATTAAATAAACAAATTCCCGATACACCACAACATTTCCTAAAATCTCAACTTCCTGATTGACCGGATCCACATGGGCACTGCTATCTTTCACAATGACTCCATCTACTTTCACGCTGCCGTCCCGGCACATCTTCTTAATTTCTTTTCTTGAGCCATATCCTAAATTGGCAAGAAGTTTATCCAATCTCATGTTTTTTTGCTTCCTTTCTATTGTCCATCCATCCAACGCCAGCCCTGGGGATACATATTTTTAATCATGGTGACCGCCCCTTTCGCCCAACCAAGAGGAAAACCATCCACACACACCAGTTGCCATCCTTTTTTGCTTTCTCTCATAATGGTCTCTCCCCGTAAATAGCGAAGGACATCTTCTTCCCCTGTGGCAAAATCCACTACATTTGCTGCCATTTCCCGGGTAACTCCAATGGCCAATGCCTGAGAAGGTTCGAAACGATTCTTTTTTAAGGTTCCTAACAACCACCCTTGCCGGGCAATGCGCAATCCCTTTAAGGATGGCAGGCTAAGGGAAGTCAAAAATACCCGGTCTTCATGAAAAGTCAGGTACGTATCATCCTGAAACCTATTGTTCCATGTTGGCAAAACATCATTGATAAATTGGGTAAACTCTTCAGGAACTTTATCTTTTTTCAGGAAGCCTGGTTCTATGTGATGTTCTATTTGATCTACTTCCTCTTTTTTTTGCAGTAAAGCTAAAAAATGCCCTTCCCCTTTAATGCGATGGGGCCATAAACGGCCACCAACCCAACCGGGATAAGAAGGAATGGTCAGGAGTTCAAATTCAGGATGCTCCCTGAGAAATCTCTCTATTTGTTGCTCATCTTCTTCCGTAGCAAAAGTACAGGTGGAGTACACCAATTTCCCGCCAGGACGAAGCATACGGGCTGCATCTTCTAAGATATCCCTTTGCATGCTACAACAGGTTTGGATGTAGCCTTCACTCCAATCTTTTACAATATCCGGTTCTTTACCAAACATCCCTTCCCCGGAACAGGGGGCATCCACAAGGATTTTATCAAAATACCCTGTGAAGATTTTAGCCAATCGATCAGGAGTTTCATTGGTGACAATGGCATTGGTGATGCCATACCGTTCTATATTTTTAACCAGTGCTTTAATTCGCTGTGGGTTATTATCATTGGCAACAAGGATCCCCTTCCCTTTCATAAACCCTGCCAATTGGGTGGTTTTCCCCCCGGGGGCGGCACACAAATCCAGGACTTTATCCCCGGGTTGAGGACTTAACACTTCAGCAGGGGACATGGCACTGGGCTCTTGTATGTAATACAGCCCTGCATGATAAAAAGGATGTTTTGCCGGGCGAATGGTCCCAGGATAATAAAATCCCCCCGTAGCCCATGGGACAGGTTCCAGTTCCCAATCCACCATATGTATGAATTTCTCAGGCATTACTTTTAAGGTATTGACCCGTAATCCCTGGAACTTTTCTTGTTCATAAGAAGCAAAAAAAGCAGGTGCCTCTTTTCCAAGCATGTGCATCATTCGTTGTGTAAATTCCTGTGGCAGATTCATATATCTCCTACTTTCCCTTAGACGTGAAAAGAGAGGGAGCCTCTTACTCGCTCCCTCCCCTGTGTTTATGTCATTCTAGCTAGTCATCTGCACTAACTTCCTCTTCCACTTTTTCTTGTTTCTCATTTTCATACCAGAGATCAAGAACTTTCGCTTCAAGGACCTTTTTGTTAATAAACTCATCTGCGTTGGAGAAAAGACAGGTTGCCAATCAATTTTCAGGTCGCTTGCTAACCTTACAACCGTTAATAGTTCTTGCCATGCAACATACCGTTTATACCAGAAAAACTGTGGTTGTTCATTCATGTATGGATAGAGGTCGTCAAACTCGGTATGTTTGCAATCAAGCGCTCTTTCAAAAAGAACCTTCGCTTGCTGTAACTGTTCTTCAAAGAACTGAGTTAAACTTTGGTTGGTGTTCACAAGAAACCCTCCTATTCCCTCTCTTTTTCTTATTATAACAGAAATTAAATCTATATAAATAATGTTCTATTTAAAAATGGTTATTCCTCTTTTTTAATAGGAGGGATTGTTCTATTTCCATCATTCCCATTGCCAGTATCATTGACATTGCCAGTGTTATTGTTATTTCCATTTCCGTTATTGTTTCCATTTCCGTCATTATTGTTTCCATTGTTGTTTCCAGTGCCAGGCCATATGATATTGCCTCCTGAATTCTGTCCACCATCAGGATTATTAATATCTATTGGAACCTGGGTGGTTGCAATATTGGACATATTACCTTCCTGTTTCGTCTGATTATTATAGGGGACGACAACATAGGAATAGAATGAGCCAGCCTGATAGTCATCCATATAAACAGTACCTGTTCCATCTGCAATAAGTTGTTTATTATATGTTGTTACCTGGAAACGATAAAGTTTGTAGGAAATTGCTCCATTGTTAGCCCCAGTCCAGGCAATCTTTACCTTTAACTTATTCTTTTCCTTTACTACTGTTGCAGATAAATCCGTAATGCTTGGCAGAGTAACTGGCGGTTCAATGTCTTTCACTCCATCGGGTTTCGCGAATTGTTTCACCGGTTTTCCTTTCATCGCCTCGGTCATAACCAGGTTAAACATTTTCGCAGGCTTACCGCCACCTGTATCCTTGATATAGTGATTGATATTCGTTATTTCATAACCCATCCAAATCGCTGCCACATATTCAGGAGTGTAACCAACAAACCAGGCATCCTTGTTTCCGCTTCTTACCTTTGTAAATTCAGTTGTCCCTGTTTTACCCGCAACAGGATGGGAACCGAGAGCAGCAGCTGTACCCGTACCCCCACGAACAACGCCTTTCAACATTTCTGTCATGTAATAAGCGGTTTGAGGAGTAATGACCTGTGTTTCTTTCTTCTGTTCTGGGACAAGCAACCGGTCATCATGGGTGGTTATTTTTTTAATGGCATGGGCTTCGATCATAATCCCATTATTGGCAAAAGCAGAATAAGCCTGGGCCATATGCAGGGGATTACTTTCCTGAGTTCCCAGAGCAATAGGTAAACTACGGTTAACATCTTTTACTTCAATGCCGAATTTCTCTAAATAGCTAATTCCATAATTCATCCCAATCTCATTTAACGTCCATACAGCAGAGAGATTAAGTGAATGTTTTAAGGCTTCAGACATGGGGATTGGCCCTCTAGGCGCTCCCCCATTATAGTTATGGGGTTTATACCCACCGTAGTCTTTATCAATATCCTGCACAAGGGTGCTGGGTGTCCACCCTTTTTCTAGAGCAGGGGCATAATCCACTAAAGGTTTTATAGAAGACCCTGGTTGGAAATAACCGTTAGTAGCCAAATTCCAACCCTTGGCTTGATAATCCCGCCGACCAACCATTGCTGTAATGCCTCCAGTTTTCGCTTCAAGAATGACCATAGCTCCCTGTATTGGTTTATCCTTACTTCCTGTAGGATTTACAGGGAAGTTCGCATCATTTTGAAATTTTTCGTAGGCAGCAACCTGGGCGTTTTGATCTAAATAGGTATAGATTTTATAGCCTCCGCTATAGAGCTGCTCTTCAGGAATCCCTAACTTCTCTTCCGCTTCATCTACAACATAATCAATATACGCCTGGTAGGTTGCCCGTTCACTTTCCACGGGTTTTTTAACCACTAAAGGTTCCTTTTGCGCTGCTTCCATTTGTTCTTTGGAAATCTTTCCGTTTTCATACATTATTGAAAGAACGAGGTTTCTGCGGTCAAGAGGCTTTTTGTTTTTTTCATCAAACTCTTTTTTATCTTCATAATAGGTTGGCGCATAATAGGTTGGCGCTTTAGGAATGGCTGCCAGTGACGCCGCTTCAGCTAAAGACAATTCCCCTACGGGCTTTCCAAAATAATATTGTGCCGCTTTTTCCACACCAAACACACCATGGCCTGCGTAAAAACCGCGATTCAAGTACATCTCCAGAATTTGCTCTTTGGAATAATCCCGTTCCAAATTCAGGGCAATCATCATTTCTTTCGTTTTCCGCATAACCGATTTGGTTTGTGCTTCGTCAGGCAAGAAAATATTGCGGGCTAATTGCTGGGTAATGGTACTTGCCCCTTCATCTTTACTCAAAGAGATAATATCTTTGAAGATGGCCCGGGCAATCCCAATAGGATCGATCCCGTTATGGGAATAAAAACGTTTATCCTCGGTAGAAACAAAGGCATCCTGAACAACCTGAGGAATTTTATCAATGGTTACTTTCTCAAGTTTCATTCCCCCAAGTTTATCAATGGTTTTACCATCAATCCCTATTAATTCAGAAGCCTGGACATCATTTAATTTCTCTTCATCAATCATGTTCCCCCCTACAAAATATAAGGTGGAGCATCCTCCAATACTTAACAAGAAAATCAAACCTAATATTAACAGGAAGAATTTCCAGGTCATTTTTTTTACGACCCATTTACGGAAACGCCCCGGTTTTTTTGATGTTGACTTAGACATTGGTTGGTTTCCCCTCTCTCATAAATCATCAACCTACCTATAATATTAACGTTTTATAAGGGACAAGAGTAGCAGGTTTTTTTTCCTTTTTTTTGAAAAGAAAAAAGAGCCTTAAAAAAGGCCCCTGTCTAACGCTATTTTTCTTTACGGTAGGCGCTTTTTGCCTTCTTTAGGACGGTCATTGCACCTTGAAATTGTTCAAGATTAATGATTTTTTCAAGATATAATTCCCGAATCTCATCTTCCATCATTTCATAATCACCTACAGGATCCCCTGTATAAATAATCATTCCAAAATGGCGAAGCAAGTCTTTTACATCCATTAGAGATTTAATCTCGAAAAAGGACATTTCCCCTTATCCTTCTTTCCGGTATTCTACAACAACTTCCGTCCCCAGTCCACCCCGTGCATTCCAGAGGGCAACCACTTTCATGGAAATAGGGTCTGCTACTTTCACTAGATCATTAAGAATACGGTTGGTGGCATGCTCCTGATAAATCCCTACATTACGATAACTTGTCAGGTAAAATTTCAATGACTTCATTTCAATTAACTTTTCATTAGGTACATAGATAATTTTAATATCTGCAAAATCAGGAAGGCCTGACCATGGGCAAACTGAGGTAAACTCATTGGTTGGCAAAGATACTTCCGTTTTTTTGCCTACATATTCATAAGGAATGGTATCTAAAATATCCACCATAATTGCAGATTCATCATGGGTATCAAAGCGGATTTTATTATATCTTTCATAATTGTGATCAACGTGTGCCATTTTTCATTTCTCCTTTTTATATAGAAGCTTTTTTATAGGGTACAGGGTCTTTTGCCCCTGCTTCTGCAAATCCTTTTAAGCGAAGAATACAACTATCACATACCCCGCAGGCTTCCTCTTCTCCCTGATAACAGGAAGTGGTTAACTCATAAGGAACCCCCAGTTTAATTCCTATTTCAATGGTTTCCTTTTTTGTTAAGTGGAGTAAAGGGGTAAGCACATGAATGCCTTTTCCTGTTGTCCCCACTTTAGTAGCCAGTTGAATGGTTTGTTCCATGGATTCAATAAATTCAGGCCGGCAATCAGGGTACCCGCTAAAATCCACTGCACTGACCCCAATAAAAATTGCCTCAGCCCCTACTACTTCTGCAAAAGCCGTAGCCAAAGATAGAAAAATTAAATTCCGGGCTGGAACATAAGTGACGGGGATTTCATCATCAATATCACGATTGACAGGTACATCTACATTAAGGTCTGTGAGGGCACTGCCCCCAATTTGATTTAAAAAATTTAAAGAAACCACCCGATGGTCTTGCACTTCAAAGAAAGAAGCAACTTTCTTGGCCTGCTCTACTTCCCGATTGTGCCGTTGGCCATAATCAAAGGTGAGAGGATAAAGTTCATACCCTTCAGCTCTGGCAATTCCCATACAGGTGGTACTATCTAACCCACCACTTAAAACAACAACAGCTTTTTTCTTCATTTCCCCTTATACTCCTCTCATGTCCGGGTCCCAAATCATCTTATGAAGTTGTAAATTCAAGCGGGCTCGTCCCCCATGAGGACGATGGGCTAACAACAATTCCACAAGATGATGGGGTGGCATGGTATCCCATACAGGGCTGAATAATAGGTCAGCCTGAATTGAATTATTTTTGATTACTTCCAGGGCTCGATGAAAATCATCATCATTGGCGACCACGAATTTCACTTCATCCTGTGCCTGCAATAAGGAAAAAGTAGAGGAATCCATTTGATCTTCTTCTCCACTGGAAGGTAATTTATAATCAACAATAAATCGCAGGGTTTTCCCGATTTTCTCATCTTGACTTCGCAAGTCAATAAACTCATGGAGGGGAATGGAGCCGTTGGTCTCAACGTGTACATCCCAAACTTCAGGAAGGAGGGATAACTCCTTTACCAGGGCCAAAGACTTTTCCCCGTGCATTAAAGGTTCTCCCCCTGTAAGACAAACTGAACCATGGCCAAAGGATTTTACCTGTTCCAAAATCTCACCTATGGAAGAGAAGTAAGATGGATGTTCAGGGGCATAACTGTAAGGGGTATCACACCATCTGCATCGTAAATTGCAATTATATACTCGTACGAAAGTGGTTGGAGTCCCCGCCATTTTCCCTTCCCCTTCAACGGTTTGGAAGCACTCAACCATGGGCAAACATAAGTTTTCCATTATTCCATCCATTCCCTTTTCAGGGTTGCATACCTGGTAGGGGTTTCATATAACACTAACTCCTCCAACCGTGTCCCCCGTTGTTTTTCTCCAGAACTTACTAAAAACTGATCCAACTCTTCCCAAATCCAAACAATCATGTTTTCTGCCGTTGTATTCATTAATGGAAGAACCTCATTTAAATAACGGTGATCCAGGCGATTTTTAATCACTTCTTCATACATCTTCTTAATATCAGTAAAATCAATACAGATTCCAATTTCATTGACGAAACCGCTAACCATGATGACTAATTTATAGGTATGCCCATGAAGGCTTTTGCACTTTCCTTCATAAAGGTGAAGATGGTGGGCTGCATCAAAGGTAAACTCTTTTGTCACTGCCACTCTCCGTTTATGGTAACTAAGGTGCTGAGGATGTATATCATCGTGTAAACACTGTATTTTTTTCGGGATCATATATTCTGCCATGATTTCTCCCTCCAATCCTTATAAACTAAAAAAACAAAAAAATCCCCTGCACACCAGGGGATTGAATCATCAATATACTGGTGGTATTTTTAACGTTGGTTTACCCACTAACAACGTAAATATTCTAACCTTCACATTATAATGCCATTAGTTAATAAAATCAATAAATTCTTGATGGATGGAGGAATGAGAAGCCAAAATACTTCCCCGTTCTAAAGGGTCAATTTTCTCCCCATTGGACCGGGTCACTTTTCCACCCGCTTCTTCCACTAACAGGTTCCCTGCAGCAAAATCCCAGGGATTTAAGGTAACACTCATATATCCATCAATCCGACCTGCGGCAACATAGGCTAATTCTAGGGCGGCACAACCAAAAATCCGCATCCCTCGAGAGTATCGGGCAAGTTGTTGAATTTTCTTATCCATGCCCGTCCTCATGGCAGTCTCATTCCAAAAGGTACTACTGGCTAAAAGTGACTCTTGCAAGGCTTTTTCTCCTCGCAAATGAAGGGGAACACCATTTAAATAGGCTCCGCCCCCTTTTTCTGCATAAAACAACTCGTCCCGTATGGGGTCATACACCACTCCGGCAGTAACGGCACCTTTATGATACACTCCCATAGAGATGACGAAGTTTTGTTGTTGATGAACAAAATTCGTTGTCCCATCTATAGGATCAATAATCCATAAGGTATCGAATTCAGCAATATCTTTTGTAAAGGTTCCCTCTTCTCCGAGTATCCCATGATCAGGATAGGTACGCAAAATAGTATCGACTAAATAACGTTCAACTTCCTGATCCACCTGGGTCACTAAATCAGAAGGGGATGTTTTATATTCTATTGCAAAGGGGGAGCGCAATCGTTCAACACTGAGCCTGCCAGCATCCAATGCCCATTGTTTTGCTTTTTGCCCCCATTGAGTTAATGTTCTCGTCACCGCTCTCGCCTCTCACTATTCTTTTCTCATAAACCGATGCCACCATCGCCTCAAAAGGCTTGGCGAAGCTAAGTTTACTTTATAATAATCCATTACTCTTTAGTTTGTACATTTCAACTTTAAATTAATGAACAAGCCTATTTTTATTTTAGTTTACCTGATGTAGGTTACTGAGAAAAAATTATGAATTTTTGATAAAATTAAAGATGCCAAAAAAGTTTTAAAAAGACAAAGGATGAAAGGGGTTGAAGGGAATGAGTTTTCAATGGCATAAAGAATGTGCAAAGAAGTGGGATTCCATGTCTTCCAACTGGCAGGCCAATAGCCAGGAAATGTGGGAAACAGGCAGCCGTAAAACCATTTTAACTGCTTTGACTGGATTAGTAACAAAAGGGCCTATTTTAGATGCGGGTTGTGGGGATGGATATGGCAGCAGGAAATTAGCGGAAATGGGTTATCCCGTCGTAGGGGTAGATTTATCGGAAGAAATGATTCTCAGCGCTCAGGGCAAGCTATCCCCACAACTTGATTTATCATTTATCCAGGGAGACATTTTAAACTTGCCTTATCCAAAGGAATCATTCCAGGGAATTATGGCTGTCAATATCATTGAATGGACTCAATCCCCCCAGCAAACCCTGGAGACCTTCCGTACACTCCTTAAGCCAGATGGAGTGTTAGCATTAGGGGTTCTTGGTCCTACAGCAGCCCCCAGGCAACATAGTTATGCACGATTACATGGCCAAGATGTGGTATGCAATACCATGATGCCCTGGGAATGTGAAAGGTTATTGGATGAAACAAGTTTAACCATCCTCCATCAAGAAGGGGTGTATAAGCGGGGCGTTACTGAAGAAATGACCAATACCCTATCCCGTGAACTATGCCAATCTTTATCCTTTCTCTGGATGTTTTATATTTCTCCTATACAGAAATAATTCACTCATGAAATTAGGAAAGAAGGGTACTATTTAGAATAAAGAAATCTAAAGGGGTATTCTTCATGTCATGGTTTTATGCAAAAGATGTTAACCTTTATTTTGAAGATCGAGGGAAAGGCATTCCCCTTGTTTTTATACACCCCCCTGTTTTAACAGGGATGAATTTTAAATATCAATTAGAGGAACTTGCAAAGGATTTTCGGGTTATTGCACCTGATTTACGAGGCCATGGCAAAAGCGAGGCATCAAATAGGCCTTTTACTTATTCTCTTATTGTGGAAGATTTGAAAACCATGCTCAAGCATTTAAACATTGATAAGGCAATACTGTGCGGCTATTCCACAGGAGGGTCCATTGCCCTGCAATTTATGTTGCAGGAACCAGAAAAAGTGTTAGGTGGAGTTCTATTAGGGGGCTTATCTGAGGTCATGGAAAAAGACGACCGGTTAAAAAACTACATTTCCATGGGAGCCAAAACAGCCAAACTAGGGGCACGTTCTGCCCTGGCTTTTGCCATCTCCTATAGCAATGCCAACAACTTTTCCTACTTCAAGGAACTATTCTCCGAAGCAAAAAAAGGGTCGGCTAAAAAAATGCAAGAATACTATGAATGCAGTCTTCAATTTAATATTACAAAAGAATTAGTAAACATACAGGTACCTGTCCTTTTGTTATATGGGGAAAAGGATAAGGACTTTATCCCATATGGCCACCTAAATCAAAAATTCTTACCAAATAACACCTTTCAATATATATCCGGTGTAAAACACCAGATTCCCACAAAGAACCATAAAGAAGTTAACCAACAGATTAAAGAATTTATAAAGAACACCATACTTACATGCTAAAGGCGGTTCATTATGAACCGCCTTTCTACTTTTATCTTTCCTCAGTAAAAAACTTAAAACACAAGCTTTCTTTTTCCTCTTCTTTCTCTTCAGGCAACGTTGTCTCGACGAGAGATGACAGGTGTATTACCTGTTCTTTAATGCTATTTATTTCTTCCTCAAGGACTCTGCGATTTTTCTTATCAAGCAATTCTTGCCTTTTATGTTCGTACTCTCTCTTCGCAAAGGAAAAATAAGAGAGAAAATGCAAAAGGGTTAAATAAACCAATGTGATGGAATAAATAATCCCTCCATAATAATAATAATTGTTTAATCCCATGGAACTAGTTAACCAGAGGATTAAATGATATGTAAGTGAAATGGCCCATCCTATTATTAAAAAAGGATTAACTCCTAATGCGTTCTTTAAGGAAATCATTGTAAAGCTTTGGACATAGATTCCCAGGAAAAGAAAGCTTAATACAAACAGAATGATTTCCATTCCAATTTTTCCCGTCATATCCGTAGGAATCTGGAGTAAACGGTAGAGAAACCATAGCAAAAGACCATAGAAAACCAATCCAAATAACCAGTAGAGGAATTTCCTCCCCTTTCCGCTTTCTTTCTTTCTGCGATATTTTTCTACCCGGGAAAGGGTTTCCATTTGATCACCTACTTTCTCATCACAACCTATTTCGCCTCAACTCTGCTTATTTCCTTGTTAATTCCTAATAAAAAAAGGACGGTTTGAACCGTCCCATGCGATAGGTCTAAAAGTCGATTTTCCAATTCTTTAAAAATCCAGCCTTTTGTAAGGCTTCGATGATAATAATGATGGTAGGCCCAATAATCAAACCGATAAAACCCATAATTTCAAACCCGATAAACATGCTAACTACAGCAGCCAATGCACTAATGCCAAGATGGTCACCTAATACTTTTGGCTCAACGACCCGACGGATGACTGTAATTGCAAGATAAAGAATAAGCAATCCTACACCAAGAGATGTTTCTCCGTTAATATATTGAAAAATAGCCCAGGGAACCAAGACAAAACCTGTCCCTAAAATCGGCAAGATATCCACCGCTACAATTAATAAAGATATGACAAGCACATAATCAACACGTAGAATTGATAAACCAACAAAGGCCATAACAAATGTCAATAAACTTAATATAACTTGAGCCCGTAAAAAGCCCACTGTTGCCCGGGATAATTGGCTAAAAACAATCTCTAATTTTTCCCTTGCTGATGCAGTAAAAAGATTGTAAAATCCTCTTTTTAATTTCGGTAAATCAAAACTGATTAAATATAACGTAACCAAATACAGAATGGTAACAATCAAAAACTTAGGAATTCCAGCCACCAGATTTAAAACTCCCCGGGTAATGGTTGTGGCCAGGTTCATAAGAGAACTTCGCAATCCCGCAATGGAATCTTGAATAGTAGATACTAATTCAGGAGGAAGAGAAGTGGCGAATATCTCCCACTGCCCCATATATTTCTCAAGGGTATTTAGTAGAATCGTAAAAAATGCTGGACTGCGATGGGCTAGCTCCACGCTTTCTACTACTAAATTCGTCCCCATTAAATACATACTCATACCAATGAAACATATAAACAAAATAAAAATAATAGTAACTGCAAGTACTCGCTTCATACGCAACTTATTAATCAACCATTGTACAACAGGTTCAAACAAAATAGCAGTCACTAGTGCTAAGAGAAAAGGCAAAGCATAGGGTAAAATAAACATTAACGCAATAATAAGTATGGAAAGAGTGAATATTTTACGGAATGATTTCAAATATGACTTCATCTCCTTATGGAATTCCTTTCCTCTATCATATATAAAAACCCTTTTTTACTCAAATATATATTTAACATATGAGCCTCTTTTCATAGATGAATGAACACTAAGAAAAATATATCAGGAAAACCGTCTTAAACATAGAACTATTTAAGGATACTTCAAAAAAAAAGCGATAGGCAAAATGCCCATCAGTAAAAGGAGTGTAAACCCCCTATTCATACAAGCCCTAATCCCCGAACCAGTTGTGCCACAAGAAAACAAACGCCAATGGCAATCGTTAATGGAAGAAATGCTGCTACCAGAGTCCATTTCTTGCTTTTTGTTTCCCGGGCAATGGTCCAAAGGGTGGTGCCACATGGATAATGGAGCAAAGAGAAAAGCATTAAATTCAATGCGGTTAACCAGGTCCAACCATAGTGTAGGAATAGGGTCTGTAATTGGGTAAGATCATCTAGTTGTGTCATTGCCCCTGTTGATAAATAACTCATAATCAGTATAGGCACCACAATTTCATTGGCTGGCAATCCGAGAATAAAGGCCATGAGAATATATCCATCTAAACCAATGGCATGGGCAAAGGGCTCCAACCATCCTGCCACATGGGCCAGCACGCTTTGATCCCCAACCATGATATTGGCTAATATCCAGGTAATAATTCCAGCGGGAGCAGCGGTAATTACCGCCCTCCGTAACACAAAAAGGGTTTTATCAAAAATAGAACGAATAATAGTCCTCCCCACCTGGGGTTTCCGATAAGGAGGCAATTCTAAGGTGAAATGGGAGGGAACCCCCCGCAGTAAGGTTTTTGATAAGGACCAGGATACAAATAAGGTCATAGTAATTCCAATGAGAACCATGCCAACCACAATCAATGAAGCCATCATCGTTCCATAAGCCAATCCCATGGTCCCTCCCAACAAAAGGGAAGCCATTAAAATGAGTGTTGGCCATCTTCCATTACAAGGAACAAAGTTATTGGTAAGAATGGCAATCATTCTTTCCCTGGGGGATTCAATAATACGGCAAGCCACCACCCCTGCTGCATTACAGCCAAAACCCATGGCCATGGTTAAGGATTGTTTCCCATGAGCCCCTGCCTTCTTAAAGAGGCGATCCAAATTAAAGGCAACCCGGGGTAAGTAGCCAAAATCCTCTAGCACAGCAAAAAGGGGAAAGAAGATAGCCATGGGAGGCAGCATCACAGAAATTACCCACCCTACACTGCGATACAACCCTAGAACAAGAATGCCATGAAGCCAGGCAGGTGCCCCAACCCACATGAAAAATTGGGTTAAATAAGTTTCTCCCCAAAAAAAGAAATCTGCTAAGAGGGAGGAAGGGATATTAGCACCAGCAATAGTCATCCAAAACACAACGCCTAACATCAAAAGCATAATGGGGAAACCCCACAGTTTTGAAGTTAATACCCGATCTAATTTATCATCGAATACTCGTTGTTGTTTATTTTTTTCCTTACGAACCACATCTTGTGCAATGCTGTGGGATTCATCATATATTCTTTCTACAATTTGGTCTCTAATCTGCACATCTCGTTCTTCTCTTAATGCAGAAGCTCGCGATAAGATTCGTTCCATCTCTTTTTTTTCTATGAATGAAGACATTTAGCAGCTACCCCCTTTCCCCCTTGAAAGGATAGAGAAAAAGGGTCTGAAAACCAGGCATCAATTTCCTGAAGGATCTTCTCATCTCCATCCAATAAGCGCAATGCCACCCAACGAGGATTGATCATTCCATGTAACAGAGGTTTTAAATAAAATTCTAATTCGGCAATTTTCTTCTCTAATGGTTCACTATAACGAATGGAGGCAGGGAAAGGATTAATAAATCCAGAAGTGATGTCATAAATCCCCTGTTGTAACTTATTAAGTCCATCTCCATTTCGGGCAGATGTTCCAACAACGGGAATGCCTAACTTCTTTTCTAAAGCGACAAGGTCCACCTCAACACCCTTCTTCTTTGCTTCATCCATTAAATTTACACAGAGAAGGGCTTGGCTAGTGATTTCCATCACCTGAAAGGCTAAATTCAAATGGCGTTCTAATGCTGTAGCATCCACCACCACCACCGTTAAATCAGGCTTTCCAAAACAAATAAAATCTCTGGCCACCTGTTCTTCAACTGAATTGGGTAACAGTGAATAGGTTCCAGGCAAATCAATCAAAAGAAAAGATTCATTGTTAAACGTAAAGCTTCCTTGAGCATATCCTACGGTTTTTCCATGCCAATTTCCTGTATGTTGATGAAGGCCTGTTAATGTATTAAACACCGTTGACTTACCTGTATTTGGATTGCCAGCTAAAGCAATCACTTTTTGATCTGGCACATCTGCTTTAATTCCAAATTTATGAAATAGATGTTGATTCCTCATTCCCATTCCCTCCGCTTTCCTCAAGAGGCTTTACTCGAATCAGGCAGGCATCCTCTTTTCTTAAGCCAATTATTGTCCCGCGAATTTCATAAGCTGTTGGGTCTCCTGCCGGACTTCTCCTTTTGGCTTCGATGATTGTATTTCGAAGAATTCCCAGATCCAACATTCGATGGCGAATTAAACCTTCTGCCAGTAAATCAACAACCATCCCTTTTTTTCCTATAGGCAATTGGGATAAGGGAATGACATCCAGGAATTCCTTTGGCATTTTCTTCCCCTCCTATTTTTTTGAAAGGACGTGTTTCATAAAGCTAACTAATTTGCCCCAGGGCAACTTTATTGCATTTATCCTATATTTATGTATATAACCTATTCATCATGTTAAGTTATGTGCATGATATTGAAAAGGATGAAACTGCAAAAAAAAGCAGCTTTTCCACGTGGGAAAAAGCTGCTTTTTTTTATTACTATTTTATATATTACATTTATTAACCGCCCATTGGGATATCTGTTACCTGGGCTTGTTTTGCTTTTTTCATTTTACCCAGAATAAGAACCGCCGCAACGACTACACTTACAAAGGTCCACTTTAAAATCGGGTTCCCATCAAAGTAAGGAAGAATGAACTTTTCTTCAGCGACCATTTTGGCTGCAGTCATGGCCAATACGCCAGCACCGATATAAATAAGAGCAGGGAATTTCTCCATCCATTTCAAGATCACCTGGCTGCCCCATACCACTAAAGGAACACTAATTAACAATCCAATTACAACTAAAAAGAAATGTCCATGGGCTGCACCAGCAATAGCTAATACATTATCCAAGCCCATCATTACGTCTGCAATAATAATTGTTCTAATGGCTCCAATTAAGGAAGTGCTACTTTTCACATTTTCTGATCCTTCTTCTTTCACAAGAAGCTGATAAGCAATCCAGATTAAGATTAATCCACCTACTAATAAGAGACCAGGGATTTTTAACAGCCACACTACAAAGATTGTAGCTGTTGCCCGAATGATAATGGCACCAACTGTTCCCCAGATAATCGCCTTTTTCTGTTGTGATTTAGGGAGACTACGGGCAGCTAACCCAATAACAATGGCGTTATCACCAGCCAATACTAGGTCAATAACAATAATCGATAGCAAAATAGTAAAGAGCTCCCCTGTAAAAAATTCCATCATTTTCCTCGCCTCCCATTCCTTTTTCTTTGCGAAGACTTTTTATGTAAAACAAAATAAAAAGACCTTCGCCTCTCGATGGCAAAGGTCTTGCTTACAACATAAATGTTGCCAGCTAAGCCGGGGTACATCAATACCCGTCATGACGACTTAACTGTTACAAGCTACTCCCCTTTGGAACATTCCTTATAAATAATAGACTACTACCCTTTGAGCCCATTGTCAATTGTTCTTTTTACGGTAAATACCCTCAACTTTTTGCCTGCGAGCTTTCTTCGCTTGCTTTTCTTTTTCTAATCGTTCTTTTTTCTTATACCCCGGTTTCACCTTTACAGGCTTCGCTTTTGCCTTGCCGGTACTTTTACTTTCAGGAGCCGTTTCCGTCTTTTTCCCTGGCTCTGTCTTTTTCTTTTTCTCGCTTTTCTTTCCTTCTGGCCGGCCTAAGAATTTCTCCACAGCACCACCGCTAATGGACTTTAGGAAACGGGTTATGATTTGTTTTTGTCGGGGAGATACAAGAGAAATGGCTTCCCCTTCCTGGCCTGCTCTTCCTGTACGGCCCACCCTGTGGATGTAACTCTCTAAATCACTAGGGAAATCATAATTAATAACATGGCTAACCCCTTCCACATCTAATCCCCTGGCGGCAATGTCAGTAGCAACGAGATAAGTAAATTTGGCCTGTCGGAAGCGATCCATAATTTGTTCCCGCTTATTCTGGCTAAAATCACCATGTAAAGCCTCTGCTTCATAGCCTTTTTCTTGCAAACGACGTACTAATTCATTCACTCTAGTTTTCGTATTGGCAAAAATCACAACGAGATAAGGGCGTATGTCTTCTAATATAGTAAGAAGAACATCTGTTTTTTCGCTTTGATTCACCACATAATACGATTCTTTTGTATTAGAGGCGGTCATTTGTTTCTTTTCGATTTGCACAACTTGGGGTTGATTCATATAACGATGAGCCAGTTTACGAATTCCATCAGGCAAGGTAGCGGAATACATGAATACCTGTTTACGGGAAGCAGTTTGTTGGAAGATTTCCTCCACTTCTTCCACAAATCCCATTTCCAGCATTTTATCGGCTTCATCTAAAACCAGGGTTTTAATCCGTCCAAAATGTAATGTCTCCCGACGCAGGTGATCGAGAATTCGACCAGGGGTACCTACTGCAATCTGGATTTTTCCTTTTAGTTTAGAAATCTGGCTGGTAATGTCTTTTCCTCCATGAAGAGAAAGGACTTGGACATTCATGTGTTTCCCTAATTCTTTGATGTCCTCTGTAATTTGAATGGCTAATTCACGGGTAGGGGTCATAATGAGGGCCTGAATATCATTATTGTTTTCTTCTAATTTCTGCAGAATAGGAATAACAAAAGCTGCGGTTTTTCCTGTTCCTGTTTGTGCCTGTCCAATTAAATCCTTTCCTTTTAACGCTAAAGGAATAGCTTCCTTCTGAATGGGTGTGGGGTCTTTATAATATAAATCGGCAATCCCTTGAAGAATTTCCGGTTTAAGATTCATTGATTGAAAAGAACTCATTTTAGCAAAACTCCTTTTTCTCTTTTGAGACACGTATTACTATTCTACCCGAATATTTTCTGTTCGACTACTAAAACCCCTCTATAATTTCTATCTTTACAAAAATACCTCTTTAAAAATCATTTTATTTGCATTAAAATAAGTACAAATCAAATTTAATACGCTTTTAATCTACTAGGGGATCCCAATGAGTTGGGCTGAGAATGAAACGCGATGAAGTTTCTAAACTCTTGGGACCTGATCTGGCTCGTACCAGCGTAGGAAAGTAGAAACGACACTATGTAATTATTAGGTCGGGTCCCAATGGATCCGGCCTTTTTCATTTGCTTTCCTAAAGGGAGGTGTCGTGTCTCATGAACCCTGTCATACATATCATTAGCAATGGAAAACAAGACCTTGCTGCCATTGAACGAATTCTATTAATGATAGGTTCCACTATTGATTTTTTCCACATTCGGGAAAAGCATCGCTCTGCCCGGGAGTTATCCCTCTGGGTGGAATCCCTTACCAGCCAGGGGTTTCCCTTGCGTAAATTAATCATCAATGATCGTGTGGATATTGCACTTGCCTATGGTACTGGAGGAGTTCAATTAGCCTATCACAGCCTTTCTCCTTCTTTAGCACGGCATATCCTTCTCCCAGGACAGAAAATCGGAGTATCCGTACACAGTGTGGAAGAAGCCATACGAGGGGTAAGGGAAGGAGCAGATTATCTTCTTTATGGCCATGTTTTTCCAAGTGGAAGCAAACCAGGATTGGCTCCACGGGGACTACACTCCTTGCAACAAGTAGTTGAAAGTGTTTCTATTCCTGTCATTGCCCTTGGAGGAATTACACCAGACAATGTGTTGGATGTGTTATCCACTGGATGTGCCGGGATTGCAATCATGTCTGCAGTCATAGATGCAGAGGACCCTTTGCAAGTGATTCAATCCATAAGAGAAAAATTTTCGCAAAAGGAAGAGGAGAAAAAGGAATGAAAAGCACAGATGTACTCGTTATTGGCGGTGGCGCCATCGGTTGTTCCATCGCATATCAATTGGCTAAACGGGGGCAACAAGTAACCCTAATAGAAAAAGACTCCATTGCCTCCCACGCTTCAGGTGTAGCAGGAGGCATGCTGGGAGCTCAAGTGGAGTATGAGGAGTATAGCCCCATTGTAGACTTCTCCCTGGCTAGCCGTGGGATGTTTCCCCAATTAAAAGAAGAGTTATATTCCCTTACAGGCATGGACATTCAATTGAAACCTGCTGGGATGTTACGCATTGCCTTAACGGAAGAGGAAAAACAAATTCTTTTAAAACAGGAAGATTGGCAAAGAAAAATGGGGCTGCAAGCCCAATGGTTATCTACTGAAGAAGTAAGGCAAGTAGAACCTTTATTAACCGATGAAATTCTTGGCGCCCTCTCTCTTCCTGATGATACCCAGGTTTACTCACCTGCCTTAACCCAGGCTTTAGCTTCTGCTGCTGTTAAACTGGGGGCAACCATTTATGAACAATGTGAAGCTATAGATATTCAACGAATAGGAGACCAAATTACCGGTGTAGTTACTAATACTGGAATCCTTACAGCGCAAAATTACGTTTTAGCCACAGGAGCATGGAGCCGCAAATGGGAAAGGGTATTGGATACCCACTTGCCTATTACACCTGTAAAAGGGGAAGGCTTCTTTACCCTTACACTTCCCCAACCTGTAGAAAAAACCATCTACTCCCATGGTTGCTACCTGATTCCCAAGGGAGGAAATAAGCTTTTCGTAGGTGCGACAACCAAGGAGGAAGGGTTTGATGAACGGCCAAAAATTGATGGTTTGCTAGAGCTTTTTAGTAAAGCCACCCGAATTTTGCCGGCGTTAAATTCTGTTCCCTTTGAACAAGCTCTTGCTAGTTTCCGTCCCATAACAGATGATTTATATCCTTATTTAGGAAAGGTCACACATATCCCCAATATGATTCTTTCCTGTGGGCACGGCAGAAATGGAATTTTGCAATCCCCCATTACTGGCCAATTAATCGCCCAGCTGATTTGTGGAGAAACCCTGGACCTGTCCCTTGAACCTTTTGCGGAAGGGCGTAATGCCAGTTCTCCTGCTATATAAGGAGGTGAAAATGCTTGAATTTAACGATTAATGGGGAATCACAAGCCCTGCCAGATACTCTTTCCACAGTTCAGGACCTCCTGGAGTACTTAAAAATTCAGGACCGCATTGTGGTTGTAGAAATCAATCGTAACATTTTGCAAAAAGAAGACCACGGAAACACCCCAGTATCTGATAGAGATACCATAGAGCTTGTACATTTTGTTGGTGGAGGTTGATAAGAATGACTTTACGTATTGGACCCTATGAATTTAATTCCCGCTTGCTTCTTGGAACAGGGAAGTTCCCTGATTTTTCAATTCAACGGCAAGCAGTGGATGTATCAGAAACTGAAATTTTAACTTTTGCTGTGCGCCGCATGAATATTTTCAGCCCGGAACAGCCTAACTTCCTGGAACAATTAGATTTGAAAAACTATAAATTACTGCCTAATACCGCAGGTGCATCCACAGCAGAAGAAGCGGTGCGCATTGCCCGTTTATCCAAAGCTTCTGGATTGTGTGACATGATTAAAGTAGAGGTCATTGCTGACCCTCGCACCCTGTTACCAGATCCTATTGAAACATTGGAGGCAACAAAAATCCTTGTCAATGAAGGGTTTATTGTTCTTCCTTACATTAATGATGATCCAATTATGGCCCGTAAATTACAGGAAGCAGGAGCCCATGCCATTATGCCAGGAGCATCTCCTATTGGCAGTGGACAAGGGATTCTTAATCCATTAAACATCAGCATTATTATTGAAGAAGCAAAGGTACCTGTTATTGTTGATGCAGGGATTGGTTCTCCAGCAGATGCTGCTATCGCCATGGAATTAGGTGCAGAAGGGGTTCTCTTAAACTCTGCAGTTGCCCATGCTGATGATCCGGTGAAAATGGCTGAAGCCATG
>CALNBV010000192.1 GCA_937874515.1 uncultured Paenibacillaceae bacterium | reverse complement strand
GTATTAAATTCAAATTTCCTTCTCCGTAAAAGCTGTGCGCTTTTATTTAAAAGCGCACAGCTTTTACGGAGAAGGAAATTTGAATTTAATACCTTGCTTTGTTTAGAAGCAGGTAAGAGTTGGATTGAAGCAGATGCAGATACAGCTGAGGCCATAGATTTCTTGGAGTATTATGGACGGCAAATGTTGATCTTAGCTGAAGGGCAACCCCTGGTGTCCCTGCCTGGGGAAGATAATTGGTTACGATATATTCCCCTGGGAGTTGGAATTGTGATTCCTCCCTGGAATTTCCCCCTTGCAATCTTAGTGGGGATGACTGCAGCGGCCATGGTAGCAGGAAACACGGTTGTTTTAAAGCCTGCCAGTTCTACTCCTGTTATTGCTTATCGCTTCGTAGAGTTGTTAGAAGATGCAGGAATGCCTCCAGGTGTAGTGAATGTGGTGACAGGACCTGGTGGAGAAATAGGGGATTATCTTGTAGATCATCCCAAAACACGATTTATTTCTTTTACTGGATCAAAAGAAGTAGGCCTTCGTATTTATGAACGGGCGGCAAAAGTACATCCCGGGCAAATCTGGTTAAAACGAGTGGTTGCTGAAATGGGGGGAAAGGATGGAATCGTTGTTCATGAAGATGCAGATTTAGAGCAGGCTGCAGATGCCATTGTCTCCTCTGCTTTCGGTTTTGCCGGGCAAAAATGTTCCGCCTGTTCCCGGGCAATCGTTCATGAAAAAGTATATGATGAAGTGCTTTCACGTGTGGCAGAAAAAACAAAAGGAATTACTATTGGAGAAGCCATCGACCCTACAACCTATTTGGGGCCAGTGATTGATGAAGCAGCTTATCAAAAAATCCAATCCTATATTGAAATTGGCCGCAAAGAAGGAGAATTGGTTTGTGGTGGGGGAACCGTGGGGGAAACTGGTTATTTCATTCAGCCTACTATTTTTTCGGAAGTTAACCCAGATGCCCGCATCATGAAGGAAGAAATTTTTGGGCCAGTTGTTGCCTTTACCCGGGCGAAAGATTTTACACAGGCAATGGAAATTGCCAACAATACGGAATACGGTTTAACAGGGGCGATTTTCACGAAAGACAGGCAACTCATTGAGAAAGCTCGAGATGAATTCCACGTTGGAAATCTTTATTTTAATCGGAAATGTACAGGAGCAATGGTTGGAGCCCATCCCTTTGGCGGATTTAATATGTCTGGAACGGATTCTAAAGCAGGGGGGAAGGATTATCTGTTGCTTTTTACACAGGCAAAACTTAGTTCCGAGAAATTATGAGTATTCTAAAAAAATTCCTTCTCTTTTTATCCCGCAATGGGAAAATCCGCCGCATTGTGGAGAAAAGGAAAAAAATACTGGGTGTGGAACGGTTTGTTGCGGGTGAAACCATTGAAGAAGCCCTGAATCAGGTTGAACATTTAAATAAACAGGGATTTTCCTGTACCCTTGATTATTTGGGAGAAAACACAGTAACCAGGGAAGATGCCAGTTTGGCTACAATGGTCTGTATTGATCTTCTACAGGGAATCGCACAGCGTCAGGCGAACTGCAATATATCCCTTAAATTAACTCAATTGGGCCTGGATATTGATTCTGTTTTTTGTGAAGAAAATCTGTGTAACATCCTGGAAGAAGCACAGAGAGTAGGGGTTTTTATCCGAATTGATATGGAAGATTATGTGCGTTTACAACCTACCCTTGCTCTCTTTAATAAATTGGTTCATACTTACGCAAATATGGGCACTGTTATACAAGCCTATTTATATCGGTCATTACATGATGTGAATCAATTAAGGAATTATTCTCTTCGTTTGGTAAAGGGGGCATATTTAGAAGATCAAGGGGTAGCATTCCGACGAAAAAAAGATACAGACGAACAGTTTAAACAAATGATTGCCCTTCATCTCACACAGGGTGCCTATACAGCCATTGCCACCCACGACCCAAAAATTATTGAATTCACTCTTTCTTATGTAAAAAAACATCAGTTTTCTCTGGATGGATATGAATTTCAAATGTTATATGGCATTCGGCCAGACTTACAAAGGAGAATTTTGGCTGAAGGGGAGAAGATTCGTTTATATGTTCCTTTTGGCAGAGATTGGTATGGTTATTTCTTGCGTCGATTAGCAGAACGGCCTGCAAATCTCTGGTTTGTAGTAAAAGGAATATTCAAAAAATAGAACTTATGTTTTTTTTTTTTTGACTTTTTCAGGAGAGAATCGCTATCATGGAGAAAGATTATTTTTTGTTCAGGAGGGTGTTTTAATGGGAATTGAACAAATTGCTGCTGAATTATTAGGAAAAGTTCGGAAGAATAAACCCCTGGTACATAATATTACCAATGTAGTTGTGACTAATTTTACAGCAAATGGCTTGTATGCATTGGGGGCTTCCCCTGTTATGGCCTATGCCCATGAAGAAGTTGCAGATATGGCGAAAATTGCAGGTGCTCTTGTTCTTAATATGGGGACCTTAACTGCTGAAACCGTAGAAGCCATGATCATTGCTGGGAAATCAGCCAATGAACATGGTGTACCTGTTATTTTTGACCCGGTGGGGGCGGGAGCAACCCCTTATCGTACAGAAGTTGCCCAACGAATTTGTCAGGAATTAGATCTTGCCATTATTCGCGGGAATGCACCAGAAATCGCGAATAGCATTGGTGAAACCTGGGCAATTAAAGGGGTAGATGCAGGAGAAATTGGTGGCGATGTAGAAGAATTAGCCCGAAATGCAGCCATTAAATTAAAGTCAGTTGTTGCAATCACAGGGAAAGTAGATGTGATTACAGATGGAACCTCCCTTTATACAGTAAACAATGGGGATGAAATGCTTACCCTTGTTACCGGGACAGGCTGTTTATTAACTTCTGTACTTGGGGCATATGCAGCAGTGGAAAAGGATTATATGGTAGCTGCCACATCAGGAATTGCTATGTATGGCATTGCAGCAGAACTTGCCAGACAACAAACCAATTATCCGGGCTCTTTTCAGATTGCTTTCTTAGATTCACTTTATGAAATTTCCCCCCAACTGGTGGAACAAAGTGCACGGATTACACAAAAATAAGGGGATCGCTATGACAAATAATGAATTACAGAATCGTTTAGGTGTGTACCTGGTAATGGGGATTGAAACAGTAAATGGCCTTCCCCCCCTTGATATAGCAAGAAAGGCGATTGCTGGGGGGGTAGATGTCATCCAATTACGGGAGAAAAAACGCTCTTTAAAAGACATTTTAGAAGTTGGCCGTCAGTTAAGGGAATTATGCAAGGAAAAGAATGTGTTATTTGTAGTCAATGATCGGGTAGACGTGGCTATGCTTTTGGATGCGGATGGTGTCCATGTGGGGCAAGATGACTTTCCAGCCCATGAAGCCCGCAAGCTTATAGGCCAGGATATGTTTATCGGCGTTTCCGCTTCTAGCATGAAGGAAGCCCGCCTGGC
>CALNBV010000191.1 GCA_937874515.1 uncultured Paenibacillaceae bacterium | reverse complement strand
ATTTTTCCATAGATCGATTCCATTTCTTCCTTTGTAAATGGTATGGTTGTAGATGCTGTTCCCTTTGTAATGAGATCTTTTACTACAGTCCCTGTAAAGGTATTGATTTCATTCTTACTGGTAATGCCAAACTTTATAGAAAAGGCAAAATCTGCAGGCATGGTTTCTGGCATTTTATGTTGCTGATTCAGCAACACATACCCTAATCCACAACCAATCAGAATAAGAGCCAGAAAGACAAAGGCAAAAAACTTCTTACGATATCGCCACATAATATAGGTCATCACTTTTTACGCAAATCGATGGTGGGACCAAATGTAATGTACTCCACCTCGTATCCTTTCTTCAGGAAGAATTCCTTTAAAGATACACTTAAATACTTCTTATTAATAAATTCCTCATGCTCTTTTTTAAACTGAGAAATCAGGGACTTAAGTTCCTCTAACTCAATGCCCTTTTTCACATGTAGGATTAACTCATACCCTGTAAAATCAATAATGGTATGATATGTGGATTGTGTACTACTGCCCATCATAAAATGCAAACCCCTCCCTTGCATCTGGCAACTTTTGAAACTCATCTTTTTGCTTTACTAATTCAAAGATCCACTGATGCAATTCCAATAGCTGCTGGGCATCTTTTGTTGTTTTTTTATTTGCATACTCCTTGTTTTCCAATTGAATGTAATGGCCATCCAAACGAATTTCCCAATGCTCTGTCGCAATAGGTTTCTCCCCTATTTGTATATAGAAAGGAGAGGGAGATAACTCTTTATGTCCAATGATATTTATTTTTTTCATTTTTTTATAGATGGCTTCCATTTCTTCTTTCGTAAAAGTAAAAGTTCCAGAAGTTTTGCCACCCTTTAATAAGTCTTTAGTAATGGTATTACGAAATGTATTGATTTCATTTTTCCCTTCAACCCCAAAGGTGATTTTAAAAGCAAAATCTGCAGGCATAGTTTTGGGCATATAATAATCAGCTCTTACAACATAATACCCTGCTAAAAAAATCGAAATGAAAAATATACTAAAATAGAAAATGCCCTTTTTTCTTCCCATGGATGGTGAACCCCCTTATACACCCATTGTATCTTAAGATAGAGGATTCCCGGAGAGCGATTTTTGCAAAAACATGAATTATCTTTGAAACAGCAAAGAAGATTCATCGTATTAATTAAGTAAAGAAAGGGGAGTAGAAATGGCCTCTTATGAAGAGCAAGTGAAACGGGAAGTAATCCGCTGGAAAGTGCAAATGAAAAAACGACCTGGTTCCTTTAATAAAACCACGAAAAAACTCCAAACAAAAATAAATAGCTATATTCCAGAAAAGGTACACCATGTCATTACGGAAAGTGTAAAGAAAATGATTCAAGGTACCCTCATTGGTTCCGAATATACCACGAAGAAAAAGGAAACGCCCCACTTCACCCTTGAAGAAAAAGAAAAAGGAATCATGGAAAAAATCCAATTCTACAAAAGGACCGCAGCCATTGAAGGAGCTGGTACAGGGGCCAGGGGATTTTTCCTCGGTTTAGCGGACTTCCCTCTTTTGTTAGCCATAAAGATGAAACTACTGTTTGAGATGGCCTCCATCTATGGCCTTGATATAAACAAATATGAAGAACGGCTCTATATTCTTCAACTTTTTCAATTGGCTTTTTCCAGTGAAGAACGCAGAATACAGGTCATGGATGTTGTGGAAAACTGGGAAAGCAAAAAACAAGAATTAATAGACCTGGACTGGCGCGTATTTCAACAGGAATACAGGGATTACATTGATTTAGTGAAATTATTTCAAATGGTCCCCGTTATTGGAGCAGCTGTTGGTGCTTATGCCAACTACAATTTGCTGGATCATTTAGGGACAGTAGCCATGAATGGATACCGTTTACGCCTTATTTAGATTCCATTATTCTTTCAAACTCATGCATAGATGTTCGTAGTGACATGTACTCTAGTTGATCTGGCAGCAACCGTTCAATATACTCATTTTGAATCATAAATTTTCCCTGAAAACTGCCAAGGGGAAGATAATAAGCTTCTCCTTCTTTTACTTCTTTTGTAGCAAATATCAGAACTTTTTCCCCTAACTTCATCACAGGTACCTCAACCACAACTTCAACGGGTTGATGATTCCCCGTGGTTGTCACCCCACCCTGTTCCACAAAGGTGACCACTTCGCCTTTTTTCAGGACATTTTTATAATCATTCCGTACTTTAATCTTAGATTGGGTTTGAATTTGTCCATCCTGATTCAATGTGATTGATTCAATGACATCCCCTTCTACAATCACGCTGGCATCTTTCCTTAAATCTGAAAAACTATTATATACTTTACCCTTAATATCCATTCGATCTGCTGAGCTGCTAAATTCTTTTAAAGCATATGAATTAGCTATCCTAGAAGTAACTTGATTTTCAGCTAGTTGAGGTGAAGAGTTTGCGGCATATTCTTCCTTATCTATTAACATGGAACCAGAGATAAGAAGAGAGACCATGGCAGCGAACCCAATAAAAAATTTCATTTTGTTGTTCATTCTTCGGGGAAGATTCCGGTTCTCATAGATCGGAAGAGCACACGTCTGAACTCCAGTCA
>CALNBV010000190.1 GCA_937874515.1 uncultured Paenibacillaceae bacterium | reverse complement strand
GAAAACCTTTCCTGTGAAATCGGCTTCCATGCCCACAACAACATGTCTTTAGCGGTTGCCAATACCTTAACAGCCATTGAAGAAGGGGCTACTCGTATTGACGGTAGCGTTCGTTGCCTTGGCGCAGGTTCCGGAAATACTCAAACAGAAGTTTTAATTGCTGTTCTTGATAAGTTAGGCATGCAAACAGGCATTGATTTATATAAAATGATGGATTTAGCGGAAGATGTGGTAGGGCCATTACTTCCTCGTCCACAAGAAATCCGCAAAAATAGCTTAACTCTTGGTTATGCAGGAGTATACTCTAGCTTCTTGCTTCATGCTGAGCGTGCGGGCAAACAATTTGGCTTAGATCCACGTGATATTCTTATTGAATTAGGACGCATGAAAGCCATTGGCGGTCAGGAAGATATGATTCTTGATATGGCAGCGAATATGGCAAAAGAAAAAGGACTTCTAAAAGGAGTGGGACAAGCCTAATGACTACAACAGTTCGTTTTGAAGATTGTCTTAATCGTGTTGACCGTGCGGAAAAAGAACGGGAAGAGATTATTCGCCTTACAGAAGATTATCCTGAGTTCACAGTAGAAGATGGTTATGAAGTACAGGAGCAATTAATTGCACGCCGCATTCAAGAAGGAAATAAAATTACTGGGTATAAACTGGGTCTTACCAGCAAGCCGAAACAAGAAATGATGGGCGTACACGAACCATCTTATGGTGTATTGCTTGATTACATGCATTTAGAAGAAGGGGAACCTGTTCGCTTTAGCGAGTTGATTCATCCGAAAGCAGAACCTGAAATTGCCTTCTATTTAAATGAGGATTTAGAAGGGCCATCTGTGACTGGCGTAGATGTATTAGCTGCAACTAAATATGTTTTCCCAGCTATTGAAATCATCGATAGCCGTTATAAAGATTTTAAATTCACCTTACCTGATGTAGTAGCAGATAACTCTTCTTCCGCTCGCTATATTTTAGGGGGACGACCTTGTAAAGTGAGTGACGTAGACCTTAGCTTAATGGGCATGGTTATGACTAAAAATGGCGAGATTGAAACCACTGGTGCAGGTGCAGCCGTCCTTGGCCATCCTGCAACTGCGATTGCCTGGTTTGTAAATAAATTGCATGAACGTGGGGAAAAACTTCGCAAAGGGCAAGTGATTTTAAGTGGAGCCATTACTGGTGCAGTAACCATTAAACCTGGTGATGTAGTACAAGCTAATTTTGAAAAATTAGGCAGTGTGACTGTTCGTTGTGTTGAGTAGCCAGTAAAAAGGAGTGTTAATAGATGCCATTAATCGAAATTACAATCATCGAAGGCCGCAGCCAGGAAATGAAAAAAGATATGATGATGAATGTGACCAATGCTGTCGCTGAAAGCTTGAATGCAAAAAAGGAATCCATTCGGATCGTTATTCGTGAAGTATCTAAAGATCATTGGGCTGTAGGCGGAATGCCTATGTCCGAACTAAAACGCTAAGGAGGGCTAATTATGTCTGAATCAGTATTAACTGGAGTAAAAGAAATTAAGCTATATATTAATGGGGAATACGTTGAAAGTTCTAAAGGTGAATTATTTGATGTTCATAACCCAGCAACTGGAGAATTAATTGCCCGGGTTCATGAAGCCACTGAAATTGAAGTAGATATGGCTGCACAGGCTGCCCGCAAAGCCTTCGAAGAAGGTCCATGGCGCACTATGTCAGTGAAAGAACGTTGCCGTCTTGTTCGCCGCATGGGTGAAATTATCCTTGAGCGCAAAGAAGAATTGGCTCGTATTGAGGCAGCAGATGTAGGTAAACCTTACCGTGATGCCATCGCCCATGAAATTCCTCGTGCGGCAAATAACTTAATCTTCTTCGCTGATTTCATGGAACAACATTACAATGAGTGCTTCCCTGTGGAAGATCAATTTTTAAACTATACCCTTTACGAACCAGTAGGGGTTGCTGGATTAATCACCCCATGGAACTTGCCTTTCATGTTAACCACCTGGAAGTTGGGCCCATGTCTTGCAACTGGGAACACTGCAGTTATTAAACCTGCAGAATTAACGCCAATGTCTGTTTCCCTTCTTGGGGAAATTGCCAAAGAAGCAGGGCTTCCTGATGGTGTTGTGAACGTAGTTCAAGGTTTTGGTGGAAACTCTACAGGCCAGTTTATGTCTACACACCCTGAAATTGATTTAATTACCTTCACCGGTGAAACTACTACCGGGAAAACCATTATGAAAAACGGTGCTTCCACCTTGAAGAAAGTTTCTTTCGAATTAGGCGGAAAAGCTGCAAATATTGTTTTTGAAGATGCGGATATGGAACAAGCAGTACAAACTTCCATTCGTGCAGCTTTCATGAACTCTGGCCAGGTTTGCCTTGCCGGTTCACGTCTCCTGGTACAACGGTCTGTTTACGATCAATTCCTGGAGAAATTCGTAGAAGCTACGAAACAATTAAAAGTTGGGGATC
>CALNBV010000189.1 GCA_937874515.1 uncultured Paenibacillaceae bacterium | reverse complement strand
ATAAAACAGTAATCATTTACTTATCCCTCCCTGGTTTCTGTAATCAAATCACATTATTGATGATATTGCTGATTGCATGCGGGACATGATGGCATCCCTTCCAAAGAAACGGAGTATTGCTCCATGGTTAGGGAATTGATGCGCAACAAGCGGTTGGTCAAAGGTGCACCAATACCGGTAATCCATTTGATGGCTTCCATGGCAGCCATGCACCCCGCCATTCCCGATACAGCTCCTAATACAGGAAAGCCCACAGGTTTCCAGGACTCATCCCGTTCAGGGTACATGCAAGATAAACAGGGGGTCTTCCCGGGAACGATGGTAGTTAATGATATTTCAAACCCATACATCGCAGCTTCAACCATAGGTTTTCCCATGTGGATACAGGCCTGGTTCAAAGCATAGCGCTCCGGGAAATCATAACGGGCATCAATCACAACATCCGCAGGTTCAATCCACTTTTTTGCTTCTTCAAATGTAATTCGCGCTGGGTAAGACACAATCTCTACTTCATGGTTCAGTCGATGGATGCTTTCAACAGCACAGGCCAACCGTTCTTCCCCCACTTTTTTATCTTCCATTAAAATTTGCCGATTTAAATCAGGTAGGACAATCTCCCCTTCATGGGCAAGAATCAACTTGCCAATCCCTGCAGCAGCTAAATAAAGGGCAGCCGTTCCCCCTAATCCACCAATTCCAGCAACAAACACAGTGGAATCTTTTAACTTCTTCTGGCCTTCTTCACCTAATAAATCCAACTGCCTGGCATAACGGTTCATGGTTTCACCTCGATCTGTGTGGGTTTTGTTTATCTGTATTTTATTTGTGGATCATTGTTTGAATGGATAATAAGCAGTGATAATTAATTAAATAATAGTACAGGTTTGGGAAAAGGTGAAAAGGGGCGGGAGAAAATCTGACAGGGGAATTGCTTATTTACGACAAAATAATATCATTTACACAATGTAAATATCGTGTTATATTTTTGAAAATACTGAATATTTCGTAGGGTATTTTTTTGGTTATTCCTACTTTTCGAGGAGCGAAGTAAAATGATCATATTACCTTCTGAACAGACGAAACAAGAAAATTATAAACTTTTAATTGGAAGTGTTCTTCCCAGACCCATTGCGTTCATCACAACAAAAAGTAATTCTGGGGTGGTCAATGCTGCTCCCTTCAGTTTCTTTAATGTAGTGGGGACAGAACCACCATTATTAATGATAAGTTGTATCCGCAAACCAGGTGGGATTATGAAGGATACAGCGAAAAACGCAATTGAATCCCAGGAATTTATTATCCACATTGTGGATGAAGAAAATGTAGAGAAAATTAATTATACCGCCATTGATGCCCCAGAAGACGTCAGTGAAATTGAGTTAGCGGGATTAAACCTACTGCCTGGGGAATTGGTACAAGTACCCAGGGTAGCCGAATGCAAAATCGCCATGGAATGTCGCCTACACCGTCATCTGCCATTGGGAGAAAGTGATGGGGAACCAAACGTTGATTTAATTATAGGTGAAATCATCTGTTTTCATATTGAGGATGAGCTATTGGAAAAGGGCAGGATTAATGCAGAAAAGTTGAAGCCTGTGGGAAGACTTGCTGGGTTAGACTATACAACCATTGGTTCTGTTTTTGAGTATCAAAGGCCGGTTTATAGTCGGGGAGAAGAGTGATTAATTAAATTGAAGTTAAAAGATGGGACCTGAGTTCGGATGTTAAGCGAGCTCAGGTTTTTTATTTTCTTAAGGAAATATTAACGGGGAATTAATTTTCTGGATCAAACGAAAAATAAACGAGACGAATGAACGTGGAAAGGGGTTTGTTGTATGTCATTGGTGGGATCAATGTGGAATTCTATT
>CALNBV010000188.1 GCA_937874515.1 uncultured Paenibacillaceae bacterium | reverse complement strand
AGAACAAAGCAGAAATAATAGATGATGAGCCTACCATTCATATTGAAATCAACACCGAGGCAAGTGTTGGAGATGTCCCTTGTGATATTGATATGACCAAAGCGCAGACCATTTATCAACTTGAAAATAAATTAGAAAAAGAAATAAAGAAAACCGTTGAAACAGCCATTCACGATGTGCAGAAAAAATTCAAGTTAGACATTTTTGGATTTGGAGAGGTCATTCACCGGAAAGATCCAAAACTTTGGAAAAAACTAGGGAAAAACTGGGACAAGAAGTTTGCCACCCTTCCTGTTGATGTCACTGTAAAGGTACGTATTTTACGCACAGGAACAACCAATAATTCATTCTTAAAAAAATAAAAGAAAGGGGCACCCTATGTTTTGGAAAATAGTAGGGGTTATCTTGCTGGCCTTGCTGATTGGGTTACTAGAAGTGCCTAACCTTTGGAGAAACAATTTAAAAAAAGAATTATGGGTTTTTCTCTTCCTTCTATCCATTGGACTCGGGCTTGGCATTGCCAGAAGCATCAATCTTGACCTACCAAGCCCTCTAAACGTGATTACTACCATCTATAAACCCATCAGTGATGTTATTTTTAACTCATTAAAGTAAAAGAGAGGGATGACTAATGGAGCAAAATGAGAAAATTAAATGGTCTCAATTCACCATATTAGTCACCCTCTTTACCATTGGCACATCCGTTCTCCTCGCCCCTACGTTAGTTGCTCAGGAGGCAAAACAAGATGCCTGGATTGTAACGATTATTGGAGTTATTTTGGGTTATCCCCTGCTTTTTTTATATAACAAAATCGCTTCATCCTTTGCAGGCAGAGATTTCTTCACATACGTAACAGATCTTTTGGGGACCTGGCCAGGGAAAATCATATCCCTCCTTCTATTTATTTATTGTGTCTTCCTTTCGTCTCTGCTTATTAGACAGGTAGCCCATTTTGCCGTTACCCAATCCTTCGTGGAAACCCCGAAAGAAGCAATTATTTCCTTTTTTGTCCTTATCGTGATTGTAGGAGGAAGATACGGAATAGAAACCCTGGCAAGAACCGGAGAAATCTTATTTCCCTGGGTATTCTTTTTATTGTTTATTCTTCTTATTGCCTTAATTCCGGAATTAAAAACAGAACGATTGTTCCCTATGTTTGAAGAGGGAGTTAAACCTCTTTTCCTGGGAACCTTTGTTTATATGGGAATCCCTTATTTTGAATTATTCCTTTTTTTAATTCTTATTCCTTACATAAAACAAACGGGAAAAACAGAAAAAACGGGAAAAGCCTTTTACATTGGCATGACTTTAGGAGGAATCGTCCTGATCATCATTACCTTATACGCCCTTCTCACATTAGGAGCAGAGGCAACCGCCAGGAATCAATTTCCCAGTTATGTAATGGCTAAAACAATTAGCATTGCCAATATTATTGAACGGATTGAATCCTTCCTTGCAGCCATCTGGTTTGTTACCATTTTTATGAAGTCGGCTCTAACCTTTTATTGCAGTACCCTCTGTTTAGCCAACGTTTTTAACTTAAAAGATAAAAAGTTTCTCATGGTTCCTTTAGGGTTTGTTTTAGTCTTTTTAACAGAGTATATTACCCCAAATATTGCTCATTTCAGTGAATTTGTTTTAAACACATGGACTCTTTATACAGGAACGTATGCCATCCTTCTCCCTCTCCTTCTTATCACAGTTGCTGCTTTCAAAAAACGAAATGAAAGGAGGGTGAAACATGCCCAGGAAGGAAAAAATTAGAGCATTTCAATTTACAATCCTTGTAGTCCTTTATACCATTGGCACATCGATCCTGATTGCCCCCAACACCACTGCCTTCTTTGCAAAAAAAGATGCCTGGATGGCTTTAATCATCAACTTAATCCTGGGATTGTTCTTAGTTCTTTTTTATAATAAATTGGCAAAATCATTTCAAGGGAAAGATTTCTTTCAATACATAGATGATCTTTTAGGAAAATGGCCGGCAAAAATTTTATCTGCTCTCTTATTTATTTTTTGTTTTCTGCTAATTCCCATTCTTTTACGAGAAATGGCTGATTTCGCAACAATCCAGTTATTTGTGGAAACCCCATTGGATGTCATTATTGGTCTATTTATTATCATCGTAATACTAGGAGCCAGATACGGCATTGAAACACTGGCCCGTTCTGGAGAAATCATGTTTCCCTGGTTTTTGTTTCTTTTAGCACTTCTTCTCCTTTTATTAATTCCAGAAATGAAAATAAACAATATTCTTCCTATGTTTGAAGAAGGGGCTAAACCCATTTTATTGTCTTCCTATGCCTCACTGAGCATTCCTTATTTTCAACTATTTATCCTTTTAGTCCTTATTCCTTATGTAAATAAACAAGAACAAGCAGGAAAAGCATTTTTTACAGGGGTTCTCTTTGGGGGAATTGTGATTTTTCTCATCACCCTGGTATCCCTGCTTGTTTTAGGTGGTGAATCTACAGCCAGGCTATTTTTCCCCAGTTATACCATGGCCAAAATCATTAGTATCGCAAACATTATTGAACGCCTGGAAGCTTTTTTGGCTGCCATCTGGTTTATCAGCATTTATATGAAAATTTCCATCTCATTTTATTGTTCTGTTCTTTTCTTAAACCATGTTTTCCGTGTAAAAGAAGAAAAGATCCTAATGTATCCTTTAGGGTTTATTTTATTGTTTTTATCCATTTACATAAGCCCTAACATTTACCATTACCGAAACTTCGTAGGCCAAATATATTCTCTTTATACGGCAACCTATGCCATTCTCCTCCCCATTTTGCTAATGGTCATTGGGAAGATTAAGAACAGAAAAAAGAGCGTGGGTCAAAATGGATAACATAGAGAAAATCAGGATCAACCAGTTTGTCACTCTTGTATTTCTTTATACCATTGGGAGTTCCATCCTCATTGCTCCCAATGTCGTCGTTATGTATGGTAAAAACGATGCCTGGATTACAGTACTTCTTAACCT
Organism: uncultured Paenibacillaceae bacterium; assembly: GCA_937874515.1. Taxonomy (GTDB): domain Bacteria; phylum Bacillota; class Bacilli; order Aneurinibacillales; family Aneurinibacillaceae; genus CALNBV01. The sequence continues at coordinate 2,004 of CALNBV010000188.1, read as the reverse complement.
GTGCATGGGTTTGTTATTAGTTGCCTTTTATAATAAGCTAGCTCAATCCTTTGAACAGAACTATTATTTTGAGTATGTACAAACTGTACTTGGTCCCTGGCTAGGGAAATTTATTTCCTTTCTTTATTTGTTATTTTTTATTCTTTTTTCTTCCCTTCTTTTAGGGGAAGTGGGGGACTTTATCAGTTCAGTTGTCATTAAAGATACACCCATTGAAGCGATTATTGGCCTCTTTGCTCTAATTATCATTTTTGGGGCAAAGTATGGTATAGAAACCTTAGCTCGAACTGGGGAACTGATTTTACCCATCATTATTCTTTTATTCGTTTTTCTTTTTATATTTTTAATCCCACAGGCAAAACCAGAGAAGTTGTTGCCTATATTAGAAAATGGCATCAAACCAATCTTACGCTCATCCTATACCTCCCTAGGCTTGCCCTACTTTGAATTATTCATTTTATTTATTCTTTTTCCCCATGTGAAATCTCAAGAAAAAAGAGGAAAGGCACTTTTACTTGGCGTTTTCATGGGAGGAGTTATTATTTTCTTTATCACGTTATTTGCCCTCATGGTTCTGGGCAATGAAGGGACGGCAAGACTGCACTTTCCTACCTATACCATGACCAAAACCATCAGTATCGCCAAAATCATTGAACGGTTGGAAGCCTTTCTATCCAGCATCTGGTTTTTAACAATATTTATGAAAGTAAGCCTTATTTTCCATGGCATTTCCCTTTATATAAAACACCTCTTTCAATTAAAAAGCAATAAAGTGGTTTTGTATCCCCTGGGGATGATCTTATTATTTTCATCCCTATATATGAGCCCTAATGTGATTCATTTAAGGGAGTTTGTAGCCCGTACCTGGATTCTGTATGCAGGGACCTTTGCAGTTCTCATCCCTATGCTGTTAATGGCTGTGGAAATCATAAAAAAGAGGAAAAAAAGAGGGATGCAACATGTCCAAAAATGAGAAAATCAGCGTTTTCCAATTTACATTGTTTGTCATCTATTTTACCATTGGCACGACAATTCTGATCGCGCCAAGTATTCTTGCTTTAGAAGCCAAAACAGATGCCTGGATCCCTCCCATTATTGATTTGGTCCTTGGATTATTATTAATTTCCCTTTACAACAAAATGGCGAAATCTTTTCCGAAATGGAATTTCTTATCTTACATAGATCATCTCCTTGGGACATGGATGGGAAAATTGATTGCTTTGAGTTTCTTTTTCTTTTCTTTCATACTGTCGTCTGCCTTTGTGGATCAAGTGGGGGGGTTTTCCACCATACAATCTCTGATAGAAACTCCTGCATTGATAATCAATGGGATTTTTATTTTCGTGGTTGTTTTAGGGATAAAATACGGGATGGAAACAATAGCAAAGTCGGGGGAAATCTTTTTCCCCTGGGTTTTCCTTTTACTATTTATCCTCCTGATCACCTTAATACCAGAAATAAAGACAGAAAGAATGTTTCCCTTACTGGAAGATGGAATAAAGCCCATTCTATTAGGCAGTTATTCCTTGATAGGTTTCTCTTATTTTGAATCAATCATTTTATTATTTATTATTCCAACTATTAATTGCCCAGAAAAAGCAGGGAAGGCCCTTTTATTAGGTACCCTTATTGGGGGAATCGTCCTTATTCTGATTACCTTTTATGCCATCCTTGTATTAGGAGGAGAAGCAACAGCAAGAAATCTATTTCCCACCTATATCATGGCAAAATCCATTAGTATTGCTGAAACGATTGAACGAATTGAAGCCATTCTTGCGGCCATCTGGTATATGACCATATATTTTAAAACGGCAATTGCCTTTTATTGTGCCACCCTATGTTTAGCCCATATTTTTAATATGAAAGACCATAAAGTTCCAATTTTTCCATTAGGGTTCATACTATGGTTTTTATCTAGTTATTTAAGCCCGAATATTTCTTATATACGTGAGTTTGCAGGGAAAATCATGCCTTTTTACGGAGGGACCCAGGCAGTTCTCATCC
>CALNBV010000187.1 GCA_937874515.1 uncultured Paenibacillaceae bacterium | reverse complement strand
GCAATTTTCATTGCTTCTTCATGAAGAGGCAAATAGGAAATGCCAACGGTCATAATAAAGTCATTCATTGCATTTTTTGTACGGTTTGGTTGGTTGTGTATCGTATCACGTACCCTATAAAGCATTGCCAAGAGCTTGTCCTTGTTAAATTCATTGTCTTTACGAGAGCCTAATAGCCAATTGTAGCAACTCCAACCTGCCGACATTGTTAATTCTTTCCCGCTATCAATCCAGTGGTCGGCAACCGTAAAAGCAATATCTGTTTCCGCAAGAGTTACTGCTACAATAAAATCTGAAATCATGTAAAAATATGCGCCTTCGATCCAGCGGTTAAAATCTTCTTCAGTCATTTTCTTGGGCTCGGCAATCATGCCAGCTAAATACATAGCATCGTAATTTCCCGTTGCATAAAGCTGCTCTGCCAAAGGTTGATTAAACTTTATTTTTTTAAAAATTGGCTTCATGGCGCTTATGGTTACGCCAAAAACCGGCTCTTGTGCACCATTTCTCATGTACGTTTTTTTTGTACGTTCTGTACCAAGGGACTTCAGTTCTTCCATGATTTCCTTTAGTTCCATTATCATGCTCCTCAACATTTTTTATATTTTTTCCCCTTCCAAAAGAACAAGGGGAATGCCCTCCTCCCTTAAAGTTAATAGTACTGAACAGGGGCCTTCCCTTTTCCTTCCTTCACATATGGCTTAAATGGAACCGAATCAACATCTTTCATTTGATCCACCTCCACTACAAATGTCCATTCGTCACCATAATCATATAAATATAAGAAACGCTGTTGTAAATCAAAATTTATGTCTCCAATTTTAACTTTGTCCGCATTGGGGTGACCATAGTTATCATAGGGAGATACAACGCAATCATCCGACCACTTTTTTCCGTCCATGAAAAAAGAATAGAGATGATCCTCATCAAAATCAAAGGCATCCAATATAATACGATGTAAATCGTGCATTGTATGCTTCCCTGATAAAACGACCTTTCGCCAAACCGAATTCGAAAAGAAAACCTTATATGTATAGATGCCATCAAAAAACTTTCTTGTATTTCTCGGCAAAGTCCGTTTGAGTCCCTCTTCTGGAAATAGCATGACAAAGGGCTGGAAAAATGGCTGTGAACTTTGATCCTCTTTCATCTGTTTCTGAGTTATATTTCCCAACATCATATCTTCTAATGGAGAACCCGGGATAGGATTAATCTCTCCTGCATCACGTCTCAAAGTAATATTCCAACTATTTAAGTTCCGCTCAAGAAAGAGAAGGGGAATCAGCTTTGCACCAAAATTCGTTAACGTAATGGACTTAGCAAAATAAGAATTCTTTCGATAAAAATTATCTATTTGTTCTTGATTCACTTCACACTTCCAAAATCCTAACCATTCAAAATAAAGTAGTAAGTAATTAAAATCATAGAGCTGTTGGGGTAAAGCAATCTCTGCTTCGCTAATAGAACCCTTTGGTTGCACCTCACTTATTGCTGAAAATAGTATCTCCATGTTCATTGCAATCCTATAAAACTGGGTATCAAGTAGTTTTCCCCAATTAACATCGACCCAAAAGGTTTCCAACAAGAAGAAATACTTTTCAATATCCGTTAATTCTTTATATAAACGAAGTCGGTCCGTTTCCATTACCTGCATTTTACCTGCTTTTACAGAACCCTTTTTCAGTAGCCTACCGCTAAAGGCAAGATAATAAAAAAAGTGGATATAAGGATAATATTCCTGTTCTGTATTGCTTGTTGCAGCTTCATTTTTAACAGACAGACACTCATTAAGAGCAGGCAAATATTTCCTTGAAATATATTCTTTCGTTTTCGTCAATGAAACAGAATGATTGCGTATATAATCAAGAAATATGTCAAAGTCCCTTACTAATGTAACTGGATAGATATCCGAAATAATAGGAGACTTTAATTCGGTAGCATCCTCTACTTCTTGCGCCTTCTCTAAAGCTTCCGACTCGCCCCAAACCTCATCAAACGAAAGTTGTATCTCTTTCATAGCATCAATCTCCCCTCGCTATATTGGTTTAACATAAATTAAATTATACGCTAAATGCGGGTTCATCTGGACCTGCCTTTTTTAATAAAAAGGGTCGATGCTAACGAACGAGTTGGTTAGCATCGACCCTAAAAACTCTAAACCGGCAAAACCGAGATAATGTAACTACCAGCAATTAAGCTTATCAGATTTGCCGTAAAGACATAAATGATGGTACGTATCTTCTTTTGCTCCTTTATTAAAATGGGGAAGGCAATCATTTCAGCAGCGAATACAAAAAACTCTCCGATCAATAAACCGAGGAACAAATAACCTGGCATTAGGGAACCTTCACTATTCAACCAAATATTAAGGGTGGGCCAAGGGTACATTCAAGGCTTTTTCCATTTGCGGTAACTTTGAACCTATACTCCCCATCTGCCTGCAAATCCCGAGAATAAAAAGCATAATATCCTTCCCATGCAACCCGTCGAACATTCGCCTCTCGTTGGTTTTCCTTAGATTCCAATACAATGGAAAAATCATCTGGCGGATTGTTAACGAGAATAACCAATGCTGGCGGTTCGGCAGAATTTGCTGAGGCTGTTGTGGTCAGGACTGAAATCATTAAAGTAAATAACACGATAACGAATAGAACACCTTTGCTAGTCTTGTTCATTTCAGAGCCCCTAATCCATTTATTTGGTGAAGGTAAACTACTATTTATAATCTCTTTTAATTTCTACAGAATAGCAAATTTTTATGTTTTTATTCAATTATTCTATTCTAAGGAGAAAAAGCCCCTCAAGCTATAAGTCTGAGGGACATAAAATACACTTTACTGTTCACTTAAAAATTTCCTGTAATTGTTCAACTTCTTCGGATGATAAATATGTATCTTTTAAAAATGAACCACTTCCAATCTACAAACTTAATTTTATGGGTAGGTCCACCCCCAAGCCATTGCGTGGTACTGTATAATGTGCCTAAACAAAACTTCTCCAGTTGTGGGTAGATTTGATTCTAGAGTCAGATTTAGATATCCCGCGCGATACAGCTCATAGACTCCCTTATACTGATGTAAATAATCCGTGATTTGAAATCCGCACTCCTGACAAAAGCGGACCCTTCTGACATTTTGGTGATCTGCTGTCTTTCCGAAGTCAGATACAACTTCCATGACAATTCCACTATATCCTGTATCCATTGCCCAGTTTTTTATATAACCCACGAACTGAGTCCCTATCCCCTGACTGCGTTGGTCCTTACGAACACCAAAATAATCAATTAATAAGGCATTTAAACCACCCAGATCCGCAGTAAGTGCCATTGCAACGACATCCGAGCCCTCAATGCCTACATGGAGACAACCTTGTCCTTGATTTAACAACTTTTTAACAACGTGTCTATTTTTTCTGCCATAACTAAATGCCTGTTTGTAGACACCTTCTAATGCGTACCAAAACCCCTCGTCCCAATCACAAATTGTACGAAAATACATTAGATAAACACTCCAAATGAAACTTCTTTATACCTTAAGATATGCCAAAAAGGTAGGAATGAAATGGACAAAGATATAGTACTAATAGAAAAGGTGGAGGTCTTAGTGCCCCATATTGTGGGATAAAAAGGAGGTACAGTTCGTTTATGAACGTTAAAGTTCGTTTACAGCCTATTGTCAGTCATATTAATTTACCCACTGTATTGAAAACAGCAGTACTTCCAGGTGACTCCTTCGAAAGATTATTTATTGCAACCCAGGTAGGAGAGATCTTTTATGTAGGAAATAGAGTGATAGAGACTTTTTTAGATATACGGTCGCGGATCATAAAACTAGGATCTGGTAGTGGATATGATGAACGAGGATTGCTAGGGCTAGCCTTTCATCCTCGATTTTATTTTAATGGTCTGTTTTACCTTCATTATTCCGTAGTTGGAACACAAGGTCCTGGGGTTCTTCAAGGGTCTTTTACACCGAACCCCTGTGACCCCAAAACCTTAAACCTAAAGTGGTTAGATCGAGAAAACAAATATGACCATATTGATACCGTTGAAGAATGGATTTTACAATCCAGTGGCCCACCTCAAAAACGGCGGACATTACTTAATATTAGAAGACCCTTTGCTAATCATAATGGGATCAATAGCTTAAACTTTTCACCTGAAACTGGAAAACTCATTTTAACAACAGGGGATGGCGGAGCTGGCTATGATCCCTTTAATTTAAGCCAGAATGATATGGAAATCGCCGGTAAAATCATAGAAATTGATGTGGATAAGGGTACCAATATCCATAATCCCCCCGTGGTCACACGTTTTGATGAACTTCCTCCATCTATTCAAGAAACCCTTACGGTAATTGCCAAAGGTGTCCGTAACATACCTGGTATTTCATTTCAAAGATTTTATAATCAGTTCATCAAATATGTGGGAAATGTGGGACAAGATCTGGTAGAGGCCATTTATGCATTTGCTAATTTTAAACCAATACCAGTGGCACAGCTTGTTCAAGCATACTTAAAGAATTCCAAACCTAATCAGGAAGGATTTATTAACCTGGGTTGGCGAGGATGGGAAGGTAATTTTCCTACTTCAATTATAAAAGGCTGCTCTACAAATCCTACTTTAGATGAAATAACAATTGCTTATTACAATGAAGCAGTCAAAACTTCAGTAGGGCGTCTTCAGCCTCTAACTAGTTATTTTCATATAGAACCACGCCCTGACAAATTTGGAGGGACTGCACTTACAGGAGTCCAGCCATATATGGGAAATAGAATCCCCTCTTTAACGGGAAGCGTTGTATTTACTGACTTTGCCCGGAATGAAGGGTCTAAACCTCCGAAAAGAGGGGGTTTAGCTTATACCAGGGTAAGAACAGATGGTCAACTTAATGATTTTCATGTGATTGAAACCGATTATAATTTTGGCTCTCAATCCGCTTATTATGTTAGTTTGGGAACGAATATGGATCAAACCAGACTATTTTTAGGGGTTCATGGCTCTACGAATGTGACAGCTTTTAACCAGGGTTCCGTTTTTGAAATTGTTCCATGATTACTATGGGTTATTTATATACGGAAAGAGGAATTTAATTTGAAAAAGATGAATAAAGCGAGGTTCATCAGCATTGGAGGGATATTAACAGCACTAACTGTACTATTCCAATCGGCACCTGTATTTTTACCTGCCATTGGGTTGTTCTTGAGTCCATTAAGTACACTACCGATTGCAATCGCCGCTTATTATAATATTTCACTTGGAATTAGTGTATTTTTTTC
>CALNBV010000186.1 GCA_937874515.1 uncultured Paenibacillaceae bacterium | reverse complement strand
AAAATTCGTTTCAAAATATTTGTCTCCATATTTTCTATCCTAACTTAAAAAGGGATCTTACGGTCCAAAAAGTTATACTTTCTTTAAAGACAAAAAAAGACATTCCTTATAATTTAAGGAATGTCCCTTTCGGTTATTTTATACTAGTCCACCATTTTGCCTTACAATATTAAGTGCCTGATGATGGTTTTGCTCATTAATAACTACAGTTAATAAAACATCTCTCCCTGCATTCTCATCAATCCCACCACTCATGCCACTGGCAGACACATCTGCAGCCATTAATATGCTAGCATCACGAGAAGTTGAATCAGCATCCAGGGTTAAGCTAGCTAATCCTGGTACATTACCAGTAAGAGGATTCATAAGTCTGTCAATCCCATCTCCAGGATAAGGGTCTATCCGATCAATTTGCATATCAATAACCCCTAAAGGTTGTATTTGCCGTGCTGCTTCTCTAGCCTGTTCTGGAGAATTAAAATAAGCCAAAATATACTTTTCTGACATTGGACTCACCCCTTCAATATGAAAGATAGGCATAAGAACTTCTTGAGTAGTTTGCTTATTTTCCACCTCTTTATGCACAGGCATTTCCGATGCTCTTTTCATCAACCACCCACAAATTAAAAGAGCAGCATTCAATATAAAAACCAGGGACAGAATTAACATCAATTGGCTAGACCACAACACAAGCAAAACAAAAAAACCAATGCCTGTTACTCTCCCGGAACTAAAGGAAATTTCACGCATGATGATATACTCCACCCGCAGTTTTGCCTTCTCCATATCCTCTCCAATCATATCAAAAGTAGTTGATGTAATTGGAATAAGAAAAAGAGGATAAAAAACAGCACTGCCTAAACCCATTAATAATAAAGTAAAATAATTAAATTTAATAAAAAGAGGAAGAACCATGACTGTTAGCATGATGGCTCCAAGAATCGTAAAAAAGACTCGCTTCTTCGGTTTCATTAACCGGCCAGCAATATAATAAGCCAGAAGAGATGTAGCAGAAACTACGAAGGAATAAATCCCTAATCGAAATTCACTTGCCACAGCAATAAACACAAGTAATGACACCAAAAAACCTGTAAGACCCTCTCGCAAACCAAAGAAATAATGGGAAAGCATCATTTTATTCCAACGTGTATTGCGAATGGTATCTTTCCAGGGATTTTTTAAGGAAAGGGTACCAATTAATTCTCGTTTCTTTATAAAAAAGCTAATAACAACAGCGATAAGAAAAACAGAAAAAGAAAAAATGAACAACCATCGATATCCGTTTGCCGGGTTCAATTTAATAATTAACCCTGCAATAAAAGGAGCAATCATCCCGGATAAAGAAGCCAAAAAACCATTTCTTCCGTTATATACATCTCGATTTTCTGGATCTGTAATTTCAAAATACATCACATTGTATCCCAGCCAATATAACCCTGCGCCAATTCCCAGTAAAAAACCCAAAGGAAGTGCATAGGTAGCGGTACGATACCCGAGGAGTAAAACAATAGAATAAAAAATCGCCAGAACCATAACGCCTAAGCGAATGCTTATGACCCTGTCCACTTTCTTAACCATCATTCCCCCAAAAACAAAGGCGATGGGCATGGCAACAAAGGTTAATAAATTATATAAGCCGATGAGGGCAAAATCACCCTTGATTTTCCAAACGTAAATATTAACAAAGGTATTAGAAAAGGCAATAGATGTAAGATAGAGAGTATTCATTAGGATCAATAAATGAGCCTGAGAATCCAGTTTAACCCTTTTTTCCAATTGAATACCTCCTTTTTAAAGAAATAAACAAAGCAAAAAAAATAGGGGCAATCTTTTTTAGATTACCCCTTTACTTCCTTTTTATTAATTTCACTTTGATTCAACCATTATATTTTAAATTTGAAAATTAAATGTTCTAATTCCTGTGCCATTTTACTTAAAGAATCCGCTGATAAGGATATATTGTCCATTGATGCTAATTGTTCCTCAGAGGAAGCAGCAATATTTTGTGTATTTTTGGAAGATTCCTCGGAAATTCGTGCAGTTTCATCCACAGAAGCAGCAATCTCTTCTGAGCTTGCGGATATTTCCTCCGTAATCGCCGATACTTCTTGAATTTTATAAGCCACATGTTGAATAGCATGAAGAATCATTTGGAAGGTGTTCCCTGCATCGTTTACTAACTCTTTTCCTGATTGAACTTCCCGAATCACACGGTCCATCGCAAAAACAGATTTCTGGGAATCTCCTTGAATCCCTTTGATTAAGTCATCAATCTGTTTCGCTGAATCAGCAGATTGTTCCGCCAGTTTGCGCACTTCAGTGGCAACCACCGCAAATCCACGACCGTTTTCCCCAGCTCTTGCAGCTTCAATGGCAGCATTTAATGCTAATAAATTAATTTGGGAAGCAATGCTAGTGATTAATTCCGCAATCTTTCCAATGGTTTGGGAGCGTTCCCCTAATTGTCTAGCCAGAGCGGCAGAATCATTAACAGATAACTCAATGGAATTCATCTGGCTAACCGCCTTCTGAACCGTTTCATTTCCTCTCTCTGATTCATTAGCCGCCTGGGTACTTTCCTCGGATACAATTGAAGAGGACTCGGCAATCCGCTGTACACCTACAGCTAGCTCTTCCATAGCTCTAGCACTTTCCTTGGCTCCATTCACCATGGTTTCTGCACCACTGGCCACTTGATTCAATGAATGGGTTGCTTGATTAATTGCATCTGTCGTCTGATAGGAACTGGCCATTAATTCTTCCGAAGAAGCAGCAACTTGTTCTGAAGCATAGCGCACCTGGCCAATAATATCGGCCAAATTTGATTTCATGGCATTATAACTTTGGGCTAAATTGCCAATTTCATCTTCAGAATCTGTAACTAGGGTTTTTGTAAAATTACCCTTTCCTGCTTCTTCCATAGCATCTGTTACCACTTGTAAACGACTTTTAATTTTTCTTGTATAGAACATAAAGGCCATCGCCGTAATAAATATCATAATGACTAAAATAATCACATGGGTAGCCAATGTTGAGTTTACAATATCATCAATAAACACCTTAGACGTTGCAACCCCCCATACTCCAATCACTTTCCCAGAGGAATCTTTAATTGGCATGTACGCAGCCTGATAAGGAACCCCTACTACCATTGATTCCCCAGAATAGGTTTTTCCGTGTTTCAATACTTCTGTATCAATTTTAGGGTCAATTTTCGTTCCAATATAATTGCCCTCAACTTTTAAATTAGAAACAATGCGTGTAGTATTTAAAAATATGGCATACAAGTCGCCACCCGTTAACGTTTCAATTTCTGACAAATCTATTTGTTGTTCATTAATGTTCAGATTTCCCTTATATAGCATTCCATCCCGAAGGCTCCACTCACCGGGAAACTTTTGATCAATTATACGGTAACCCATTGCTAAATCAGATTTTGCTTTTTGGGTTGCCCCTTTTTTTATCCCATTTTCCATTTGGAAAAATACCAGCGTGGTCATAATTACTGATAATAATAAGATAAGAGATATAGCAATAATATTAACTTGTGTGCTTAATTTGAACCGATAGAACCGCACGCAAACAAACCCCCATCTCTTTTTCTCTTTTTCAATCTATAAAAACATTAAAACTTGGCTATCGCCAAGCTTCATTTTCAAACGGGAAAAGCCAATTTTTTCGAATATTAGCTATATTATAGCACATTTATGTTTATACATCCTATTGAATAATCAAAAAGGAACTATTTAATTTCTAGAATACTTTATACTATAATTTAGAAACAAGTAACTAAAGATATATTTCTGGAAAAATGGGAAGGGGTCTATATGAATTCCTTTATAGAAAAAATAGAAAACGAATTACTACCTCATTTAGCTATCGAAAGTATCAATCCATATGATCCAGTGGTCATCCATCATTTGCCTTCACCATGGAAAGCAGTGGGAACCGGAAATTATGCAGCCGTAGTAATCCATCCTGATTATCCTGATTTAGTGGTCAAAATATATGCACCTGGCCGCCCTGGGTTTGCAGAAGAAGTTGCCGTTTATCAGCAAATAGGGGACCATCCTGCTTATTCCAAATGCTATCATTATGGTGAAAACTATCTTATGTTGAAAAGAATGTACGGAACAACCCTTTTTGAATGTTTTCATCAGGGTATACCTATTCCTCTTCATGTGATTAAAGACGTGGACAAAGCCTTATCCTATGCTCAACAAAAAGGGTTAACCCCTCACGATATTCACGGAAAAAACGTGGTACTGCATAATGGCCAGGGGTATGTAGTTGATATCTCTGATTTTTACAAAGAGGAACCCTGTTCCAAGTGGAAGGATTTGAAAAAAGCTTATTATAAACTTTACTATCCTTTTTTCTATCGCCATCCTTTTAAAATTCCTTACTTTGTATTAAATTTCATTCGTAAAAGTTATCGTCTATTTAAAAAAATGAAAGCCGCTTTTAAAAATTAAAAGCGGCTTTCATTTTTTCTTTAAATTTTAAATTTCAAAATTAATTGTTCTAATTCCTGGGCCATTTTACTTAAGGAATCCGCAGAAGAAGAAATGTTATCCATAGATGCAAGCTGTTCTTCAGAGGCAGCTGCAATGCTCTGGGTATTCAGTGAAGCTTCCTCGGAAATCCTTGCCGTTTCATCTACAGAAGCAGCGATTTCTTCTGAACTTGCAGAGATTTCTTCCGTAATAGCCGATACTTCTTGTATTTTATGGGCTACATGTTGGATGGCATGAAGGATCATTTGGAATGTTTTGCCCGCATCATGGACTAATTCTTTTCCTGATTGCACTTCAACAATCACCCGGTCCATGGCAGTCACTGATTCTTTAGAATCTAACTGGATTCCTTTAATCAATCCATCAATTTGAAGGGCTGCATCTGCAGATTGAACCGCTAATTTTCTCACTTCATTGGCAACAACAGCAAACCCCCGTCCATTTTCACCGGCACGGGCAGCTTCAATGGAAGCATTTAAAGCTAAAAGATTGATTTGTGAAGCAATACTTGTAATCAACTCAGCAATTTTCCCAATTTCCTGGGAACGGGTTCCTAATTGTTTAGTCAACGTAGCTGAATCATTAACAGACCGCACAATGGAACTCATTTGAGACACTGCATTTTGTAAAGTAGCATTTCCCCGTTCTGATTCATTGGCTGCCTGAATGCTTTCCTCTGAAACAATAGAGGAAGATTCCGCAATTCTTTGTACCCCTAGGGCCAATTCTTCCATGGCACGGGCACTTTCTTTTGCTCCATTCACCGTTGTTTCGGCGCCAATTGCAACTTGATTCAAAGATAAAGTGGCTTGATTAATGGCCTGTGTCGTTTGATGTGAGCTGGCCATTAATTCTTCAGATGAAGAAGCTACCTGTTCAGAGGCTAAGCGTACCTGGCGTGTAATCTCTGCAAGATTACTTTTCATGGCATTATAACTTTTGATCAAATGCCCAATTTCATCTTCTGAATTGATTTCCAAATTCATTGTAAAGTTCCCATTACCCGCTTCTTCCATGGCATTGGTCACCACTTGCAAACGTTCATTAATCCTACGGGTAAACATCATCGTTGCCATAATTGCCACCAAAATCATCACTGAAAGGATAATTAAGAATACAAACATGACAGATGTTATGGTATTATTCACAAACTCCTGGGTTGTCGCTACAGACCAAATCCCAATGATTTTTCCGGATTGGTCTTTTATGGGCATATAAGCAGCCTGGTAGGATTCCCCAAGGATATCCGCCTCTCCTGTATAGATCTCCCCTTTTTTAAGAACAATATCTTCCACGTGGGTATCTATATACGTCCCAACAGCTTTACTGCCATCATTTTTCACATTGGTAGCAACCCGGGCATTTCCTAAAAAAGCAGAATATAAATCCCCGGATAAATTTGCGATACTCTCCAAACCTTCGTTTTGATTAATTATTACATTACCTTTATAAAGCTTGCCCTCTTTAACATTCCATTCACCGGGATAAACATGTTCAATCATTGCATAACTTTGGGCCAGATCCGATTTCGCCTTATTTACAGCACCTTGTTTGACACCTTCATCAATTTGGAAGTAAACAACCGTGGCCATAATGCTAGACATAACAATCAACAAAGTGATTACCATGGTGTTAACCTGTGAGCCTAATTTCATCCGATGAAATCGCATGAAATTCCCCACCCCCTGTCATTTCTTTTCTATTTTTCTCTATTTCTAATCGCAAAAAGCTATTCCCAAAAAAAGGAATAGCCTATATAAGTTGCGCCATCAATAATGCGAATTCATTATACCACACTATTGATTCAAGTGACTATTTGAAAATAAGTGAAAACTTTATTTCATTAAAAATTCTAAAATAATCGTTAATAGTTCATCTCGATGTTTTTCATAAAGTAACCAATGGGTCGAGTTTTTTATGACTACTTCTTTTTTGTTCTTTGCTCCAGTTAATGCATTAATTAAATCAGGATCTGCAAAAGAATCCGCATCCCCCCGTACGACCAGGGTTGAAGCTTTAATTTTCCCAGCATCAAATACCGGTTTATTGTTCCAAATGTTATATAAATCAATCATAGGTCCCATGTTTTGCCGAATCACTTTTGGATTTCTCTGATAACTGGTGGAATCTGCCATAAAAAATGCCCGTCCCACATCAGCCACGATTCCTGGTTGTATAAGGTCCCGTCCCTTCATCATCATTGCCCAATGCTGGCGCGTGGTATCATAGGTCTTTAATTCATAATTTGGATACTCCTTCATTACCCCCGGGCTAGACTCCATGTCTTTTATCATATCAGGCAAATGGGAAGAATACATAGGCCCATAAAGAAGGAGCTTATGTACATTCTCAGGGTGGTCCCCTGCATATTGTGCACCTACAACAGCTCCCCAACCCCAGCCTATTACACTGACTTTATCAACCTTTTTCGTCTTTTTTATAAATGCAACAACAGCTTCCACATCTTTCACAGCATCTGCAGCCCTTACTTTACTTTCAGGGCGAGAGGACTTGCCAAATCCCCGGAAATCCATAGCCCATGTATCAAAGCCCTGTCCTGCCAGATGCTCCATCCATGACCATCCTTTGATATCAAAAGCCTCTACAGTAGGAATATCAAAGGGTTCAAGAAAAAGAACCACTTTTTCCCCTTTATATTGTTTTTTATTATCCACATTCTTTTCTCGTAAATATAATTGAATCCCAGGATCTTTAGCAGGAATCACATATTCATTAAGTGGTAAACCTGGATTTTCCTCTTCTGCCTCTTCTATCGGAATCTGACATCCTGTAACAAGGCCCATAACAAGCATCAATGCCAGTAGCAAAGAAATTCCTTTCCTTTGTGTCCCAAACATAATAAACCCCAACCCTTTCAAAAACTTATTCTGTCCTCCATTATATTGGACAAATTCGTTTAAAAAAAGAAGTTGGGGTTAATCATTTTAATTTTTATTGCTTATTTTAAGAAATTAGATGTTTCCGTTAATAATTTATCACGATGTTTTTCATATAAAACCCAGTGAGTAGCATCATTAATTAATACATCTTTTTTCGTTTTCACACCGGTTAATGCGTTAAATAAACCAGGATCTGCAAAAAAGTCGCCATCTCCACGAATAACAAGGGTAGGGGTAGTAATTTTAGTAGCATCCAAAATCGGCTTACTGCTCCAAATGTTATATAAATCAATCATAGGCCCCCATGCACGGCGGATGGTGATTGGATTTCTGTCTTTGCTTGTAGGGTCGGCAGCTAAGAAGGTTCTGCCCACTTCTTCCATTGCACCAGGTTCAACAAGATCTTTGCCTGCCATTTGTTGTGCCCAGTGATGGCGCGTCATATTATATGCAGCCATTTGATAAGCAGGTTGTGTTTTCAATACTCCAGGACTAGATTCCATTGTAGAAGTCAACATTGGCAAATTGAAGGAATACATCCCCCCATAAAGGACTAATTTATTGACCTTATTCCCATGTTCAATGGCATATTGCATCGCAACAACAGTTCCCCATGACCAGCCAACAATATTAATTTTTTCTACTTTTCGCGTCTTTTTAATATGTTCAATTACCGCATCAACGTCTTTTACCGCATCAGTATACCGAACTAAGGGTTCGCTCTCCGTTGCAGGTTTCTTCATCCCTTCAGAACGGGTTGATTTACCGAAATCACGGAAGTCCATAGCATATGTATCATACCCTTTATCGGCTAGATCCTCCATCCAGGAATATCCTTTCACATCAAAGGCATCAGCCGTAGGGACCCCAAAAGGCTCCAGGAAAAGAACAACTTCTTCCCCTTTGAACTCATTTTTATCTTTTTGTTTCTTTTCTTTTACGTAAAGTTCAATTCCCGCATCCTTTACAGGAACCATTACTTCATTTACCGTATACTTTTCTTTTTCATTTTGCCCCTCACTTTTCCCTGTACAACCAGCAACAATGCCCGTTAAAAGAGAAAATGAGATAAGAAGTGAAAGGCCTTTCCCGAATTTCAACTTCATTGACCCCAACCCTTTCTTCTAAATCCATCTTATAAGGAAAATTATATTGGGCAAATGTGTTGAAACAGAGAAGATTCCGTGTTAAAAACTAAAAATCATCATGACTTTCTAAACAAAATAAAGAATCTCCCCCTGGGGAAAAGCCTCCATAATCTCTCTTTGAAAAAACTCTTTCATTTCCGTTTCTGTTTCCTGAGGATAAACATACTTAAACTTTCCATAACGCCCCCATTTCACCCGGCGTTTCTCTTCGTCCATACTTAATTTCGTCTTAGGATAACGGCGTAAAATCGTATTCTTTGCCGTTTTCGTATAGCGATGCTGAATTAATTCAAAGGTTATTCTTGAGGTCGTTGTCCCTAACCTTCCTTTTAACTGTTGGATTAATTCTCCATAACCTTCCTGCCAACCATCATATTCAACAATTGGGGCAATTAAGAATCCAAGGGGATAGCCTGCCTCAGCAACTTTTCCCGCAGCTTCAATCCGTTCTGCAAAAGTAGACGTATTAGGTTCAAAATAATTAATGACATACTCACTATTAATAGAAAAACGAATTTCCGTATGTCTATGATGTGGGATCGATAACAATGAGTCTATATTCGCAAATTTGGTGACAAAGCGAAGCCTGCCAAACTCCTGTTGTCCCATAAACCCTATATATTTTGCCAGTGCTCCTGTTAAATGTTCAAAAGCAACGGGGTCTCCTGTGCACGCTGCTTCAAATCGGGTAATCTCCGGTTTACGTTCCTCGATATACTGTTTTGCCTGATCCAATATTTCCTCTAAATTTACATATAATCGAACATAAGGTTTATTACTCATTGTCGTTTGCAAATAACAGTAATGGCAATGGCCCGGACAACCTGTTGCCAGGGGGATCGCATACTCTGCAGAGGGTTTAGATGTATCAAAATCAAGAGTTTTGCGGACACCAACCACCAGTGTACGCTTTGCCGCCCGATATTGTTCAATCTCTGTGTCCCCAGGAATCCCTGTCACTTGGTTATGGGAAGTGGTCATTTTCACTGGAACACCTGATGCCGTAAAATCATGGAACAAGGCTGCCCCTAAAGGATAGTCCAATGCCCGGGGTTCAAAGAACACCAGATCCGGGTCAAAGCGTTTCATTTACCCATTCACCACCACTCCTCCATTTACATGTATGATTTGGCCTGTCATATAAGCAGAATCCTCTGCAGCTAGAAAAACATAAGCTGGTGCTAAATCCTGTGGTTGGCCTGAACGTTTCATAGCATTCTTCATCCCCCAATTGGCTACCTGATCTGCGGGAAAAGAGGCAGGAATCAAAGGTGTCCAAACCGTACCTGGCGCAACCCCATTGACCCGAATTCCCTTTGGTGCCAGGGATTTACCTAATGAACGGGTAAAAGCAACAATGGCCCCTTTTGTACAAGAGTAATCAATCAACTGCTCATTACCTTCATAACAGGTTAAAGAAGCGGTATTGATAATGGCGGCTCCCATTTTTAAGTGGGGCAATGCTGCCCTTGTTAAAAAGAATACGGAGTAAAAATTCGTGCGAAAGGTCCGTTCAAATTGTTGGGTTGTAATGTTCTCCAATCCATTTTGCACATGTTGTTCTGCTGCATTATTCACAAGAATGTCCAGTTTGCCGTACTCTTTTATGGTTTGATCAATAATTTGCTGGCAAAATGTTTCATCACCTACATCCCCCGCAATGGCAAGACAACGACGCCCATAGGACTCTACAGCTTTCTTTGTGGTTTTTGCATCTTCGTGTTCATTCAAATAGACAATGACCACATCTGCCCCTTCCCTGGCATAAGCCACTGCCACTCCCCTGCCAATCCCACTATCTCCCCCCGTGATAATGGCCACTTTATTTTCAAGTTTGCTAGCAGGCTTATATAATGGGTTATCAAAAAGAGGAAGGGGATTCATCAGGGATTCGATGCCAGGCTGTTGCTCCTGATGCTGGGGAGGATAAGGGGTAGAACCTGTATTTTGAGATTGATTGGTTGTGGACATTGAAATAAACCTCCTGTTTATTGTAATGGTTTGTTAAGCAAAAAATCGGGATGAATCCTTTGTTCTGTATAAACATCTATTAAAGCTGGTTTTGATGATTGAAGAGCATGTTGTAAAACCTGTTCTAACTTTGTGGAATGCTCTACTCGATAACCATCCCACCCACAGGCTTGAGCCAATAAACTAAAATCCGGATTTGTCAACGTTACTCCTTCTTGATTGAGCCCCTTTAACACCATTTTGTCTTTCTCCATTTGCAAAGTCCCATTATTAAAAACAATCAAAGTGACTTTTAAGTGATAACGGGATGCTGTAAGCAACTCTGCCAGTACCATTTCCAATCCCCCATCACCAGCAATTGCAATCACCTGGCGCTCAGGAGAAGTTAACCTGGCCGCCATGGCAGCTGGAAGGGAAAAACCCATGGTTCTCCAATGGGAAGAAAGGAGAACCTGTTGCTTGGCAGGCCGGAAATTTCGATAAAACCACAGGGTTGAATCCCCATAATCAAGAGTCACTACCGCATTATCATCACAGCAATTTTCTATGGCCCTAATGATCCTGGATGGGGGAATTGGTGAACCTTCCTGTCTACCTTCCCTTTCATTTTCCTGGGACCATTGATTTTTCACTTTTTGTATACCTTCTACCCACTCTTTGTTTTGAGATGGGGAAAGATCTGTTTTAAGAAGATTCTCTAGAACTTTCTCGATGTTTCCCAACAACATGCCCTGCACTGGCCCTTTCACCCTATTTTCCGCAAAATGATCAATTTGAACTTTGATTATATGTTCTGGAACATACCCTTCAGGCCACCAGGTGGTTCCAACAAAAAGAACTAAATCGGCTTGCTGGATGAATGTTGGAGCCAATGGGTTTCCCCCTTCCCCAATTCCCCCCAGCAAATTAGGTGAAGTAGCAGAAACCACCCCATTTCCATCAGGGCTAAAGAAAAGGGCGGCTCCCCACTTTTCTGCTAGTTGTTCTAGCAAGAAGCCGGCATTTTCCCCTCCTCTCCCCACTATAATGACCGGGCGAGTAGCCTGTTTCATTGTTTCAATAAATAAAGAAACATCCTCAGAAAAAGGCATGAAGTTAGGAAAGGGGGGCGGGGGTAAAGGTTCCGCCTTCGTAACCGAAAAAAACAGGTCCTGGGGAATAGAAAGGTGGGCTACATCCTGGCGTATACAGGAAAGGGTAAGAGCTTTTCCCAAAACATCTGCAATGGCATCAGGATGGCAAAGAAGAGATGAAAAACAAGCTAAAGGTTGAATAAACTCTTGTTGATTAATATATTGCTTATAGTCCGTTCCTATTTTATTTAATGGGGCTTGTCCCGTAATGGCCAACACAGGGAGGCGGTCTAAATGGGCATTCCCTAACCCATTTAATAAATTCCCCATCCCCGGTCCCATTTGTGAAACACAAACCCCTGGTTTTCCCGTTAAGCGAGCTTCAGCAGATGCCATTAATGCAGCAGTGGTTTCATGTTTTACCGCGATAAAACCAATGTCTTTATCTTTGCCAAGGGCATCCAATAGACCAAAGATGGCATCACCAATCACCCCGTAGATCCGTTTGGTCCCCCAGAGTTTTAATTGGGAAAGAATCACTTCTGCAACGGTACGAGCCTGTTGGAGATTCAAATCAGTTACCTCCCCTTTCAAAAGTGTGCTTTTTTAAAAATAACTCTCTTTAGTATGGATTTTATTGAGAAAATAAATCACAATTATGCCTTCAGAAAATATGATAAAATTATGACCAGTTCTATTTCTCACCAAGCTTTAAATTCGATAACGGGATTCTTTCCCGTTTCCTTTTTTTCTTAAGGGAGAAAGGGCACAATATTGACAACTTCCTACGGTTGGCGTATCATAAATTCGTCGAATTGATCAAATCATTTGCTCCTATAGTTAAACGGTATAACAGATCACTCGTAATGATCAGTTCGTGGTTCGATTCCGCGTGGGAGCACCATAGACCATATAAATGTAAAAAACAGGGTACTCAACCCTGTTTTTTTTATTTGTATCAAAGAAAATTAATGCCCCTTCAACACTTCCTCCACCTTAACCAAAGGGTATCCCTGGGCCTTTGCTACCGCCGGATGGATTACCCGTCCATCCATTGTATTTATGCCTTTCGCCAATGCCGGATTTTCTAAGGATGCAAGGTATGGCCCCTTATTGGCAAGCTCCATGGCATAAGGAAGGGTGACGTTGGTTAAAGCAAGGGTAGAGGTCCTTGCTACGGACCCTGGGATATTGGCAACGGAATAATGAAGCACGCCGTGTTTTACATAAAAGGGGTCACTATGTGTGGTTACCCGATTAACAGTTTCAATGGATCCTCCCTGATCAATGGCTACATCCACAATGACAGACCCAGGCTCCATTGCCTTCACCATCTCTTCCGTAACCAAACAGGGAGCTTTTGCTCCAGGAATTAATACGGCACCAATTAATAAATCCGCTTCCCGTACAGCCCGGGTAATATTATATCCATTGGATATTAAGGTTTGCAGACGCCCCTGAAAGATTTCTTCTAAATACCGTAACCGATTAGGATTAATATCTATAATGGTGACATGGGCACCCATACCCAAAGCAATTTTCGCTGCATTGGCACCAACAATTCCCCCGCCAATGATGGTTACCTTTCCTGCCTGTACACCTGGAACCCCCCCAAGGAGAACCCCCTTGCCCCCCTGATTCTTTTCCAACAAATGAGCACCAATTTGTACAGCCATTCTTCCTGCCACTTCACTCATGGGTTGCAATAAAGGAAGGGACCCATCATGCAATTGTATGGTTTCATACCCAATGGCAGTCACCTTTTTCTTAACTAATTCCTCCGTAAGTTTTCTTTCCGGAGCTAAATGAAGATAGGTAAATAAAACCAATCCCTCTCTAAGAAAACCATATTCTTCAGGCAAGGGTTCCTTCACTTTCATTACTAAATCTGCAGCCCAGACTTGCCCTGGAGTTTCAACAATTTGAGCTCCTTGAGATACATAGTCTTCAATGGAAAAGCCACTGCCAACCCCAGCCCCGTTTTCAATAAGGACTTGATGTCCCCTTTGTACGAAAGCATTTACCCCGGCAGGAGTTAATGCAACCCGATTCTCATGATTTTTGATTTCTTTGGGTACACCGATCATCATTTTCCTTTCCCTCCTTTACTTTCGTAATTCCGTTAAATACCTTCTTAATGTTATTATACGAAAATGGCCATTACGTTACTTTGTTGATGCATCAAAAAAAGCTGTCCTAGCCTTTGTGGGAATCCACAAAGAATGGACAGCTATTTGCCATATTTGTTTAGTTTTAATTCCATATAAATCGTGGCACGATTCAGAGGTTCGCCTAAATCAATCTTCCCTATCTCCTCTATTTTTTTAATCCGATAGTGTAATGTATTGGAATGAATATGAAGAATTTCCGAGGTCTGATTCACCCTTCCCCCGTGATCTAAAAAAACAGCCAGGGTTTCAAGCAAATTCCCATGATTCTCTTGATCATAACGGACAAGCCGTTGTAATTGGACATTGCTATACCCTTCTTCTTGATTCAACGCTTTCATAACTGGAAAATACCGGAAAAAACCTAATTTATGATAGCCATAGATATCTTCAATCTCTCCAGGCATGGAATTTTTAATTTCAATCACTTCTAGTGATTGACGGTAACTGCGAGGAATATCCAGAATATTATTTACTACAGATCCAAATCCCCCAGTTTTTATCTGAATTCCTTTTCCCACAGAGAAGCGGTTGTTTAACCACATCAGGAAACTGCCAGCCTCTTCTTCTAAACCATCCATTTTCTTTGCACCTCCCAGAATGATGCATTGTTTTTCATCATAAACCCAGAGAGGAAGAAAAGAAAAGGGCGTGGTTTCTTTTAAATTTTCCAGTAAATAATCTAACTCCTTTTGTATGGAGAGCCATTGATTTTCTTTACATTTTATTTCCCCTGCTACAACGACCATGTATGGGGGGAAATAGATAGAGAGAGTGGCAGCTTCCTGATGAATTTCATCTAAGGAACAATTTCCAGAAAGAATTTGCCAGAATAATGCCTTCTTATTTTCTTCTTTTTTGATATATCGATCTCGTTTTTGCAACAGGCGAGGCATGGCAAGACGGGCTGCCCAGCGGAGAATGCCATAATCTTCTTCGACTAAAGGCCGCCCAGTTTCTTGCACCCATATATATCCTAACACTTCTGTCCCTTTGCGAATAGAAATGGCGATGCGATTTCCCAGACCCAACTCTTGAATAGAAGGAATACGTACAGGTTGGTCACTGTGCATTAAGGATTGGATCACTCCTGCTTTCCAGAAGCGAGCCAATACAGTTTCAGGCACTTTCCGTTTCATAATGGTTTCGATGCGTACTGGATCGGGGGTTTCTCCATGAATACTATAAGCCACCACCTGGTGATGCTGATCCTCAATGGTAATTGGATTTCCTAAACGTTCTGCAATAATATCCGCCAACTCCATTAAATCAGTAAACTGAATAGGATCCATAACATCACCTGCCTTATTAAATTTATATTTTAACTCCTGCTAAACTAGCCCCTTTCACAAAAAAACGCTCAATATTCTTCTCAACCTGGGGGTCCACTTCAAGAGGTGGTGCGTGATGTGGTTTAATGCGGGCATCAATAATCAGGTTATCACACGCCCAATGTTTGTTTTCATAATAGCTATTCACACCATATATATCATGGGAAGGATTGCTCCGGGTAAAAGTAATCCAGAGGAAATTACGAACCGTTGCACTTAAATATAAGCTATCATCACATAAAATAATCATGGGACAAGATGCAATGGAACCCCTGCTTTGGATCGTCTCACTTAACCCCTGCATTTCCTGGCGGGCATTCTCATAACTTGCAAATTGCTCACCTTGAATCGCCACGATGCCTGGCATGACCAATTGGGGATTTTCAAATCCCCTTAAATGTTGGAATACATCAGGAACTTCTGTACACAGCTCCCTTTTTGGCTCACCATAGGCAGCGAATACGACTTTACTGCCTCTATTTAATCCCGTACCTGAATAATCAAGGGTATCAATGGTTGTATTGGTCTGGAAATGAAGATCCCGATGTAAATCAAGGCGTTCCAAAATATAGGTCAAAAAGTCAGTGATATCATGGCTATCTAATGGTTTTTTCTCTTCTGCCGTAATAAACAAGTACTTAGCAAGACTTAGTTGTCCCGTTCCTAAAATACGATTGGCAAGGGTAAGTAACTCCGTAGGTTGTTTTTCCTGTTGATAAGGAGTATACCGTTCACTGCCAATGGCAAATAAAAGGGGATGGACCCCTGCTGCATCTACTGCATGAACTTCTTTAACACCAGGAATCTCTTGTTTGATGCCATCCCCTGTGATTTCGTGAATCAATTCCCCAAACACCGTATCTTCCTGGGGGGGACGCCCTACAACAGTCAAAGGCCAAATGGCATTAGGTTTCGCATAGACTTTATGGACTTTCATCACGGGAAAAGAATGGACTAGACTGTAATACCCTAAATGATCCCCAAAAGGCCCCTCTGGCCTGGATTCCCCAGGATGAAGTTCCCCTGTAATGACAAAATCAGCATCATTGCTAATGCAATAGCCATCAATATAGCTGTAGCGAAAACGGCGGCCTCCTAGCAACCCGGCAAAGGTCAACTCGCTCATTCCTTCTGGCAATGGCATAACTGCAGACAATGTATGGGCAGGAGGGCCACCGACGAAAATACTTACCTTCAGAGGTTGGCCTTGTCTTGTCGCTTTTTCCTGATGGACTCCGATTCCACGGTGAATCTGATAATGCAACCCAATTTCATGATTCAGTGCATAATCATTCCCGTTTAGCTGCACACGATACATGCCCAGATTAGAATTCATAATCCCTGGTTTGTCCACATCTTCTGAATACACCTGAGGCAATGTGATAAAAGCCCCTCCATCCATAGGCCAATGTTGGATTAAGGGAAGGTCAGATATATTAATTTCCTGAGCTGCTACAGGCAAGCTGCTAGATTTTTTTAAAGGCAGGGCTTTTCCTGCAGCTAAGCCAGTTTGAATATGTTTAAGAGGATTTTTTAATGCTTTCATAGGGTCTGAACGAAGGGCAATGACATTCTTCACCTCATCCAATGTATCCCGAAACATAAATTTACTGCGCTCTAATGTGCCAAAAAGGTTGGATACAGCACGAAACTTCGTCCCTTTCACATTTTCAAATAACAAAGCAGGGCCGCCAGCTTCATACACTTTCAAATGGATGGCTGCCATTTCAAGATGAGGGTCTACTTCTTCACGAATGCGGACCAAATGGCCATGCTTTTCTAAATCAATGATGCATTCTTCTAAATTGCGATACATGAATTATCCTTGCTCCATTCTATAGATCAATCTTAGGCTACCTATAGTGTAAAAAAAGATGCTCTATAAAGCAAAGCATCTTCTTATTATATCAATTATTTATTATTTTTTATCGCCACTTAAAGATTCTAGAAAAGCGACGAGGGCTTTCTCTTCTTCTTTAGTAAGGTTTAATGGTTTAATCAATTCACTTTGGTTCGGTGTCTTATCTCCCCCTTTATTATAAAAGGAAACAACTTCATTGATGGTTTTAAATTGTCCATTGTGCATGAAAGGAGCAGTATACATGAGTCCCCGCAATTGAGGTGTGCGGAACTTACCACGGTCTTCATCCTTTTTCGTAACATTCAACAATCCAGGGTCATCACCAGAAATGCCTATATTATGAAACTGATTATCACTTAATGTTGGCCCTCCATGGCAAACCATGCAATTAGCCTTTCCGGCAAATAAAACCATTCCCTGTTTAGCTTCTTTAGAAATAGCTTCCTCATTGCCTGCCAAATAATCATCAAAAGGAGTCTTGTCCATTACAATGGTCCGTTCATAAGCAGCAATTGCTTTTGCCAGATTATCCTTTGTGATTTCATCATTAAATACCTTTTTGAATTTCTGTTGATAATCGGCAACCCCTTTTAATTCCTTAATTAATTCATCCAGGTTTTGGTCCATTTCTACAGGGTTTTCAATAGGGCCAAGGGCCTGTTCTTCCAAAGTTTTAGCCCTTCCATCCCAGAAGAAAGAAGTATGGTAACCCGCATTAAGTACAGAAAGGGAATTTCTTGTTCCTAGCTTCCCTTCAATCCCGGCTGAAACAGGTGTCCCATTGCTAAAACCAAGTCCTGGATTATGGCAGGTCATACAACTTACTGTATTATTACCTGACAAACGGGGGTCTTTAAACAACGTTTCACCAAGGGCAATCTTTTCAGGGCTCATAGAATTATTCTTGGGAATAGGCATTTTTCCAAGGGGTTGAAACTTTTGTTTCGCCTCAGCAATTGCATCAGCGTCAACATTTTTGGAAGTCTTAGCAGCATCTGTACAACCTCCCAGTATGAATAATCCTGCAATCCCCCCTGCTATAGCAAGTAATGTGACTCTCTTTTCCCAACCTTTCATTTCCATATCTCCCTCCCATTTCATAATCATAACAAATTTTATCATAGCATTATTTTACATATTTTTTAATAGAATTTTCGGAATTATTATACAAATATTTTTCCCCAATCAAAAAAGCTATTGGTTTCCCAATAGCCCTTATTGAAAGTACTATAATTCTTTTTGCAAATTAGCGATGTCCTTGAGGATTTGATCATTATCCATGTCACTGCCCATTTTGTAGACACTGCGGATATTATTGTTCCCATCCACAAGGAATAATTTATTCGAATGCAAATAGTAACCATCGGAACCTTTTTCCGCAACAATTTTAAACCCTTTCACCGCTTTATTAATTTCATCCTTTTCACCCCGGAGGAATAACCATCCTGGACGATCAAACTGGCCTGCAGCAATATATTTCTTTAAATGGTCTGCAGTATCCCTTTCTGAATCAAAAGAAATGGATATCAAGTTCGTATCTTTTTGTAATCCTTTTTCAGCAAGCTTTTTATCCAAACTTACTAAATTGTAATTGGTGGTTTGGCATATATCAGGGCAACTGGTGTAAAAAAATGAAACTAATCTAATTTTACCATCCGTATCATGAAGGGTTACAGCTTTGTTATTTACATCACTAAGTCGGAAATCCGGGGCACGGTCAATCACCGGTAGACGGGTCATTCCCCACCATAGTTGATAACCGAGAATACCCACAAACAATCCCAATAGTAAGATTGTCACTACATAAAAACTGTAACGTTTTACCACCGCTACTTTCAACCTATTTCACTCCTATTCTTCCCGTGTTGAGAGTTTAGACAGAAACATGAATACTAAGAAGAGAATGAAGGGAAAAAGGAGAAAACCCGTCGCATAGAGAATTAAACCCATTTGTTTCACTCCTTTTTTATTGAGTTAATTTCATGCCACACCATTCTAAAAACTGACCGACTTCAATTAAATCACATTGAATAAAGACGATGACTCCCATAATCATGGTGTAAACCCAAACGCTTAAGGCCCCAGGAATAAAGCGGTTGAGAGATTTATTTTTCTTCGGTCCCATATAAAAGAATCCAACGATAAAAAGAACCAGAGATATTACATCAAGAATCAGCATGAATATTTCTACCATGCCATAGGCTGTCCACGCAGCAGCACTCAGGCCGTAATAATGACCCACAATCCAGCCTGTTAAAATGGAATCCCCCACAAAAGCCATTGCACTTAGTATATACAAGGTTATAAATAGGGCGTTTTTCTTTTTCTTATAACTAATCCCTGCACTGATGGATAATACCCCTGCAAGAACTGTAAAAAGAAAATTAAGGTAGACGATATTTTGCACTGACCCCGGCAAATTAATAGAGAATGTTTCTGGAGACCACCCTCGCAAATACACATTTGAGGCAATAAATGTTGCGAAAAGGAACGTAAAAGAAATCAGGCCCATCCAGGTTCCTAATTGACCAATATCCTTTATTCCCTTCCCTGGCACCATTTGATCATGGGAATGTACTGACATTCCATTTTCCCCCTCCCATTATTTCTTTAAACCCGGTCAATAAAAATTAAAAGACTAAATAAGTTGAGATAAATTAAAGAGTACACAAAGGAAATCCGCGAAAACTTAATGGTATCTTTCATAAAAAGACCTGCAGTATTTAAAGCAATCCAAGCGCATCCTAAAGCCGCCATGCCGATAAAATACACCATCCCCACGGAATGGATGCCATAAAGAAGAAGGGTGGTTGGCACAAGAATGGCAGTATAACGCAACATGTGCCATTTCGT
>CALNBV010000185.1 GCA_937874515.1 uncultured Paenibacillaceae bacterium | reverse complement strand
GCTTCCTGGTTTTCCCCAACTGTCACAAAATTCCTTAGACGTCATAAAGGAGGCCCGTTCACGAAACGCTACTGATCAAGGAGTAGAAGAGGATATTGCCAAACAGCTCGTCGATGGAAAGTTGGATTTTGCTATTGAAAACCCAAATGATCCCCGTAATTTTCCCCGTGTATTTTTTAATTGGCGTTCCAATCTTTTGGGGGATAGTGGAAAAGGCCATGAATATTTTGTAAAACATTTAATCGGGTCAACAGATTCTTTGTTAACGGACAGTGAAAACGCCTGGCAACCGGAGAATGTAAATGTGACGGAAAAGCCCCCAGAAGGAAAGACGGACCTCTTTGTCAGTATGGATTTCAGGATGACAGGTTCAGGACTTTTCTCTGACATTGTTTTGCCTGCGGCCACCTGGTATGAAAAACATGATTTGAGCAGCACAGATTTACATCCCTTTGTCCATCCCTTTAATGCGGCAATCAATCCTCCCTGGGATACAAGAAGCGATTGGGATGCCTTTAGAGAAATTGCCAGGGTTTTTTCCGAGCTTGCAAAGGAGCACCTTCCAGCCCAGGAAGACCTGGTGATGTCCCCCCTTGCCCATGATACCATCAATCAAATTGCCCAGCCCTTTGGCAAAGTAAAGGATTGGCGAAAAGGTGAGGTTGAAGGGATTCCAGGCAAAACCATGCCCAATTTGAATTTTGTAAAACGGGATTATCCCCATGTGTATGATATGTGGATTACTCT
The DNA here is from genome assembly GCA_937874515.1 of uncultured Paenibacillaceae bacterium. Lineage (GTDB taxonomy): Bacteria > Bacillota > Bacilli > Aneurinibacillales > Aneurinibacillaceae > CALNBV01. The sequence continues at coordinate 19,067 of CALNBV010000185.1, read as the reverse complement.
TGGCCCCAATATCAAAAATGGATATGGCACCAAGGGTGTGAAAATCCCAGGAGATAAGGTCTATCAAGAACTGCTTAATCGGCTGGGTGCTTCAAAACACGATGGAATTGGCAAAGGCTATCCTGATTTGTATTCCGATAAAAAAGCTATAAATGCCATTCTTTTAATGTCAGGTGCTACCAATGGAAAGCGTGCTGTTGAGGGCTGGAAATCTATGGAGGAGAAGACTGATAAAAAACTGGCTCATATTTCTGAAGGGCGTGAAGAGGAGGACTATACCTTAGATGCATTAACCATTCAACCTCGCCCGGCCATTTCTACACCGGTTTGGAGTGGATTAGAAAATGATAATCGACGCTATTCACCATTTACGGTGAATAAAGAATTTAATATTCCCTGGCATACCCTTACAGGACGCCAGAGCTTTTATCTGGACCATGAAGTGATCTTGGACTTCGGGGAAGGGCTTCCCTTATACATTCCTCCCATCACAAGAGGAGCCTTTGTTAAAGGGGATAAGAAAATCGAAAATCAAGGAAAGTCGATTGTTTTACGGTTTATGACTCCTCATCAAAAGTGGGGCATTCATACCATGTTTACGGATACCAATCATATGGCACAATTGTTCCGGGGGTGGCAGGTGGTTTGGATGAATGAAGAGGATGCTGCTTCCATTGGAATTAAGGATAATGATTGGATTGAAGTCTATAACCGAAATGGGGTTGTTGTAGCCAGGGCCGTAGTAACCTACAGAATGCCAAGAGGTGCTGTTTATATGTATCATGCACAGGACCGAACCATGGGGGTTCCCGGCAATACCATTACGAAAGTTCGGGGGGGCACTCACAACAGCGTTACCCGGATTTATCCCAAATCAACCCATATGATTGGCGGGTATTCACAATTAAGCTATGGATTTAATTATTATGGACCAACGGGCAGTCAGCGGGATACCATGACAATCATTCGGCCCTTAAAGGAGGTGGATTGGCTTGAGGATTAAAGCGCAGGTAGCCATGGTGATGCATCTGGATAAGTGTATAGGCTGCCATACGTGTTCTGTCTCCTGTAAAAATGTATGGACCAACCGCCCAGGCACGGAATACGTTTGGTTCAATAATGTGGAAACACGGCCTGGGGTAGGATATCCCAAAGAATGGGAAAATACGGATCGTTACAAGGGAGGCTGGGTATTACGTAATGGCAAACTCCATTTAAGAGCCGGTGGACCTGTCTCGAAGCTGGCTAATATTTTTTACAATCCCAATATGGCGGATCTAAATGATTTTTATGAACCATGGACTTATGATTTTCAGCAACTTCATAAGAGAGAAAAAGGGGAAAGCATCCCTGTCGCCCGTCCCAAGTCCATGATTACAGGGAAGTATATGGATAAACCCCAATGGGGGCCAAACTGGGATGATGATTTGGCCGGGGGAACGGAATCGGTTTCCAATGACCCGAATTTTCGTAAGCTGCAAGAACATATCAAATTGGAATATGAGAAAACCTTCATGATGTATTTGCCCAGGATTTGTGAGCATTGCCTCAATCCTTCTTGTGTTGCTTCCTGTCCTTCTGGGGCTTTATATAAGCGGGATGAAGACGGAATCGTTTTGGTGGACCAGGATGCCTGTCGTGGTTGGCGCTTTTGTATGGGTGGTTGTCCCTACCATAAGGTGTATTATAACTGGAATACCCACAAAGCGGAAAAGTGTAATTTTTGTTATCCACGGACAGAAGCAGGCCTGCCAACCCTTTGTTCGGAATCTTGCGTGGGCCGAATTCGCTATATCGGCGTGGTTTTATATGATGCAGATCAGGTCAAAGCAGCCGCATCCGTAGAAGACCCAAAGGATCTCTATGAATCCCAACTTTCCGTCTTTTTAGATCCCTTTGATCCCGAAGTCATTAAAAAGGCACAAGAGCAAGGGATTAACCACAGTTGGATCCAAAGTGCACAAGAATCCCCTGTCTATAAAATGGCAATAAAGTGGAAAATCGCCTTGCCTCTACATCCAGAATACCGAACATTGCCCATGGTATGGTATGTGCCCCCTCTTAGTCCCATTATGCATCATATTGCCAATGAACAGGATTTAAGTGTCGATGGCTATATTCCTGCAGTAGACCAAATGAGAATTCCTATGGAATATTTAGCTTCAATCTTAACAGCTGATGATACACATCAGATTCGTCGTGTGTTATTAAAAATGACAGCCATGAGAATTCATATGCGGGCCAAAACCGTTGGCGGGGTTGATGAATTGAAAAAGAGCCAGCTTCTTAAAGAAGCAAATACCACTGCAGAGGAATTGGAAGAAATGGTCAGGTTACTTGCAGTGGCAAAATATAATGAACGATTTGTGATTCCCACAGGCCGGCGTGAAATGCTGGATGATTTGTATTTCATGCAAGGGTCTTGCAGCATTGAAGATTTAGCGCCACCTGAAGGGAGGAAGTAAAAAAAGCATGACCCATGAAAAAAAGGCCATTTTAATGGTCCTCTCACGATTGTTGGATTATCCTGACGACACCTTTTTTGAAGAAAAACCCTCCATTGTATCCTTCATTTATGAGTACTGTCCAACTGAAGCCATTCAAAAGGAAGTGTTAAAAGGAATCCTTCCCCTATATCAACTGTCCCTAAAAGATTTGCAAGAGTTATATGTGAATACCTTTGACCATCGGGAAAAAACCAATCTATATTTAACGGCCCATGAGTTGGGAGATAGCAGCAAGCGTGGATTTGCGTTAATCGAGTTACAGCAATGGATTCGTAAAAGCGGGTATGATTATATGGGCAAAGAACTAGGTGACTATATCCCTATGCTTTTAGAACTTTTAGCAGTGGCCTGGGAGGATGATCAATTTGCGCATCTATCCCGACGGGTTGCTTATGGGGTCCAACGGATTTTAACCAACCTCCCTGAGAATAATCCTTATAAAGCTGCCATGGAATTATTAATGAGGTTTGTTTTCGAACCTTTAGGATCAGAGGAAATTTCTTTACTGGAAAAACACCATGAACATGCGGATTTAGATGAATTGCCCTATCCAATAATGTACCGGTGAAAAGGAGGGACGGTTAATCGAAGGGATCTTCTGGTGGACCATTTTCCCTTATGTATAACGGTACTGATTGTGGCTGGATTTTATCGTTTTATGTTTCGGGGCAAAAGCTGGGTCGCCCCATCCACTGAAATTTTCGAGAAAAGATGGTTGCGAATAGGTTCCGTTGTCTTTCATTATGGGATTATTTTTGCGTTTATGGGTCATGTGATGGGTGTACTCATTCCCATGGAAGTCTATCATGCCCTGGGGGTAAGTGATTCCTTGTACCATTTCATGGCCATCGCAGGTGGTGGTTTGGCTGGTCTTATGGTTGTCATTGGTTTGGTTGTGATGCTCACCCGTAAGTTCTTATTTCCCAGGGTTCATGCCCATACCACAGGGGGTGGGTATTTTACCCTCCTATGGCTCATTCTCGTTGCGGGTTTAGGGACCTATATGACGCTCATCTATAATACAACGGTTGGTGAATATGAGTACCGTGAATCCATCGGCCCATGGTTTAGGAGCCTGTTTACCCTAAGTCCCCGCTCAGACTTAATGTTGGAGGTACCGATTCTTTTTAAGGTACATATCCTTTTATCCTTTGCATTATTCGCAGCAATCCCTTTCACCAGACTGGTTCATATGTTTAGCCTTCCAGTACGTTATCCAATGCGGGCTCCACAGCAATACAGGTCAAGAGATGGCTTTGATAAGAAGTATTGAGCATAGGACCTCACTTTAAGGGTGGGGTTTTATTTTTTTACCCACATTTTTCCTATTAATTGTTATAATATAGAAAGGGAGGTAGGGTGAGGAAAATATCTAAGTTGTGGGTGAATAAAATCTAGAAGGGTTTTTTTCAATGAAAGTTATAGATGAGTAGCACCAGAAGGATGAAGGTGAACAGGATAGGGTAAAATGGGGGATTAAAATTGTCATTAATAATTAAAGAAAACGGGGAGAAAAGAACTTTCTTTCAATGGATTAACTTTCTAATTCCATATGTTTATGCTATAGGTATTATTGTTATCCTTTTATGGATGGTTGTTTCATCCATAATAATAAGTATTCAGAATATAAGGGTGAATCCAGGGGCCTTAATTTTACAACCATTAAAAAGTGAAGCAAAATTTACTAATATAGATAAAAATCCTGGGGTAAATCAAAATCCGAATAAGGAAACCTGGCTGGATATTTTAGTCAAACCGATTGTGGAATCTAATTTTAATAAAATTATTTTTCGTGGTTTGTTCTTACTCGTCATTTGGATGTTATTGTTTTTGGTTATTCCCGTGGCCTTTAAAAACCTGAAAAGATTCAAGTTTTTTAATATGGAATTTGAGGTAGATCATGTTGAAAAGGCAGCAATAGAAACCGTTGAAATTAGTGGGACGAAAGCCCAATTAATGTCCTATTTAACTGGAGATGATGCAACAGGGCGGACATTACTTTTTTTAAAAGATTCAAGCATTGATTATAATGAAGTAGTAGAATACTTTTTAGCTGAGATTAAAGAAGGGTATAAAAAACATCCTCTTAATGCATCATTCTCATATGAATTGTACACACATGCACCTGAGGAATTAAAGGATTTAGTGGAAGAATCAAAAGAAACGGAAGAAACAGCGGTTTGTAACAAGAATAATTTATATCAAAAGAATTATCTTGTTTTTTATTCTATTTATAATAAAGTAGAGTATATTACTGTTATAAGCAGTTATACATATCCATTCGATATAATAGACAGATATCTTTTCAAACTGCTACACAATACCGTAAGCAAGAATATTGAAAATATTGAGTATATGGTTGCATTGACATGTCCTTCGGGAGATGAAAACACAACTTGACGGGTAAAATAATTCTCATTTATTATGGAAAAAAGGAGTGGTTGTTAATGGCTAAAGTTAAAACTCCAATAAATCCACAAGATGTAAAAGAACGGGCCGCTAAAAAATTAAGTGAAGTAAGCTCTCAACAAGTGAATGATGAAGAGGATATTTTCATTACCGGAAATATTGTTAAACCCGTTCATGTTAGTAAAACAGACCCTTTAGTAGTGAGAATTACCCATACCCGATAGTACAAACAAATTCCGTAAACCCCACCAATAAAGTGGGGTTTTATTTATCTTTTTAAATTATAGGAATATCTTTTAGCGAGCTCCTGCATAATGGGTGAACGACCGACTAAATCAACGGGTTGTTTTACAGGTAAGCATCCCAAATTAATGTCCTTGAGACTTTTAAATTTATCTCCGTTTAAAACCCTTTGATATAACTCAATCATTTTCATTTTTTCACACACTTTCTTAGGTGTCATTCCATTAAGTTCTTTATTATTACAGTATATTCAATTCCTTTCACTTGATATTCAAGACATTAATATTTCCCCGCGATTCTTATTATTAACTGTTATAATATAAAGAAGCTAGATGAGTATAAAAGAAGCTGGATGTATAAGTATGATTGAGTTTACAAATCATCAACCCAATGGCGTGGTAAAGGCAACAAGTCGGGTGTCGAGCCGTGGACAAATCGTCATTCCCATTGAAATTCGGAAGCCCCTAAGCCTCACAGAAGGCGATGAATTACCTTTTATTTTAAATAAAGATGGTGAAGTGAAGGGTGAGGTTGTGAAGAAACAAAATTTATCCGACCTTGTAGGTATAATAAAAATAAAAAAGTCTTTCAAACCAGTCGATGAAATTAGAAAAGAAGTTTATAAGAATATGGCTGAGAAGGAATTAAGGGACGGGGAGGAAGACTAATTGGCACGAAAACTTTGGCTTGATGCCTATATTGCAGCCCATGCCAAAGTAAATCCTCCGGAAGATGTTGTCACTTGGGATAAACTTTAAACGGTTAGATATAAAACACAACACCCCTAAAAATTGCTAGGAATGAAAAAAATACAGCTTAAAAACGATTATAATAAGTGGTAAAGGAAACATGCAGTATGCCTAAAACTCGCACGGCCCCGCAAATAAAAAGGGAACTTAGAAATTTTGAGAAGGAAAAATTGATTTCCTTGATTATGGATTGCTATAAGATGAATGGGGATGTTAGAGACTATATTAACCACGTCCTTAATCCTAGTGAAGCCATTGAAAACTTGTACAACAAGGCGAAAAGCCAGATTCTCCACGAATTTTTTCCTAAACATGGCTCAAACAAATTTAAAATCACCCACGCTAAAAAAGCCATAACGGAATTCAGAAAGTTAACCCATGATGACGAACGAACATTGGATTTAATGATTTTTTATGTGGAAATGGGCGTTGGTTATGCCCATTTTAACCGAAACCCAGGGGAATACTTTATTGAAAGTCTGGTTTCCATGTACGGGAAAGCGGTAAAGGAACTTATGGGACAGGTTGATTTACATAAACCCTACTATGAAAGGTTACAAATCATCATAGATGATGCCGGCCATATTGGAGAGGAATTTCAGGAGAAGTTAAGACACCTATTTTCTCAGTTGGTAGTTGAATGGGAGGAAGAATAATAAAGAACGAGCCCCGAAAGGTGAGCTCGTTTTTTATTTTTTGTGTCTATTATTTAGACTTAACAAAAATAACATCGTTAATATGGGATTATTGGCATTACAAAAAAGAGTCTAGAAACATTGATATTGCGGTTTCTTTGTTAGATAGGATGGGAAATTCAAATTTTGATGATTGGTGTTATGAATTTGTTTGACCAGTTAAGGAATACATGGTAAAATTTACATAAAATAACGTATAGCCAAGACGGCGTGTCAAGCTATTGTAGCTTGCTAAAAGTCCCTAACCACCTTATTCTAACGGATAAGGTGGTTTTGTATTATAAAATAAGTATTTTATCCCTCCTTTTTTTTTATTGAAGATTTGTACAAATCCCCACAAAATCCCTTCTCTATAGACTACCATCCACCCCCATTAATCCAATATAATAGAAGAAATCCAACTCGTTATATTAGGAGAGAATCAGCAAATGGAAGTGAAATACCGACAAAAAATTACGGAAGCGGCCTATTTGACGGCGGATAATTCTGATCGCTACCAGGCCATACTCCATTACTTTTATGTGCAGCACGAACGGTTGCGCCATTACCTTTATCCAGAAGAAATTTTGCAACATTTAAAACAAAGTCCTTATTTTTCTTCCTATACAGAAGAAAAACTGGAGCAAGATTTAAACCAGCTGGTCAATTGGAAGAATCTCATTGCCCGCCAGGAAACGGGGCGGGCTACAAGTGTTGAAATGTTTAAACGGAAGCGATATCGCTATCAGTGTACCCCTTATACGGTGGAGATTGAGAGGATGGTACAAAAGCTAGAGAAGTTGGGGGAATCCTTTGGCGGTTCTTTGGAAAGTACCTTATTTGACCGCTTATTGGAACATTTAATAGCCCTTACAAAGGTAGAGGAAAATCCCTATGCCCGGGAGGGAGAATCACGGTTTAGCTATGAAGCCCTCGCCATGGAAGGAAAGGAACTAAACCGTCTTTGGGAAGAATGGCATGGTACGTTTCGCCGGATTGTTGAAGATGCCTCTGGGTACATTGCCCATTTACATAGTGAAAAAGTGGAAGAGCGGATGATGACTGATGCCTTTATTGTGTATAAGGATCGTTTCACCGATTATCTGCGCTACTTCGTGCTGGATTTGCAACAAAGTTCCGCCAAGATTCAGGGGATTTTACAAGCAGTACAAAATCCTTGGTTGGAACAGGTGGTGGCCCGCCTTGTGAAGTATCAGGAAAGCATTCCCCGTTTGGATGAATCATTTGAAGGGGAAGAGATTCGAGAGTCCTATTTGGACCAATGGCAGAGCTTGAAGGATTGGTTTTTAGGCCATGGGGGTGGAGCCCCTGAAGTGAATCGTTTACAGGACATGACCAATGGAGCTATTCGCCGCATAGCCCGTGTAGTGCAACGAATGGGGGAGAAAAATGCCACTCTACAAAGCCGAAAAAAGGATTACTTGTATCTTGCCCAATGGTTTCGTCGCCTGGATTCCCCGGAAGAATGCCATCGCCTTTCTTCTGTTGTTTTTGGCGCATTTCATACCCGCCATTTACAGGTGAATGAGCCGGGGGGAGAGGATTTGAACCGGTACATCTGGGAGGAAGGGGCAGAAGAAGTGCAGCTTAAACCCAGGGAACGAACCTATCGGGAGAAAAGTAAGCCAGGGGCTGTGACAGACCGAAGCCAGGAGAAGGAGGCTTTGCGCCAGCAATATTTGCAACAGATGAAATACGAAAAGGAAAAGATTGAAAGTTTCATTGAAAACGGTAGGTTGGAAATTGGTAATTTGCCTGTGGTGGAGCCTTTTGTCCGGAAAACCCTTTTACATTGGATTGGCAAGTGTATGGCCAATGAAGAACGAATTTCCCGAACGGAAACAGGGCGAACCATTCAGTTGGTGCGGGTAGATGATCATCGGATCCTTTTGCGGGCAGAAGATGGTCAATTGGAATTGCCTAACTTTGTTATTCGATTTTTAGCATAAGAGGAGGCGGACCTAATGTTAGTGGAAAAGAAAGCGTATCCATTTGATGAAGTGGCGAAAGAGGCCGCCTCTTATTTGTTGGAGTATTTTTGGATTCTACGGGAAAAAGAACCGGACATGTACCGTCAGGTGTGTGAGCGAGAAAATGACCTGCGGGGCTATTTTCTTGATAAATGCGGCTTTCGCCTTTTTGTTCACAGGGATTTTGTGAAGTTGGAGAAGATTCCCGCTCAACCTACTGCCTGGATGGGGATTGAGGCTTTTGAGGCCTCCACGGATTATGTGATGTTTTGCTGTGTGATGGCTTTTTTGGAAACAAAAACGGTGGATGACCAGTTTTTGTTAGGGGAGTTGTGTGAAGGAATCCTTGCCCTTTATCCATTAGAAGAAGGGGAGGAGCTGTTGAATTGGAACTCGTATAGTTTGCGCCGGGGATTGGTTCGGGTTCTTAAATTTGCAGAAGAAGTAGGGGTTTTAAAAGTGGTGGATGGGCAAAGTGAAGGCTTTGGCCAGAATGAAGACCATGAGGTTCTTTATGAAGTACCTGTTGTGGCCCGTTATTTTTTGCGAGCTTACCCGAAAGACATTACGGAGTTTACGAGAATCGAAGAGTTGCTTGAAGCGGGACAAATGGGAGACGGACAGGCTACCGCCAGCCGCCGGCATCGGGTGTATCGCCAGCTGTTGTTAACTCCTGCTTACTATGCCCATGAATCCTGGGATGAGGACTTTATATACTTGCGGAATATGCGCAATCGTCTAAAAGTAGATCTGGAATCCCATACTTATTTTAATTTTGAATTATATAAGCATGCTGGGATGTTAACGGTGACAGAGAAGAAGTCCTATATGGCCTTCTTTCCTGATCAGCGGGGGATTTCTGATATTCTCTTGCATTGGATGGGCACTATTCGTGAGGAAGTGGCCAGGGAGAAGTTGGCCTGTGCTGCTGATGGTCGCATTTTACTCACGGAATCTGATTTTCTTCGATTGGTGAGACGGTGTAAAGAAGAAACGGGACGGGGATGGATCAAAGCCTATCGGGATGTCGGGGAAGGTACTCTTTTGCGGGATATGAAGAAAGAGTTAATTGGATGGAAAATGCTTGAGGAAGACAAAGAAAATGGGGTGTACTATTTAAACCAGGGTGCCGGACGCCTCATTGGACAGTATCCCTGTGATTACATAGAAAGAAGGGAAGGCCATGGAAACCATCAACAAGTGGAAAATGAATCGGACAGGACTCTTTAATTTCTGGTATTATGACGAGCAGATTTATTCCTTTGCCAATGGCAAGATGTTGTTGCGGGGTAGCAATGGTTCAGGCAAATCGGTCACCATGCAAAGTTTAATTACTGTCTTATTGGATGGAAGGAAAAGTCCCGATCGTCTGGATCCCTTTGGCTCGACAGCTCGTCGCATGGAGGATTACCTTCTGGGTGAGAAAGAAATTATGAACAACGAGGAGCGGACAGGCTACCTCTTTTTAGAATATAAGCGGGCAAACACGGAGCAATATTTGACTACAGGCATTGGTCTGCAGGCGAAGCGGAACGGGAAAACCGACTTCTGGGGCTTTATTATTACGGATAACCGCCGTATTGGGATTGATTTTCTCCTCTATCAAAAGGCTTCTTATAATGAAGAAACAGGTAAACAACAAAAAATCCCCCTTACCCGTATACAGTTGGAGAAGCAAGTTGGGGATGGGGGTCAGGTGGTACGGGGCCAGGGAGAATACATGAAGCTGGTGAACCAGTATTTGTTTGGCTTCGAAAATATTAGTGCTTATGAAGATTTAATGAAACTATTAATTCAGTTACGCAGTCCTAAGTTGTCCAAAGAATTTAAACCAACAACTATTTATGGCATTCTAAACGGTGCTCTTCCACCCCTGACAGATGGGGAGTTGCGTCCTCTTTCCGATACCATTGAAAGCATGGAGCAAATTGAGAGGCAAATCAAACAATTTACTAAGGATCGGGATGCCCTCAAAAAAGTGGTTGAAAAATATGACCGTTATAATCAATTGCAACTGTTGGAAAAAACGGAAGGATTTCTTGGGGCCAAAAAGCAAGAAGAGGATGCCCGCCAGGCTTTTGAAAACCAGCGCAAGACCCTTGCCCAATTGGAAAAGAAGTCTATTGAACTGAAAGAAGAGCATCAGGCTAGAGTTCTTGAACAAAAGGTTTTAGAGGAAGAACAAAAATCCCTGATGAAACATGATGGGTATATAGCAGCGGAAGAAAAGGCGAATCTTCTACAGGAGAAGGATGAAACAGAGAAAAAACTGGAGGGAAAAGGGCGCCAGGTGGATGGTTTAACCCTGAAAGAACGACAGTTGGAGGACCAGGTACAAGAAACAAAAGAAAAACACGTCTTTTTGCAAATGGAAATCAAGGAGCAAGAAGAAAATCTGGAAGAACTGGCTGAAGCTGTGGACTTTACAGAAGGCCATGGGATGGCAAAAAATAGTTTGCAGGAACAACCTACAGAGCGAAAGGTGATGGAACTGTGGCAACAGGAGGCCAGGAATCATCAGTCCTGGTTAACTAGCCTTTTGAAAAAAATTCAGAAAGTAGAAAGCTATAAACAAAAGGCGGAGCATGCGAAAAAAGAGTGGGATGAGGCACTAAAGGACCGGGACGAGCAAGCCAAAGTTGTTAGCCAAAGTGAAGAGTCCTTCTTCCTGGAGCGGGAAGGGTATCTGGAAGAAGTATACCGCTGGATTTCGGCTAGGGAAGGGGTCTTTCCCCTTAAAGAGGAAGAGATTTCGGTTATTGCCAAAGGGGTACAACAGTTTTATGAGGGGACCTCTCGTGAGGATGTGCGCAATCAAATCGAGGAAGCCTATCGAAAACACATTATTCTTCTGAAAAATGAAGAAAATGATTGGCTCCAACAGCGGAAACAGAATACTTCACAATGGGACGATACAAAAGAAGAATTGCAACAATGGAAGGAGAAGAAAGACCCAGAACCCCCTCGCCATCCTGATGTAGAAATGGCAAGGCAGGCGTTGCAGGAAGCGGGGATTCCCCATGTGCCTTTATATGGCGCTGTAGAATTTATGGAAGAGGTTTCCCCGGGAAAAAGGGAGCGGATTGAGTCTGTTTTAATGGACATGAATTTTTTGGATGGGTTAATCGTTCCTGGAGGAGAGTTGGATGAAAAACGTCTTTCCGGGCCTTTATATGATCGAGTTTTCCGACCTGCTCCTTTGATTATGGCTCATACCCTGGCAGATTATTTGAAGCCAACTCCACCTGTAGAAAAGGGCATTACCGAATCAGACATTATGGCTGTGTTGGCCAGTATTCCTGTTGAAGATGTTCTTTCTCCAACCTTCTCTAATGAAGAAGGGATTGCCCTTTCTGTAGAACAGGGTAGCTATACCTTATCCTTACTTCACGGCACTGCCCCTCGCCGGGAGCAAGCCCTCTATATTGGCAAAGAAGCCCGGGCCCGCTATCGGCAACGGAAGATTCAGGAACTAGAACAACGTTGTGAAGAGTTCCAGCACAAGGATGAAGTGTTTGTTGGTGAACTGGAAAAGGTGGAAAGAAAACTAGCTGAACTCAATGAAGTACGGCAACTTTTCCCATCAGATGCATCTTTATATAAGCAGTGGAATGAATGGCAAAGGCTGACCCAGCGATTGGACCTATTAGAAAAAGAGTTGGAAAAGAAAAATGACCGGTATCGCACAGCATTCCTTACCCTTAACCAATTGAGCAGCCAGTTGCAGGGAGAACCCCGGCCCATGAATCTTCCTTTAACGGTGGAGAGTTACGAAGAAGCCCTTAGCATGATGGGGGATTATCTTATGGAGCTTGGGAAATTGAGCAGTTTGGTACAGGATCTAGGTCACTGTATGGGAGTCGTGAAGAGTATGGAAGAAAGGCTCTTGGAACTGCAACAACAGGTGGATGAAGCCAAAGGGGAAGTTTCTGTTCTGATGAATCAAAGGCAAAAATTGGGGCTTTCTTTGGAGATGATTGAGAAACGCCTGGCCCTCCTAGATGCTGATGGGATCCAACGTCGGGTGGCAGAAGTGAAGGGAAGGCTCGATGATTTACCAGGGAAAATCGATTCTTTGAATAAAGAAGGGATTCGAACAGAAACCGAAATGGAGCACCATCAAAAGGAGTTGCCCCAAATGGACGAGGCGTGCCATTTTTATGGTAAGCTGGTTCAAGCCTGGGATGAGCTGTTGGAAAGAGAAAAAAGCCGTAAATTGGTGTTGCCAGAAGTTCTTCCCTTGATTTTACCGGAAAAAGAACGGGCAAAAATTCTTCGTTCTTTCCTGTCTACCAAAGAAGGTAATGTTGATGGAAAAAACATTGTCCAGCAATTAACCAATGCCTATTATCAGCAACAGGACCAACTTTTTGAATACCGTTTTCGTCAGGAAGAAACGGAGGATCGTGTAACCCTACCTGTTCCTCCTTCATGGTTGGCTGAAAAGGTAAACTTCGCCCTTCGCCAGTTGGAAGAACAACAGAAACGGATGATTCTTCTCCTTGATTATGAAGGGAAAAAGGTGAGCCCTTATGATGTGCTTCGCCAGGTGGAACAGCGGCTGGAAGAACAAACGTTAATTCTATCGGAAAAAGACCGTGAACTATATGAAGAAGTTATTATGAATAGCATAGGCAAAGCCATTAGTGAACGAATCGCCCGGGCTGAGAGATGGGTAGAGCAAATGAATCAACTCATGGGGGAACGGAATAACTCTACTCATCTTATTTTTTCTCTTCAGTGGAAACCCCTAACTGCGGATAGGGATGATCAGCTGGATACGAAAGAAGTGGTAGAATTACTGCGGGCCGATTCACGCTGGATGAAAAAAGAGGATATGAACAAAATTGTGTCCCATTTTAAATCTCAGATTGAACAAGCCAAAGAAGAAAGTAAAGGCCGGGAGCGTGGATATGATACTTTACACCAATTAATAAAAGAGGTGCTGGATTATCGTAGATGGTTTGCTTTTACTCTATATTTTCGAAAAGGGACAGATAAGAAAAAAGAGCTTACCAACAATGCTTTTTATAAATTTAGCGGTGGGGAAAAAGCCATGGCCATGTATATCCCTTTGTTTACAGCAGCTTACTCACGTTATAAAGAGGCACGTCCTGATGCGCCCTATTTGATTTGTTTGGATGAAGCTTTTGCCGGGGTGGATGAAAATAATATTCGGGACATGTTTGACCTGGTGGAACAGCTGGGCTTCGATTATATGATGAACTCCCAGGCCCTGTGGGGAGATTATGATACGGTATCATCTCTGGCTATTTATGAATTGCTTCGTCCGAAAAATGCCCCCTATGTAACTGTTATGCCTTACTTATGGGATGGGCAAATTCGCCACTTCATGGATCAAGAGGAGATGGAAAATGGAATCCTGGTTAACGTCTGAGGCCAGGGAAGGGGCCGAAATGTTGCGCAGCGAGCCTGGGCTTGAGCGGTTATTGGTGCATCTTATTGCCAAATATAAGTCTCTGGATCAAATCGGCGGCAATGTAAAACTAGATTCCTTGTCTGTGGAGGAAGCAGATGCCATCACTCGTTTTTTTCGGAAATCCTATATCCAGGGACAGTCGGTTCGCATTTCTTTCCAAACATTTGTGAAAGCTCTTAGGCAGACTAGGTTCGGTGAGGTAGACCCGGTGGACCTTCTTTCCGCCTATGCTGGGGAAAAATTGGTTTCCAATAAGATGGCAAAGGAACAGGCGGAGGAAAAAAAGCAACGATTTATTCAGGGATTATTGGATGAATTTCTTCATCCGTATTGCCAGAGTTGGCTAAAATGGGCGGGTATAGAAAAGGGTTCACGCCGATTTTCCTCTGCTTACCAACGGGACCTAGAGGCATGCCGGGAGATGGCTATGGCTATAGGACGTGCCCTTTCCCATTTACCCGAGGGTGTTGAACGTTTGCCTCTCTTTGCCCGGCGTATTACTGGGAATCCCCATGCATTTGACAGGGGAACAGAAACAGGGTCCTTATTTATTGAAGCCTTGGCTATGGTTGCAGAAGAAATTCCAGATATTTCTATGAGTCTGGTGGAAGGGGAAGAAGAGAGTTCCCCTGCGGAGCGGGAAACGGAGCTTCTCAATGCTTTTGGATTATTACGTGATGATATCATGAACTATGTCACTTGTTCTGGATTAAGGGCCTTTCAGGGAGAGAAAGAACTCTTGTACTGGCAACAGGCCTTCACAGAAAACGGGGTGCTTAATGTCCCATTACGAAGTTTACTTGCTGTGACCAATATCGTTCCTCTTGCAGGGGGGAATAAGGTGTATGTAGTAGAAAATGCTGGGGTATTCTCCTGGCTGGCCGATGCATATTTGGAAGAGACAGGCCAACTGCCTCCCATGGTTTGCACCCAGGGCCAATTTAAATTGGCTGGTTGGTTGGTGCTGGATCGTTTGGTAAAGGAGGGAGCCGTTCTCTACTATTCTGGTGATTTTGATCCAGAAGGGTTATGGATGGCCCAGCGCCTATGGGCGAGATATCCCGACCAGGTTCGTTTTTGGCATTATGAGTTGGAAGACTATGATTTAAGCCAACCGGAAGTAGACTTGGATGAGAAAAGATTGAAAAAATTAGAGGGGATTTCTACAGGGCCTTTAATTCAGGTGGCAGAAAAAATGAAAAAGGTTAGAAAAGCGGGTTACCAGGAAGCCCTGGTGGAGGGATTGTTGACAGATATGATGTAAAGTATGACGCACCAGACCCTCATGCAAAAGCGCAAATGAATAGTATTCGCATTCAATTGTTAAAGCGAACAAATGGGGAAGAAACTTTTGGTTTTATTACGAAAGAACATCGTCAGTTGATGGGATGAAGAATAATAAAGAACGAGCCCCGAAAGATGAGCTCGTTTTTTATTTGTGTCGATTAAAATATTCTTTGCTACACTTTAATTGTTGTTTCAAAATTCTCGAAAACAGTCCCTTGCCGATTTCTCCTGTCCCCTTAGATACTGCTGTTCGAAGGATGTCACCATTTGGAAGTGTTTTTTCATAGATTTTATCTCTGCCAGTCTGTCTTACTAAGGTCCATCCCTCTCGCTTTACAAAACTTTCAAGATCACTCCAACTAGCCATGTAGCATACTAGCAACGCTTTCAATATCATCTTCTAACAAGATGCGTAAAACATAATTGGCATGATTTTGGCGGTTAGGGGCATTATTATATCGTGAAAAATTTGCATAATAATCATTTGCGTATTCTAATAAGTGTCGTGCTAATTCTAAACGTAATTCTTCAAGAGTATTTCCTTCTGCAACAATATCCTCGATTTGTTCAATGGAACCTACAAACTTTCCGTCTTCATCTTGTTCATATTCAAAAGTTAATTCGTAAGCTGATAAAATATCTTTAATCTGATGCAAAGAAAATGTTACGATAATGTCTCGATTACGTTTAATAGCTTGAGGTTTTTCCCGAACGACCGTATCAATAAATCCTCCGAAATTGGCACGAACTTCTGTAGCATTTAAAACGACGGGCATGAGCAATCCCTCCTTCACCTCCTAGTATAGAAGATTTATACCGTTATGTACATAGTGTACATTTTGTACGCTATGTATACTCTTTTTAATATATTCCATGATGGTTTGAAAAATGTATACAAAATGTATGCGCCCTTCTAAAGTAGTTCATCGGAAAATGGAGCAAAAAATAATCCCCCATCACGTCAATGGGGGATTGCTTATCTCACATATTATTTCCCTGCCCCAACCAATTCCTTTTTGCTGCTTTCATATACAGCAGAATAGGTTTTCCAGCCCCCATCTACGTTCTTCACGGAATATCCATGATTTTTTAGAATCCGGCTGGCTAAGTATCCTCTTAATCCAACCTGGCAACTGACATAAATGGTTTGATTGGTTGGCAGTTCTGCCAGGTGGTTTCTTAAATCGTTTAATGGAATATTGATGGAACCTTCAATAAATCCATTTTCCCGCTCTTTTGCATCACGAACGTCGATTAATAGCCCTCCATCAGCCACGATCTGGTCTACTTCATGCCACTGAATATGTTCTAGTTCGCCTTCGATAATGTTAGATGCCACATAGCCAGCCATATTGACTGGGTCTTTTGCTGAGGAATAGGGTGGAGCATAGGACAACTCTAAGGTTGTTAACTCTTCTGCCGTTAACCCTCCTATAATGGCTGTAGCGATGACGTCCATGCGTTTATCCACCCCGTCTTTTCCAATGGCTTGTGCGCCATAAATCTTGCTAGATTCTTTATCAAAAATTAATTTGAGAGCAATGGGGGAAGCGCCAGGATAGTACCCTGCATGTGAAGCGGGGTGAATATGAACCACTTCATAAGGAACGCCTAACCGTTTCAGTGTTTTCTCGTTGTTTCCAACAGAAGCAACGGTTAGGTCGAATACCTTCGCAATTGACGTGCCCAGAGTTCCTTTATACGTTTCTTTTTTACCCATCATATTATTTGCAACGATGCGCCCCTGACGGTTAGCGGGTCCGGCGAGGGGGATCATTGTTTTCGTTCCGTTAATGTAATCAACCACTTCTACTGCATCCCCAACCGCATAAATATCCGGGTTGGACGTTTGCAGAAATTCATTAACCACAATTCCGCCCCGGGCTCCCAGTTCTAATCCTGCTGTGATGGCTAATTCATTTTCCGGTCTCACACCAATAGACAGAATGGTTAACTCTGTTTGAAGTCCTGTCCCATCTGCTAGAATCGCCTTTTTCCCATGATCTTCAAAGGCTTGGACACTATTATTAAAGATTAACTTCACGCCTTTTTCTATTAAGTGATTGTGGAGAATACTAGCCATTTCAAAATCAATGGGATTCATCACTTGATTGCCTCTTTGCACGATGGTTACTTCAATCCCTCGTTCGGCAAGGTTTTCCGCCATTTCAAGCCCAATAAACCCGGCGCCAATGACCACAGCCTTTTTTGGTTGTTTTGTATCAACATAGTTTTTAATGTAATCCGTGTCTGGAATGTTTCTTAATGTAAATAAAGACTCATGTTCCTCAATCCCTGGAATAAGGGACACAATGGGTTGTGCACCTGGAGATAACAATAAGGTGTCATAGGACTCCTCATATACTTCTCCAGATTGTAGATTCTTGATTGTTACTGTTTTGCTTTCACTATTTATATGGATTGCCTCACTGAAAATGCGAATATCAAGATTGAAACGCTCTGACATCCCTTTCACAGTTTGGACTAATAATTTTTTTCGCTCTTTAATGGTTTCCCCAATATAGTAGGGAAGCCCACAATTGGCAAAGGAAATATGTTCCCCACGTTCTACGATAATAACTTCAACCTCTTCACTAATTCTTCTTAATCTCGCTGCAGCTGTTGCTCCACCTGCCACTCCACCGATGATAATGATTTTCTTTTTCAAAGTGATTCCCTCCGAACCCTTTTAAATATCTATCTATTTATATACCTATAGGGGTATTATAAATCTTTAAAAAAATTTGTAAAGGAGTAATTTATTATTCAGGCAGAAGAGGAAATTTGTGTATCATGATAGAAAAAAATGAAGAGAGAAGGGGAGGTTTGAAGATGCTATTGCAGGAAATGATCAATGACCAGATTGTATGTTTGAATTTTGGCGATTGTCTTGAAAAAGCAGTAAAAATTTTTCGGACCTGCAAGATTGATACCATTCCTGTAGTGGATGAAGACCAGAAGTTACTCAGCGTTTTTACGAAATCAAACCTCTATGATGCTTTGCTCAATGGGGCAACATTAAAAGACCCAATTGATCCTTATGCCAATAACAACCCCTTTAGCCTTGTTGCGGATATTGCCTTTGACAGGTTAACCCCTATTGTTAAAAAGAGTCAGGTAGGAGCGGCTCCAGTTACAGACCGGGATGGGAAGGTGGTTGGGTTGCTCACTAAAGAAAATATGGTCATGACTTCTTTGCGAAACCTGGAAATGGTGAACTCCCAGCTTAGTGCTATTCTTGATTCGATGTATAACGGTGTCATTGTGGTGAATGATGAAGGCCGAATCTCTTTAATGAACTCAGGGGCAGAGCGAATATTTAAGACCACTGGGGACCATTGTCTCGGGCAATTGCTCAAGGATGTTTTGCCGGAGTTAGATCTTTCTCCAGCACTGGAAAATGGGGAAGTTAACGTAGGCTTGAAATTTAAATATGAAGAGATGACGACCATTGCTAATATTACTCCTTTAACCGATGGGAATGCCATTGTGGGTGCCATTGCTATTTTTCAGGATTTGACAGACTTACAACAGGTGGCGAAGGAACTTGAAATTGTGAAAGGGTTGAATACAACCCTTGATACGGTACTTAATATTATTTATGACGGGATCATTGTGATTGATGAGAAGGGGGATATTTCTCTCTGTAACCGGTTGTTACGTGAGTTTATGGAACTAGCCCCTGAACAAATCATAGGAAAACACATTACGGAACTGATGCCTGATAGCCGGCTTCATATTGTGGCGAAAACAGGGATTCCCGAAAC
>CALNBV010000184.1 GCA_937874515.1 uncultured Paenibacillaceae bacterium | reverse complement strand
GTTGTTAACAACTTTGCAATGTTTGACGCATTTAACCCAAGTCCATCATTGGTAGAAATGGCGATGACAACTGGCTTTAAATTGCGCAAAGTGGCCTTTGTTGCCATCATTACGGCACTGTCTGTAACAGCATTAGCTAACTTGCTAATGGACGTCCCTGTACAAGGTGCAATGACCATCACATCTAACTTTTTCGATGGTCCCAGGGGTTCTGCGTCAACAATAGATGAGATAATTTCATTTCCTGTAATTTCGTGAAGCTGTGCTTGCCAATGTTTTGATTCTCCAAAACGAGTGTCCGTATTGGCAACAGTATGTGTAATAATTGGAATCACCGATGCACCCAGATTCACTAGATTTTTAATCTGGGGCATTACTTCCGCAAAGGTGCAATGGGAACCAGTCAAACCAAAACCAATGGTTTTTCCTTTAAGATCCACCTTTATTCCTCCTGATTTCCATCTGGTCGAGTACCAGTCGAGACAAAGTATTGGCTAATATTTGTCCGGCTGATTTCGGTGCAACAATTCCAGGTAAACCAGGAGCTAATAAAGCTTTAATTCCCCTTTTTTCCGCATAACGAAAATCTGTGCCTCCTGGCTTGGAAGCAAGATCAATAATTAATGTATGATGAGGCATATTAGAAATAACCTTAGCCGTTATCACTTGGTGTGGAATCGTATTAAAAATAAGATCCGCTTTATGAACATAACCGCTTAATTCATCAATATGGAATGGTTCTAATCCCATTTCATAGGCACGGGCAAGATCTGCGGATTTTCTCGCCCCTACATGGACATGTGCACCAAGTCCATATAATGCTCTGGCCATGGACAATCCTGTCCTGCCAAATCCCAATACCAATGCATTAGAATGATGGATCGTAAAATCCGTATTCTGTATGGCAATCATCAAGGCTCCTTCAACTGTTGGAATTGAATTATAGATTGCCACATCATCACGATCCAGTATTTCATTTAATTGCAAATTGAATGAGGCTGCCAGTTTTTTTAAGTATTCTCTTGCAAGGCCAGTATAAATACAACAATGTGCAGGTAGAGCAGCAAAGTGTTCATCCTTTATTTGCATAGGTTTAGAACAAAAAATACTCTCTACATAGCCCTGTTCATCTGTACCAACAACAGGAAGAATTATGGCATCCACATCGTGTAAGACCTCAGGAGTCAGGCTACGCTTAAACGCACCATTGAAATTACTCTCTAAATTGTCAAAACCGATGAGGGTTACCGTTGCATCGAGTTCGATGAACTTTTTTATGACTTCAAGCTGGCGGGCATCTCCACCGATGAAGGTAGCGTGAATTCCCGTAAGCATCAGATAACCCCTTTCAAACCATTTTACAGCAATGTGACCTTGAGATAAAGACCAAATCAATTGCTGTCATTCTGGTTACCTGGAATTCGTTGCATTTCTACCCCCATCCTATTCTTATAACCTATATATGGTGAAGAATTTTTACTCTAGTTCAGAAATGGAATTACTTAATTTAATGTCAATAATAATCATTTCAGATCCAATGGTGCGAATGGTATTCCAGGGAATCATCATCCCTTCTTTTTTTCTGTTAAACCCAAAAAAAGAACCTCCAGGCAAAAGCATGGAATGAATCTTCCCCTCGGTATCAATAACAAGGTCTGTTTGGCCGGCAGTACCCATGCGTGACCCATTATTTAAATCAACGATTTCCTTTCCCCCTAATTCACTAAATCGCATTGTGGATTCCTCCTTTTGTACGTCCTTTAATAGCTTTATTAGGGACAAAGAGGGATTTATGCATACAAAATAAAGGAGTCAGGGAATTCCCATGACTCCTTCATTTCTTCTTTAATTCCATATATTTAACAATCAGGGCATCCAATTCGCAACTTAAAAGTAGAACTTCGGGATTTTGAAAGCCATCTTTTTCCTCAATAGCCACTCGATGAAGAATAAGCCGTAAGTTCTCCATCTTTTCTTCCATCCTTCTTATCTCTTCCTCTCCCTCCATTGTTCCCTCCTAAACGCCGGTATGACCGAACCCCCCGGTCCCCCGTGAAGTTTGATTTAAATCTCTAATCGGTTCCCATTCAATGACTGGTACCCATTGAAATACTAATTGGGCAATTCGTTCCCCACGTTGAATAATAAAGGATTCTTCCCCATGATTAATGAGAATAACGCCAATCTCCCCCCGATAGTCTGCATCAATTGTACCGGGAGCGTTTAAGGTTGTAATTCCTTTTTTATAGGCTAGACCACTACGAGGGCGAACCTGGGCTTCTAATTGATCCGGCATGGCAATAGCAATTCCAGTAGGAATTAAAGCCCTTTTTCCAGGTTCAATCGTGAAAGGCTCACCAATTGCCGCTTTTAAATCGAAGCCGCTTGCTAAGGTAGTCATTTTTTCAGGTAGCCCCAGATCCTCATTCCCCGGTAAAAGTTGAATAGCGACCTTTACTTTGCTATCGGCGTACAAAGGCGTCCCTCCTAATATAATCTGGAATCCCTTCTAGAGAACTAACGAGGGCAATGGCCATCTCATGATTAAAGATATAATCTGCAACATTGTTGACCCCTTCAATGGTTACCTGATCCACAGCTTGCACCACTTGATCCAAATCTAAATGGCGGCCTAACAATAATTCGTTTTTCCCTAATCGGGTCATACGACTATTGGTACTCTCCAGACTAAGCATAAGGCTGCCTTTCAATTGTTCTTTTCCCTTTATTAATTCTTCCTGGCTAATTCCTTTTGTGCGAAGTTGCTCCACAGTATGCAGCATTAATTTATAAACCTCTTCTACTTGTTTCGTAGACGTTCCTGCATAAAGGGTAAAGGTCCCTGCATCCTGATAGGATGAATGATAAGAAAAGACAGAATAGGCTAGTCCCCGTTCTTCACGAATCTCCTGGAAAAGACGGGAACTCATACTTCCCCCAAGAATATTGTTTAAAAGAATGAGAGAGTAAATATCAGAATGGCCTACTTGATACCCAGGGAAAGATAAACAAAGATGGGCTTGTTCAGTTTCTTTTACCCTATGCACAGATACACCTGTGAATTTCGCTTCCCCATCCTGTATATAATTGTAGGCCTCACGGGAAAATTGTGAGAAATATCCTTCAATAATAGGGAGGAACCCTTCAGGAATATTCCCCGCTACAGTAATGACTGTTTGTTCGGGGACATAACGTCCTTCCATGTAACGGAATATATCTTCTGGTGTTAATTGATTTAAAACTTCCTCTGTGCCTAACACGCTATTTCCTAGTGAATGGTTTTGAAAACTTGCCCGTGCAATAAGATCATGTACAAGATCATCAGGAGTATCTTCATACATGCGAATTTCTTCAATTACAACGTTCTTTTCTTTTTGCAATTCTTGCTCATCCATTTGTGAATGGAAAAACATATCTGCAAGAACTTCCATAGCTAATGGGGCATGTTCATCTAGTACTCTCGCGTAATAACAAGTATATTCCTTGGAAGTAAAGGCATTCACATTACCGCCAATTTGGTCAAAAACCTCCGCAATTTGCTTTGCAGATCGGGTTTTAGTCCCTTTAAATAACATATGTTCAATTAGGTGGGAAATCCCGTTGATTTGATTACTTTCATTTTTTGAACCTGTTCCAATCCAGATTCCCAACGCCACAGAACGAACAGTTGGAATTCTTTCAAAGATCACACGTACCCCGTTCTTTAGCGTATATTTTTCGATCACACGTGTTCCCCCTCTATTGTCATTAGAAAATTAGTTACAATAGTTCCACTATACCAAATCCAAACCTCTCACTCAACTAGCTGAACACGTGAAGATGAGATGGTTTGGGAAACTGTTCCTATTGTGAGATTCCTTTGTTTAATTTCTTTAATTAATGATGGTAAGGATTGGGCTGTTGATTCTGTAGGGTGCATTAAAATTAATGTGCCATTTCCTATTTTATTGCGAACATTACTTAACCACTGTGCTGGTGTTGGTTTTCTCCAATCCACTGTATCAGCTGTCCAAAGTATTGTCTTCATATGATAACGGAAAGCAATGTTTACTGTTCTGTCATCAAAATCCCCGGAGGGTGGTGCAAACAGGGCAGGTTCGATCCCTGTAGCCTTTTGTATGATATCATTTGTGCGCAGAATTTCTTGCTCAATACGGCCATTGCTTAATGTGCTCATGGCAGGATGGGTATAGGCATGATTTCCAATTTCATGGCCTTCCATGACAATTTTCTTCGCTTCCTCAGGAAACTTTCTTGTCCATGATCCATCTAAAAAAAAGGTGGCCTTCACATTATTGTTTTTCAACGTTTCTAAAATGGAAGGAAGGTATTCATTCCCCCAGGCTACATTGATCATAATAGAAACCATGGGTTTAGCAGGATTTCCTCGATAGATGGGAACGGCACCCAATTGTTCGATTTGCACCTGTGGAGGGATCTCTTGATATATTACGTAACGATTATCCCATTTTCCTTCCTTTTTCATTCGGTCCTTTGTCCCATCAACATCAAGCATTAATCCATTATAACCAGGAATTCCTTTCCAAACTCGGTCCACTCTTGCATTGATTGGGGGTATATTCTTCTTTTTTAGAAATT
Organism: uncultured Paenibacillaceae bacterium; assembly: GCA_937874515.1. Lineage (GTDB taxonomy): Bacteria > Bacillota > Bacilli > Aneurinibacillales > Aneurinibacillaceae > CALNBV01. Next base: position 4,995 of record CALNBV010000184.1, on the reverse strand, counting down.
CAATTTGAGAATCCCAATCATTTTGCATAAAAGCCAGTATGGCTCCTTTTGTACCCATAGAGGAAATATACTCATTCACTGGCTTTGAATTAATCATTACTACAATTCCCAGGAAAAGAATGAATCCAATGAGTGCTCGTGGTTTCAATCCCTCACACCTCCTATTGAAGGGTTTGTACCACAATATGCATTGAGAAATAAGGTTATGTAGAAAAATAAAAATAGCGACTGACTTTCCATAAAGATGAAAAATGTTCGTCGCTAATTTCGTATGGATTATTATTGTTGTTCTTGCTTTTCCTTTTCCTCTTTTAAAACTACTTTACGAGAAAGATTAACTCTACCCTGATTATCAATTTCGGTTACTCTCACCAGAATTTGATCACCAATGGCAACCACATCTTCAACTTTGCCCACCCGTTCCTCGGCAAGTTGAGAAATATGAACTAAGCCATCTTTTCCAGGGAACAATTCAACAAATGCACCGAATTTTTCAATTCTGCGAACTGTACCCATATAGGTTTGTCCAACTTCCACTTCACGAACCAAATCTGAAATAATCTGTTTCGCTTTTTCATTCATTTCCGCATTTACAGAAGCAATGTAAACACGTCCATCTTGTTCAATATCGATTTTAACACCGGTTTCTTCAATGATTTTATTGATAATTCGACCACTTGGTCCAATTACATCACGAATTTTTTCAGGGTTAATCCGCATAGACATAATTTTTGGAGCGTATGGTGATAATTCACTTCTTGGCTCCCCAATGGCTTCTTCCATTTTATTAAGAATAAACATACGGCCTTCTTTTGCTTGCGATAACGCCTGATGAAGAACTTCACGATTGATGCCTTCAATCTTGATATCCATTTGCAGGGCAGTAACCCCCTGGCGAGTACCAGCAACTTTAAAGTCCATATCCCCGAGATGGTCTTCCATCCCTTGAATATCAGTAAGAATGGTCATATGTTCGCCTTCTTTTACCAGCCCCATGGCAATTCCGGCTACTGGTGCTTTTATGGGCACACCTGCTTGCATTAATGCCAGTGTACTGCCACAAATACTAGCTTGAGAACTAGAACCATTGGATTCTAATACTTCAGAAACAAGGCGAATGGTGTAAGGGAAATCATCTTCATTAGGAATAACAGGTTCTAATGCCCGTTCTCCTAATGCCCCATGGCCAATTTCACGACGGCCAGGTGCCCGTAAAGGTCTTGCTTCCCCAACACTATATGGAGGGAAATTGTAATGATGCATAAACCGTTTTGATTCTTCCAAACCAAGACCATCGAGAATTTGCACATCACCTAAAGCACCAAGGGTACATATACTTAATACCTGGGTTTGTCCCCGTGTAAATAAGCCAGAACCATGGGTGCGAGGCAAAAGATCAATTTCACAGGAAATGGGACGGATTTCATCTATAGCACGGCCATCAGGACGAACTTTATCCACAGTGATTAAGCGGCGGACTTCGTCTTTGACGATATCATGAAGGATCTCACGAATCTGCCCTGCATCTTCAGGGTATGTTTCCGAAAAATAAGCAAGGGTTTCTTCATTAATAGCATCAATGGCATCATAACGTTCTTGCTTCTCTTCAATACGCACGGCTTGGATTAAGCGTTCTTTCCCATAATCCTCAACCACTTTTTTCAGGTCTTCTTCCACTTGATGGAGTTCAACTTCCATCTTTTCTTTCCCATAGGTTGCAGCAAATTGAGCAATATGGTCTGCTATTTTTTGAATTTCGGCATGGCCACACATAATTGCTTCAAGCATTACATCTTCAGGGACTTCATGGGCACCAGCCTCTACCATGTTAATAGCGTCCCTCGTTCCAGCAACTACAAGGTGGATATCGCTTTTCTCTGCTTGCTCTACTGTTGGATTTACAATAAATTGCCCGTCAACACGGCCAACAATACATCCCGCAATAGGACCATTGAATGGAATATCCGAAAGTGAAAGTGCTGCAGAAGTACCAATCATTGCAGCTACTTCTGAAGAATTGTTTTGGTCCACAGATAGAACCGTATTAACAACCTGAACCTCATTTCTGAAACCTTCCGGGAAAAGGGGACGAATCGGACGGTCAATTAAACGCGAAGCTAATATTGCTTTTTCGCTAGGTCGTCCTTCCCTTTTTATAAAACCTCCAGGGATTTTCCCTACTGCATAAAGTTTTTCTTCATAATTCACAGTAAGTGGGAAGAAATCTAAATGGGAAGGTTTTTTGGAAGCGGTAACGGCGCTCAACACCACCGTATCGCCATACCGGACTAGAACTGCTGCGTTTGCCTGTTTAGCAACTCGGCCGTACTCCACAGTTATTTTTTGTCCGGCAAGATCAAATTCAAGCAACCCGATCTCCAAGGTGTATGCCTCCTCTCATGAATCAACAGAAAATACTTCTTCATTTTTTCTATTATTTCCTTCATTACGAAGATTTAAAAGAAAAAATTGTAAACAATACTAAACAAGAAAAAAAGCGGGGATTCCCCGCTTTCCCTTTCACCATGAAAAATCCAAAAATTTTCCATGGCATAAATACACAACTAAGGCTGCCACCATCGCCTTTCGACCTGGCGCCAGCCAAGTTTACTTATCGGCGTAAGCCTAATTTTTGAATTAAATCACGGTAACGAGTGACGTCTTTGTCTTTCAAATACGCCAAAAGGTTACGACGTTGACCAACCATTTTTAACAAACCGCGACGGGAATGATGGTCTTTTTTGTGTGTACGTAAATGGCTATTAAGATAATTAATCTTCTCCGTAAGGATAGCAATTTGTACTTCTGGAGATCCAGTATCGGATTCATGAGTACGGAATTGATCGATTAAATCTTTTTTGCGTTCTTGATTCAATGCCATCCTTTTCACCTCCTCTAAATTATAATCCCCTATATCCGAGTGAATCGGTGGTGAATCGAAATACCAGGATAAGGTTTCTTTAAACTAACAAATGTAAGTATAACATAGGAAAAATCAAGAGTAAAGTCTAGGCCAGAAATTGCGTAAACTTCACTTTTGCGGTCTCTACATCTTCATTGATTTGTTGAACTAATTCATCAACGACCGCAAATTTTTGTTCATCACGAATATAGAAAAGAAATTCAACTTCTAATTCCTCACCATAAAGGTCTCCGGAAAAATGGAGTAAATGAACTTCAAGGGATTTTTCTTTCCGTTGGTTTTCAAAAGTGGGTTTAATGCCTATGTTAATAACCCCTTCATACTCTTCCTTATTCCAAAAAACCTTTACGCCATAGACCCCGTTTTTTGGAATAATATAGGGTTGAGTTAAGCCAATATTTGCCGTTGGAAAACCAATGGTTCTTCCCCGTTTCTCCCCATGGACAACGGTCCCTTTGAAACGATAAGCCCGTCCCAGAAAGTGATTGGCTTCATGAATTTGCCCGTTATACAAATATTCACGAATCAGAGTACTGCTTACTTTTTCCCCAAATCGATTGATCGGAGAAACCACTTCAACACCATACCTTCCATCTGAAAGTTGTTGCAGGGTAGTTGCTGTTCCTATTCCTTTATGGCCAAAGGTATAGTCAAAACCAACAACAACATGGCGAGGTTGAAGCCGTAAAAGAAACTCATCGATGAAATCCTCTGGATAAATAGAGGAAAAGGAAATATCAAAATGAACAATATATGCCAGATCAACCCCCATTTTTTCAAACTGGGTTAATTTTTCATCCAGGGGGGTTAAATAGCGAGTATAGCCGCTTTGTCCAAGAATTTCTCGAGGATGGGGGTCGAAGGTCATGACAGCTGATTGAATGCCTAATTCATGGGCCTTATCAATTGCTTTCTGAATGACCCTGCCATGGCCTAAATGAACACCATCAAAATACCCCATGGCTAATACACATTCATTTCCAGTAAAATCTGATGGCAACGGATAATGCAACCGCAGAACTTCCATTTATCCTTCCTCCTCTGGGAATACCCTGACCGGGAACGATTCAACTCCTTTTTCGGTATGTTGAACTTGATGTATGGCAAGGAATTTACCTTCAGGAGAATAAAGGGCAATCTTTTTCCCTTCCTCCCAGTTTCCTGGTTGCAGATGTATTTGACTTAACCCATTTCGTATGGCACGAACCCTGCCTGCAGGTATCTTTACAGCAAGATAGTGGGTAAAAGCACGGTCTAAGGGATATAATAACGATGAAATCTTATCCTCGTTCATGGCCATTTCAATTTCTTCGAAAGTATGACAATCATCTAGTGTAAAAGGGCCACTTTTAATTCGTTGTAAATAAGACATATGGGCTGGATAACCAAAGGCTTCCCCCATATCTTTACAAAGGGTTCGTATATACGTTCCCTTAGAACATGTAACCTTAAAGGTTATCGAGGGAAATGAATGACTTAAATCTGAATCTATTAATTCCAAATCATAGATCCAAACTTTTCTTGCCTCACGTTCTACAGTAATCCCTTTTCGGGCTGCTTCATGAAGGCGAACCCCACCCACTTTAACCGCAGAAAACATAGGTGGCAATTGAGAGATTTCTCCCGTAAATGCCGAGAAGATTTCCAGTATGTTTTCTTTAGAAAGGGGAGGGTGAACAGGCTGGGAGGCAATGACATTCCCTGTCCCATCCTCAGTGTCTGTGGATTTTCCCAGAACCATGGTAGCTACATAGATTTTCGGTTGTTCATGAAGATAATCTGCCACTTTTGTTGCATTCCCAATACATAATGGAAGTACCCCTGTAACCTGCGGATCTAATGTACCTGAATGCCCGACTTTCTTTGTATGTAAAAGCTTGCGGATTCTCATCACACAATCATGAGAGGTCATCCCTGCAGGTTTATAAAGGGGAAGAATACCAGAAACGATCATTCCCCTTCCTCCTGTCTTAAAAAAGCCTCATTTAGCTTTTCATTGATTATGTTATTAGCCTCTTTAATGGTTCCATGGATGGTACATCCTGCAGCTCGGATATGGCCTCCTCCCCCCC
>CALNBV010000183.1 GCA_937874515.1 uncultured Paenibacillaceae bacterium | reverse complement strand
CTGCAACCCACAGGCTGGCTGGAAAAGAACGAGTCAACTTAAATGAAGTAGCGAATGATCCATTTATCTTTTTCAAACCTCAAACAGCCTTACATGATTTGTTAGAAAATCTCTGCAATGAGGCTGGATTCTACCCAAGAAAGGTTTTTGAAGGATATGAGGAGAGGACAGTCTCTGACTTAGTAGGTGCCAATTTAGGTGTTGCCATTGTCCCCCACATACCCAACCTGGACGAAAGTAAAATTTCAGTACTCAAGGTACACTCACCAAAATGCTTTCGAATAATCCATATGGTATGGAGAATAAATGGATATATGTCTCCTGCCGTATCAAATTTCAAGGAATTTGTGGAGCAGAGGGCTACCATTACATAGGTTAAATTACGACCTATGTATTGGAGGTTTTATGATATGTGCACTGCGATTACATTACAATCTATACAAGGGGAGAACTTCTTTGGAAGAACGATGGATTTTTCTCATCCTATTGAGCCAGGACTTTATATAATGCCTAAAAATTATGAGTGGTATGGTCTGGCAACAAAGAAGAAACATATCAATTCTTATAGCTTTATCTGTATGGGTCAAAGTGCAGATGGTATGTTAGGATTTTTTGATGGGGTAAATGAACGAGGATTTGCCGCCGCAGTCTTATACTTTGCAGGTTACGCTTATTATGATTTACCTATAGATAATAAAGAACAGATTGCATCATTAGATTTTTTGCAGTATATTTTAGGGCGTTGTGGTTCTGTAGAGGATTTAAAAAAACGATTGAAGCATATACGCATCGTAGGAGTACAAGATCCAGTTACTAAAACAGCTGCTCCCCTACATTGGATTGCTACTGATAAAAGTGGTAAATGCATTGTCATAGAACAGACTAAGGAAGGTCTTCGGGTAATTGATAATCCTATAGGCGTCATGGCAAATAGTCCTGATTTTAACTGGCATATGACCAATTTAAGAAACTATATGACTATATCCACTAAGCAACAAGAGGAAGTCTACTGGGGAAATGTCTTATTAACTCCCTTTGGCCAAGGTGCAGGAACCACACAATTACCAGGAGGCTTCACATCACCTGAGCGATTCCTTCGAACATCATTTATTAAAACCCATGTGCCCGTTCCCCAAAACAGCTCCGAGGCAATTATGACCTGCTTTCATATCATGAATAGCGTCTTTATTCCTAAAGGTATCGTTATAACCGATCGGGGAGCTTATGATTACACAAAATACATTGCCTTTATAAACACGAATACATGTGAATACTATTTTAAAACCTATGAAAACAATCAGATTATGAGGGCAAGTCTATGGGATTATAATAATTATAGTACCAAGCCACTCTTTCTTGGAAAGATCCCTGTCTAATTCATCTATCTACTGCATTATAATCTATCATGGTTTTCGAATAATTAATCCTTTTAAACTGGTATTATCTGCTTCTTTATAAAAATGTTATAAGCATTTGTAGCAATTATTTTTGTTGAACCTATATCAAAAGCAGCACCAATAACTCCTCCAGCAAGGGGCACAAGCTTAACGAAATTCACAACACCTTTAGTGCCGAATTTTGTTAACAGTGTGAAACCAACTTTTTGATTTATGGACGTTAACACCTTTACAGGGATCTTATTAATTGCGGAAATAGTTATTTTCTCACCAACTTTTATCCCTGTCCGCTTTAATACATCGGCAATAGCGGAACCGGTTAAACAGGCATATACTAGTGTTTGCACTTGATCTGAACGGACATCAAAACCACCTATTTTTGCTATTGCCGCTATCATACGAAGTTGTACATATAATACGCTACTTACATTTGCAGGTATCGCTATTGGTAATGTGATTAAGCCTCCTAACCCAGTTAAAAATCCAGATGTTCCACATTTAACAATCTGATTATTTATCAACGCTTTTGCTGCTTTATCGGGGGCTTCATTTTTTTGAAGATAATTATCTACGAGTTCATCCACAGACTTGCTTACTGCAGGTATTCCATCTAAAGCTTTTATATATAAATTATCTAGTATTGTAGTCATTTTGTACTCATCTATTTTTTTACTCATAAATATTCCCTCCTTTCTTCTGTATCAAGCAGGCCTTTTATTCTACAATAAAAATCGTATTTTTTTCAAAAAGACCAAAGGCAAACCCTAACTTTAAATAAAATGGTAAGTTTTCATAAGCATTAAAGCTTGTCCTATTCAAAAAATCTTTTATTGTTAGTTCTTCTATATATCCATATGGATTTAATACTGTTATGTTATCATTTTTCAAGTCTAGGCTAGTAATTAAAGAATAGTGTAATGTCCATTCATTGTCATATTGGGCTGCCCATTCAAAGGGTACAGGCATACCTTTTGATAAACTAATATAAACCTTATCAAGCAACTCTGTATTTGGTAAATAACTATACATAGTAGTGCTATATTCCGGAAACTGCTTATTCATTTCTTCACAAAATGATTTTCCTGTAGAAGTCACAACTTTACCATATTCCTCAAATAAGGCTGTTTCTGTAATATCACCTCCATTCCATGAAGAGAATATTTCTATTGTTGCGTATCCACAAGAAATAGATTGTGTAATAACTTGAATATCGTCGACTGAAACGGCCTTTATATACTTCTCGTCTGTAAAAACAGATGATAAGTTATTATTGATTTTTTGTGTTTTATCCTCCATGATAGCAATTGCAGAAACAGTCACTATTACTCCAAAGATCATAATAAATGCTAATCCTAAGGATATTCTCTTTACTATTTTTATTTACTCACCTCCTCAAGTTTTTAGTTTTCTTAAATGTTCCAGACTCTCCAAAAACAGATTTCTAAATTTCCTTAAGCGACGATTTAATCATTTCTTTCAATGTTATTGGAATAATTTCTTTCAAGTCCTTCAAGATAGACCATTCAAGGGATTTCTTTGTGAAGCTGGACTTTTCCCATGATTTATATGATTCAACATATTTATAAGTTTTTCCATCTAACCTCTTAATATTTTCTATTTGGTCTTTAACTAATTCCCCAACAAAACCATAATCGTCTTCTGTATTAATTTTGTCAACTCACCACCAAATTCACAGTAATTCTATCCACTCAACATCAATTTGATATTCATATCATCAACTCAGTAGGCAAGTAGTAATAATGTCCACTCATCCCTGTATTTTCGAGGCTTTAGATATGTTCTTACAATAAAAAAAATCCGTGACCTGGAACCCAGGTTGAATATGAGTTCAAAATCACGGAAATCCCTTTTTATCAGCACTTTTACACTCTTATTTCTCAACCCTCGACATCAAGACAACAGTCTCAACGTGCCCCGTTTGCGGGAACATATCCACTGGCTGAATCCACTCTAACCGGTACCTATTCCCAAGATAGGCAACATCCCTGGCTAAACTGGATGGATTGCAAGAAACATAAACAAAACGGGCAGGCTTTGTCTTTAATACAGCATCTAATAAAGGTTTTCCACAGCCTGTCCGAGGTGGGTCAACCACCACTACATCGGGTTTTAACCCTTCCTTCACCCAGCGTGGAAGCCAATCTTCCGCTTTTCCCTCAAAGAAACGGGCATTATTGATTCCGCTTAATGTTGCATTGTTTTTCGCATCTTCCACTGCTTCTGGAGTCACCTCGATCCCCAACACTTCTCTAGCATCAGGAGCTAACCATAAGGCGATTGTTCCTACCCCGCAATAGGCATCTACGACACGTTCTTTCCCAGTAAGAGCAGCCGCTTCTTTCACCGTATCATATAATTTAACGGTTTGAATGGGATTCAATTGGAAGAAAGACCGGGGTGAAAGAGTGAATTTTACACTGCCTAGGGATTCATTAATTCGTTCATTTCCCCATAAGGTTCTGGTTTTTCCTCCAAATACTAATGAGGTTTTATCCCGATTAACATTTTGGCTAATGCCTTTTAACCCGGGAATTTTCGTTTTAAGTGCTGTAATTAATTCCTTTTCCCGTGGAATCTTGTCTGTGCCCGTTACAAGGGTTAATTGCTTTTCTCCTGTCTCAAATCCTACCCTTGCAACAATGGTGCGAACTACACCGGTTTTCTTTTTTTCATCATAAGGTGATATTTTTAACTCTCGCAAAACTTGAACAGTTTTTCGTACCATTTCATTTGTATGGGGATGTTGCACAGGACACTCTTTCGTCTCGATTAACCGATGGCTATCTGTAGCATATAACCCTGCAATGATGTCCCCATCCCTTTCCCCAACTTGTAGCTGTGCTTTATTTCGATAACTTATTGGCTCATCCATTCCTATGATAGGGCGAAGGGGGAGATTTTCTAAGTTCGTGTATTTTGCAAAAGCATCTCGGATAATTTCTTCTTTCCCTTGCAATTGTTGGCTATAAGCTAAATGTTGCAATTGGCATCCACCGCACATGCCATACACATTACAGAGGGCATCCTGACGATGGGGAGATCTCTGTTTGATTTTTTTTATTTTTCCTTCTGCGAAGCCCCGTTCCACTTTCGTAATTAATACTTCTACTACTTCATCAGGGATGGAACCGGGAACAAACACAACTTTTTTCTTGTAATACCCAATGCCTTCCCCATTAATACCAATTCTTTTTATGGTTAAAAGAATCTCTTGCCCTTCATGTAACTCCACGCTTTGTCCAAATTTCTTATGTACTTTTTTCACGAATTACCATCCTTTTAGAGTAATTGTTATAACTTACTACACTACAACAAGAGAACATTTTGTTACAATGATAGTAATTATGTTTCAACGGAGGAACCTTTCCTATGTCCAAATCTACAGACCTTGCATCTCTTGAGATATTAGCTTTAATACACCAAACAGATTCAATGGAAGAAGCCTATCCACGTCTCATAAAAATATTAAATCGCATCCATCATTTTCATTGGGTGGGTATCTACATAAATGAAGGTGAAGCTTCAGTACTAAAGGCATCATCAGATGATGATCTGCCCTTATCTATTTCTCGCCAACCGATTATGCAGATTCCCATTATGAATTATAATGATAAGAAAGTCGGGAATATCACGATTATGAGTAAACTTTCCTATCCCTTTGACCCATTAGATTATACCTCCCTCCTCAAAATTGGGGAAGAAATCGGGAAAAATATTGTATAATGGTATGAACAAGGGGTGAATGGAATGACAACCTATCAAAAAATATCCTTAACTCTGGCTATTTTATCTGCTTTTTCATTTGCTGGAGTAGGTTTTGCAGTTGCTGAACGCAATGGATTAATGGCCCTAATTTTTATCATCCTTGGGGTTATACTAGCGGGTACAGGATTTATACTAAAAAGAAGAGCCCGCAAAAACGGCACGCTATAATTTAGCGTGCTCTTTTCTTTATGTATAGTACAGACCTCATTAAAGAAAAGGGGGATCACAATGATCCACCCTTATTTAATGGCTAAAACATTAGGGATAACACTTCTTCTATGGTTACAGAGCCAAAGTATTGCTCAAGGGGAACAGATTGCAATAAATCCCTTACCCCTTCTTCCCCGTAGCGAAGACCCACCAGTTTTCCTTCTAAATCTTGAACGTCTAAAGAACCAAAAAAGTCCCCCTATATTTTACATTCTGTAATGGATCCCTTTTCAACGCGCAAGCCAATTTCAATTTCCCCACAGGCAAATCTCTCGGCTTTTTTTACAGTGAAATTGGGGGAACTTCCATAATTCCATTCCCATTTGGTATAACGTTCTTCCATTAACTGTTGAATGCCAACCAGGTCTTGCTCCGTTAAATGGTATTCTAGCAATGGTTCTCCTGCTTCCTCAAACATATAAGTAAGCAATAGCTGTTTAAATACTTCCATAGAACAATTTTGATTTAAATAAGGGCTAATATTAGTCACCCGACTGCGCACAGACTTAATGCCTTTTGAAGCAAACTTATTTTCCTTTACCTTCAATACATTTTGCACCTGGGAAAGGTCCACATCAAAAAGAATGGTGCCATGGTGCAAAATACGGTCTTTATAAAAATACTGGGCATTTCCGGAAAACTTCTGCCCTTCGATTGCAATATCATTACGGCTATTAAATTCCGCTGGAACACCTAATCGTTTTAAAGCCCGAATCACCGGTTCTGTAAAACGGCGGAAGTTAACGCCCTTTTCATCGTTTCGTACAATGTATGTAAAATTCAAGTTGCCAAGGTCATGATAAACCGCTCCGCCACCGGACATACGACGTACAACATGGATGCCTTGTTCTTTAATATAATCACTGTTAATTTGTTCTACGGTGTTTTGATTGCGCCCGATGATAACAGAGGGTTCATTTTGCCATAAGAGAATGAAACTTTCCTCTGGTTCTAAATATTTTAGTACATACTCTTCAAGGGCTAAATTATAATGTGGGTCTGTTGATTCGTTATGAATGTATTTCATAGATCCTCCAACCTTTAATCTCCATCAAATAAATCGCCAATTCCTCCAAGAATACTTCCTTCTTCCTTCCGCGCCCCACCTTTTGGAGCAGCTGCAAAAATACGGTCCGCTAACCGGCTAAAGGGCAAGGATTGAACCCAAACTTTCCCCGGTCCCGTTAAAGATGCAAGGAACAGGCCTTCCCCACCGAAAAATGCCGTTTTAATGCCCCCGACAAATTGGATATCATAACGGATGTCCTTAGTCATAGCGACAAGACAGCCTGTATCGATGCGCAATGTTTCTCCTGGCTGCAATTCTTTTTCAATAATGGTTCCACTGCCATGGATAAAGGCAAGGCCATCCCCTTCTAACTTCTGCATAATAAATCCTTCGCCGCCGAAGAATCCCACACCTAGCTTCCGTTTAAAATCAATTCCTATAGAAACCCCTTTAGCTGCACAAAGGAAACTATCCTTTTGACAAATAATTTTATTACCTAAATCACTTAAATCCATGGGAATAATTTTACCTGGATAGGGCGCTGCAAAAGAAACATGTTGCTTCCCCGTACCCATATTCGAAAAGAAGGTCATAAAGAGACTTTCTCCAGTTAACAATCGTTTCCCGGCTCCGAATAATTTTTTCATTAATCCTCCGCCGTTGCTTTCAGAGCCATCGCCGAAAATGGTTTGCATTTGAATGCCATTTTCCATCATCATCATAGCCCCTGCTTCTGCGATTACACTCTCTTGTGGGTCTAATTCAATTTCTACAAACTGCAAATCGTCCCCATAGATTTGAAAATCAATTTCATGAGCGTTTCGGATTGTCAACGAAAATCCCCCCAATATGTTTCTTCCTAAATTTATCTTACGTTACTATCACCCATCTTAACATAAAAATAAATCCTTTTCTCCAAACCAATCATCTGGCATTCGTCTAAGGTAAATCGTTTAAAAGGTACAAAACCTTGCTTTGTCCAGAAGAGGTGCCCCACATCATTTCCTTCATGAACACCCAGGCGAATCATAGAATCCCCTTTTTCCCTTACCATTCCTTCAAACTTGGCAAAAGCAAGGGTTCCATATCCTTGCCGTTCATAAGAGTTATGAATGAGAAACAATCCTACCCAGGGATGACCATCTAAAGGGGATTTCCATTGATAATCGATCATCCCAATGCATTGGTTATCCTTTTTTATGAAAGCTAAATTCCTATTCATACGTTTACTTTTTTGTAAATATTTTAATATATCTATTTGATTTAAGGCTTTTTTTCCTTTCAACAACCAGAGAAAATCAGGTTGTGAATTCATAATATCTTGCAAAACCTCCCATTGATCAGAGGGAACAGGTACAAAGTCTAGCATGGCAAACCCCCTCCCTTCTCTACATACCCCTATTATAACATCTTGGGAAACTTAGGCATTATTTATAATTCCAACTTGACAGATATGTATTATATAAATTAAAATCCTATTAAAATACAAGGAATACTTTGAAAATTAGGGGGGGTTCAAACGTGAGGAAATCCATAGGCTTTATTTTATTCATTTCAATCACAATCTTGTCATTATTAACAGGTTGCACCACGCAAGTAAATAAAACAGAGGGGAAAAATGTAGAATTACTAAATGTATCTTATGATCCCACCCGGGAACTTTATCAAGATATTAATCAAGCGTTTAGCGCAGAATGGAAGAAAAAAACGGGGGAAAACCTTACAATCAAACAATCCCACGGGGGTTCTGGCAAGCAAGCCCGCTCTGTCATCGATGGCCTTGAAGCAGATGTAGTGACTTTAGCACTAGGTTTTGATATTTTAGCCATTCAACAAAAAGGGCTAATTAATGAAAACTGGGAGAAAAAATTTGACTACAACAGTTCCCCTTTTAGCTCTACCATTGTCCTTTTAGTAAGAAAAGGCAATCCAAAAAATATTAAGGACTGGTCTGATCTTGTAAAACCAGGCATCAATGTCATTACACCTAATCCTAAAACATCAGGGGGTGCCCGTCTGAACTACCTGGCAGCATGGGGATACGCCCTGAAAAATAATAACAACGATGAACAGAAAGCATATGATTTTGTGAAGGCCCTTTATAAAAACGTTACTGTCCTTGATTCCGGTGCCCGTGGGTCCACAACTACCTTTACGGAACGAGGAATTGGAGATGTCTTGTTATCCTGGGAAAATGACGCCCTTCTTGCTGTAAACGAAATAGGTAAAGACAAATATGAAATTGTATACCCTAGTTACAGTATTTTAGCTGAACCGCCAGTAGCACTCGTCGACAAAAACGTTGATAAGCATGGAACGAGAGAAGTGGCAACTGCTTACTTAGAGTTTCTCTATTCCCCAGCGGGGCAAGAAATTGGTGCAAAAAACTATTATCGCCCACATGTAAAGGAAATTGCAGATAAATATACCACTCAATTTCCCAAACTGAATTTATTCACCGTTCAAGAATTGTTTAAAAGCTGGGAAAATGCTCAAAAAATTCACTTTTCCGATGGGGGAAACTTTGACAAAATGACTGGTTCAAAGTAAGGAGGAGTGTAATCCATCATGAAAAACAGACGTAGGCAACGGGGATATGCCCTTACCATGGGTTTCTCAATCCTCTACCTGTCATTAATTGTCTTAATACCTTTATCGACCATCTTTTTAAAGACAGCTACATTAACATGGACACAATTCTGGGGGACTTTAACTTCCCCCAGAGTTTTTCATGCGATTTCACTTAGTTTCACCACTTCCCTTATCGCCGCACTCATTAATACCATTTTTGGTTTTATTACGGCCTGGGTACTTGTTCGCTATCGCTTTTTTGGCAAGAAAATATTAGATGCCTTTATCGATTTGCCCTTTGCATTGCCCACAGCAGTTGCAGGTATTTCCTTAACAGCCATTTATGCTGAAAACGGGATTGTAGGCAGGTTATTAGAACCACTTGGTTTCAAAATTGCCTTTGCTTCCCCTGGAATCATTATGGCTCTAATCTTTATTGGGTTGCCTTTTGTGGTGCGGAGTGTGCAACCTGTATTGCAAGAACTGGATGGCAAACTAGAAGAAGCAGCTTCAACTCTCGGGGCTACTCCCTGGAAAACCTTTTCCCGGGTAATCTTCCCTCGCTTGCTGCCAGCACTTGTTACGGGTTTTGCTTTAGCATTCTCTCGGGGATTGGGTGAGTATGGTTCTGTTGTTTTCATTTCAGGGAATATCCCTATGAAAACAGAAATTGCCCCTTTCCTCATCATGTCCAAACTGGAGCAATTTGACTATGCAGG
>CALNBV010000182.1 GCA_937874515.1 uncultured Paenibacillaceae bacterium | reverse complement strand
TCTCTTCAAATTACCTGGTCAGCAAGCGTAGCGCGGTAGCCTTGACTGAACTTGGAAATTGATGACGATCTATTAAAATACTAAAGTAGCTACATACGACAACTATATTGACAAACACCGAGACTTAAGTAACTAGACAATAGATAAGCAAATGCAAAGTTTAGCAGAAGGGTTCGACAAAATTTATTGATTTTTGTTGCAACATAAAAACATCCCTCTTTTTTAAAAAATAAAGCGCATTTATTTTTGGCTGTGAAAATATATATGAACATGTCCCATTCTTTATAAGAAGAAATTAAAGGAGGAACAAACATGGAAAATAGTTTTCCAATGGCATCTATTGCCACTATTATGGAAAAGTATCTAGGTGGTAAATGATAAAGGGGAGCTGATCAATCAGCTCCCCTCTTACATAGCACGTATCATTCTAAGTTATCTACAATCACGCTGGTGTACGTACACAGGCAAATAAAAAAGCCACTTCTTAATCTTAAGAAATGGCCTGCTCATTAATCATATTAGTAATCTTCTTACTTATTTTTTCAACAGTTGTATTTAAGGACATCGCTAGTTCTACAAATAAAATGTCCTGTATTGTTTTTAAACATTTTCGATCTTGTTCATACAATTTCTTTTGCTTCATGTTTAGCTCATGATGTTTCCTCATTAACGTATTTGCTATTTCAGAAATCTGCCTACGATCTCCAGTTTTAATAAGGCTTTTAAATTTCGTGGTACGTTACCTATCACTTGCTATCCACTTTATCCCTGGGTGTCGAAAGGATTCTACTATTTCCTTTGCTTCTCCTGGATCCATCATCTTAAGCATAACAACTTTTTCATTATCTACTGGGGTAATGATGGTTAAATTAGGCTGATCAAGAGGATGCAAAACATAACAGGTCTTGGTTAACCTGGTTTACAAATATTTTAATACATCCCCTACGATTTTGTCAACTCAATTGACAATTATGCGAGAGTGCTGTAAAGTAAAAGAAAGAAAACATGAATTATTCCTAAAGGAGTTTAATCATTTGGATTACGAATTGCATAATTTAGATTTAATTGACTTAATCAGTGAGCGTCATATTGAACTTAGGGGGATTACTGAGAAATTATGGAATGATACCAGTGATATTTATATTTCCAATTCAGAATGGTTTATTATCGCTAGAATTTACAAAAAACAACCCACGATTTCCAATATTTCAAAGAGTGTAGATATTTCACGACAAGCTACTCATAAATTCATCAAAAACCTCGAAGGCAAAGGATTACTTAAAATAAGCAATCTGGAAAATAATAAAAAAGATAAATGTGTTCAATTAACGGAATTAGGCGAAGGATGCTATGAAAGAAACCAGGCATTGAAGGCAAATCTTGAGAAAAAAATCATTGATAAAATCGGTCTTGATCAATTTAAAATTCTGAAAGAAATTCTGAAAGTAGATTGGGGTTTATAAGACATGTTCGAAAAAATTTTTATCATCCACAACCCACATACCGGCGTGAAAGATTGGGTTTCAGAATTAGAGATTAAAATTGGTTGTCAAAAACTAAAAAATGTATTCGGGGTTCTTTATATCGACGATGTTAATATTATGTTGCAGTATAACATCCCCTTTCAGGAATCTGTAATGAGAGAATATAACATCATTGGTGAGGACAACCTCTCTTTACACCATGTGTGTCGATTAATTAGCAAAGCAGAATTCATGGAATTGCTAGACATGGATGCTATAAATGATTCACCTACCCATCCAACCTGGATTGAAGTAAAAGATGGTTGCTTTTTTTGGAATAAAGAAAAAGGATCTTATGAAGAAGTCATAGAAAGCAAAAACGCACGTTAACATGTGCGTTTTTTTTATTTAACTGTATTCACTTTTTTAGTAGGACAGGTAATACGTATGAAATCGTTTTGAGGGGGTCGCTTGCTTTTTGGGTTAAACAAAGAAGAATTCCACCTTCAATAGAAGCCGTCATGGTAAGGGCAATTGAATTAGCTGTTTCTTGGGAAAATCCGTCTGCTACTAATTTATTAGATACAATCCCTATAATTTTTTCATATAAAGACGAGCAAGCGTTTCGCACTGGTTCACTGAGGGATGCCATGTCGCTTACCAGGCTGCTAAAGGTATAACCAGCAACTGTACCTTCCCTTTCAAAGTTGGTTACTAATTTATCAATGGTCCCCTGGATGGCATCCAAGGTATTCGAATGTCGATTGAAAATCTCCACAATATCCGTAGTAATCGCTTCATCCATAGACTGAAGACAGGCAATGAGCAATTCTTCTTTTCCATTGGGAAAATGATGATACAGGGAACCTTTGGTAATATTGCATTCTTTTATGATTTCGTTTAATCCTACACCTTTATATCCTTTATGTTGAAAAAGTGTTGTTGCAGTGTCGATTATGATTGATTTGGTATCCATTTCTATGGTATTCTCCTCCATACAAACCGGTCTTCTTTCTATCACACACTAGATTTTACCATAATATTAAGTGAATTGGCTATTTTTTCCCTAACATTAGGTTAAAAACCATAACAAAAGGAGCTGATACACATCCTGTTTATTAAAAACAACCATGCGGATTTCCGTCATTTCTTCTACGGAAAACTTCGGACCTTCTCTTCCTGCTCCACTTTTATCGATTCCACCATAAGGCATAATATCTGCACGATAGGAGGAAGTATCGTATTAAAAAAGCCTTTCCCATTTACTACTAGGGAAAGGCCTACATATAGCTATATAAAAGCTGGTACTGGAATGGATAACTACCTACCTAAATCGATATCTATCAGTGCCTGGCAAAAAATCCATTGTTCTAAAGCTTTTGCGACTACTTCTTTGGATTCCTCATCCAAATTATCCGTTAGTTGTCTTGCTGCAGCTTCATAATCATAACGGGCATTTAAGAATTCATACAAAACACGTGCAACCGCCTGACGTTCAGCTTTAGCATCTGGATAGAAGTTGGTGCCATCCCCTTTGATTAATCCAATGTGTTGAGCAAGGGCTACATGGGCTTTTGCGTAGTTATCAATTTGTGCTTGATCTCCAAAGTTACATGGGATATCGCCTTCTTCATAAGCTTCAGAAGCAAGGGTTTCCACAAACAATAGGCGCACAAAAATCGTTGCCATTTGTTCCCGGCTTAATGAATCTTTACCGCCAAATTTAGTGTCACTATACCCCTTTAACGTACCAGTCTTTATTAAAGTACCTACATATCCCCGAGCCCAATTTTCCACATCAGTGAATTTTTCAGCCCCCTTTGGATATTGGGGTAATTCAAGTGCAACACAAATCATCTTAGCAAATTCATCACGGGTAATCCCTTTCGTTGGTTTGAAGGTTCCATCCGGATAACCATTAATAACTCCAGCATCACTCAATGCCAAAATTTTATTTTTGGCATAGGAATTGCCAATGTCATTAAACGCCACAGCAAAAGCACTTGTGGTAAGGGCAAGACTTAATCCGATTGCAGCAAAAAAAGAGAGTTTCTTTTTCATTTGAACATCCCTCCCCAGTTATGTAAAAACTACTATTTTCATCTTAGCATAATGAAAGGTTAGTAGATTATTCCCAATCAAGAGATCTATTCATTCTGTTTTCAATTTGGTTATCCTTTGACACAATTGTAAACTTCTATTATTATCACAATCAATCAGAACTTATTTATGGGAGTAATTAAAGATGAAAATTTATGTTGATGCAGATGCTTGTCCAGTAAAAGATATTATTATCTCTGAAAGTAGGAAAGCAGAAATTCCTGTGATTCTTGTTACTAGTTTTTCTCATTTTTCTAATGTGGAACAACCATCAGGAGTGGAAACAATTTATGTTGATTCTGGAGCAGATGCTGCGGATTACCGGATTATGGAATTAGTAGAAAGAGGAGATATCATTGTTACGCAAGATTACGGCCTTGCTTCCCTGGGTTTAGCAAAGGGTTGTACGGTTCTACACCATAAAGGGTTTAGCTATACTAATGAAAACATTGACCAATTATTACAAACACGTTATTTAAGTGCAATGGCTCGAAAAAGGGGCGAGCGTACAAAGGGGCCAAAACCATTTACATCAGAAGATCGGGAAAAATTTAGGGAGTTATTTAAAAGAGCGATTTCACGGTAAAAAATCTCTTTTTAGAGCCCCGTCCTCTTTCTCTATTATTTTTTTCCAAGGTATGTAAAAGGAATTCCCAAAATTGGAATGCTCCCTTTTATTGAACATCATCTCATTAATTAATGAAAAAAGTGAAAATAAAGTGCAAGAATGTAATTAACTATAATTATGAGGGAATAAATTTTCCCAATTAATACAAGACAACCTTTTTCTTTGCCCATGAAAATTAAGTAAACAATGCATATGATCATTTGAATAATATACAAAGGGGCTACTGTAGGTCCATCCAGCCGATGGATCAGCTTTCGCGATTTCAATTGCGGTTTTCATTAATGTATCAAAGCCCAATTCATGTCCGCCCCAACGTTTAGGAACCATTGCACGGACCAATCCAGCGTCGATATCGTCCTGAATCGTCTCCAGCGGCTGGCGACAATTCTCTTCTAGAAAATCAAAGCGAATTTTCACACGGACAGCGACATCTTTTGCCCGTTGGATCGCCTCTTCGTGAGTAATATGTTTCACTGCAATTCCCCCATCACCATTATTCAATGTACCCATTACATCAATACCATTATTTTGACTCATTGCCTAAACCCCCCAACTTTTTTACAACTTACTTTCTGATTTCATAATAAAGGAATGGGAAATTTTATGGAAATATATAAAAATGATGATTTTAATAAGGAAAAGGTTATTAAGACCCCTTTCTGTTTTAAAAGCCAAAAAAAAGCAGACTTGCCCCTGTTAAACAAGGGAGTAAGTCTGCTTTTTAAATATTTTATATCCCAAGGAAGAAAAAATTAATACTTCCTTTTTATATCCTTCTTTTTAGTTCATTGTAAAAGTTTTCTCTCGTACCAACCTGTAAAACCCGTACCTCAACCCGTTCCTCAATGATTAGGTAGGCGATTCTATACTCTACTCCCCAATGGCTTAACTTCCATTTTTTCAAGTGAGATAAATCCCCTTTTAATGGTTCACCAAGAAAAGGATTTTCTGCAATTTTTTCTAAAACCAAAACAAGCTTTTTAATAACAGGCTTGTCCAATCGTTTTATATCCTTTTTGGCCTGGTTTGAGATATACAATTGGAACATTAGATTAAGTCCTCGTTTTTGAGTTCTTCTTTAAAGTCCTCTAGAGAAGTAAAATCCCCTTTTTCAAATTCTTTTTCTGTTTCACCGACCATATTTAAAAGGGCTTTAGCTAATTCCATTTTTCGTTCGGGTATTTTTTCAGCAAAGTCTTCTTCACTATATCCTTCGTTGAGTAAATCACGTTTAATTAAGTCCTCAAGGTCATCAATTAAATCCTTTTTATAGAGAAAGATTCTTCCCTGATTGTCTATTCCAATTTTTAAATTATCTTTAGGATTGATGTTGATTTTTTCACGTAATTCTTTTGGGATTGTGATTTGACCACGCTCGTTCACTTGAACATCAAATTGACCATCCAGCATCACTTTCACCCCTTCATCATTCGGAATACTGACTTGATGACTATTATATCATAAGGGGGCTAAAAGTTAAAATTACAAATAAGTATTATTAAGACTTATAAAGATTATAATTTTGCTTTCTGATATACGAGACGTGCTTACAGTTGCCTATTTATAAATGCTGCGCTAGGTTATCCCGGTAAAAGTAAAAACCGAAACTCCTTATTTTATTAAGGAAATTTCGGTTCATCACTTATCTAAACTGTACAATTTTTTTGTTTATGAAGTATCATTACTCCATTGCCACTACTCTTACAAAACCAGCAGTGCCGCCTTTGATTTTAATAGGAAAGGCACTGAACTCCGCCATCCCTGGTTGATCTTTCAGATACTTTTCATCATAGATATGCTTATCAAAGCCTGTCATAATCAATACGATATCTTCAGGTTTAATGGTGTAATCCATATCAGCAAGTGATTTCTTCACATCTTCCACAGTTATACCACTTCTCGCCTCATTATGGCGCATATCCAAAATCAAACCATCCCCATAAAATTCATCCAAGGGAAGTTCATCAATGGTACAAGCGGGTTTTCCTCCACTAGTCGGCCCAAAATGAATAGGAACGTCACAGTGAGTGCCAATATGGCAAAAAACATCAGCACTTACTTTCTCTACTGCCAGGGCCATGCCGTCCTGAAAATCACCAGGATCTATTTTAAGCTTGTCCGCCAACAACACCGCTTCGTCAGCACTGCTTGAAAATTCACCTTAGGCGGCCAGGGTTCTTCTAACTCATCATCGTATTCGATATTTCCTAAATAGCTGCATTCCACATGAATACGAGGCATATCCAGACCAAGTTGAAAAATGGTTTTATAGGAATAACCAATCCTCCTAAAAAAATCATGATGCAGGATTTAAAAGGAAAATTAAAGGATTATTATTAACCATACAGTATATTACCTACAGGAGGAGATTACATATGTCATTAAAAGTTGGAGAGATCATTACCTTTGAACGGACGTTTACAGTAAGGGATGTTGAATTATTTACAGAGATTTCAAGGGATGAAGGGATTCATCATATTACCCCAGATGAACAGGGAAGACTGGTCATTCAAGGGTTATTAACGGCAACCCTACCAACTAAAATCGGTGGAGACCATAACGTACTGGCTCGTACCATGAATTTTGAGTTTATTAGACCCGTGTTTACGGGGGATACAATCATTTGTGATGTAAAAATTGAAAAATATGAACGTCAAGAAAATAATAGAACAGGGATTATTGCAAC
The DNA here is from genome assembly GCA_937874515.1 of uncultured Paenibacillaceae bacterium. Lineage (GTDB taxonomy): Bacteria > Bacillota > Bacilli > Aneurinibacillales > Aneurinibacillaceae > CALNBV01. The sequence continues at coordinate 1,526 of CALNBV010000182.1, read as the reverse complement.
CTTTGTATGTAAAAATCAGAATGAAAAAGAAGTATTAACAGGGGATTTTAAAGGAGTCATTCTATAGTTTACATATACTTTTGAGTTTTCCAGGACGGCATTCCTATTGTAGGGATGCCGTTTCTTTATTAAACAAACGGATCAGGTTAGTATATGTAATTCCATAATAGTAAACGATTTAAACATGGTGGTGGTAACATGGATGAGTTTGAAAATATGATGAAGGAATTTGATGAATGGTTAGTCGATGCAAAAAAGAAAATAAAAGATACGGTACATATCGATCCATCAAAGTTAGATTTTTTTGTTAAGATTATCTCCGAGTTGATCAGCATTAAACAGAAGTATGCTGACAAACTGGCAGATCCGAAGTAGGTTTCTTTTTTAATATTACACCGAAATTAGAACTGTATGAAGAGGAAAGATTACGTGTAGAACATGATGAAGATGGCAACATCATCAAGTTAATCAGTGAAAAAATTGTTGATGGTAAATCAGAGATACATACATATAATGTTAAACCGCTCAAAAAATAAGTGACTTCACTAAAACGTAAAGGAGAACACATCGCCATATACAAACGTGTTCTCCCTTTTACTCTCTAATCTATTTCACAAATAAATTAGGGCTGATGGTAAAGGATGCTTCTGTTCCCGGGTCATCCCCGGGTTTTCGTATTATAGATTGAGGCCTTTTTTTGTGAAGCTTACTCTTTTTTAATAATAACCTCTGTACGCCTGTCGACCTTATACTGAAAAGCAACCTTTGTTTCACTGTCGGCTAAAGCATTGACCACGAATTGGACTTGCCTCGAGGTTTTTGTTATATAGTCGTGAGATGTTGAAACCATCTCCCATACACCCCAAATATAATGGTCAAAATGGACTTCAGCATCTACTTCTTTGTGATTTTTTATGGTGCACTCAAACTTGTAATACTCAAAACCGTTTCTTTTCCTTTGTTCTACATTCTTATATTCAAAAGTAATGTCAAAAGCATTCCCTATGTTAAGTTGAATGTCTTCATCTTTTGGGGTGTGCTCAATAGAATCCTCACCAATAAACTCCAGGGAATTGTCTCCTTCATCGGCTTGGTATAGTTTTATTTTGCCTTTGGGCATAGCTATTCCTAATCGACTCTCTTTTTTATTCGCAAATTCAATGATGATGCTGGCCTTATTTTCCCCCTTATCGAGCTGGTAATATCGCTTATAAGGCACATCAACCCCATTTAAAATGTTAATTTGTTTTGTTTGATTGTCTTTCAAGGTCGTTGGATTAAACAAAGTGTACATATGGTAATCTACAAAGCTTTTTTCCTCTACCTGTTCCATGGAGGTTTTCTTATGTTTGTTACGAAGCAACATCGGTTCTTCTAAAATATAATAAGTCTCCCCAACAATTCGATTTACATCACCAGCCATCAGCTTGATACGAGCATTTTCAAAGGTTGTCCCACTTTGATTTTCAATTTCCGCCCACCCGGCAATATTTAATGTTTTCTCCAAAAGCTCCACCACATAATTT
>CALNBV010000181.1 GCA_937874515.1 uncultured Paenibacillaceae bacterium | reverse complement strand
TTATAAATTTTGTCTTATCGACATATGGGCAACTAAGGCCGCCGCCTAAAGGCTTGGCGCCAGCCAAGTTTTCTTTACCTAAATAATTAACTACTAAGGTAAACAGGAGGTTTAGTAGAAAGTTCACAAACTAGAAACAAAATTTGACTTTCTCCACTTTTAATTTTTGGTAGGTATGGTATCATAAAAATTGTAAAGGCAATGTGAAATGATTCACAAGTCTTTGCAAATGGTATGATTTCACTGTCCCTCATTCTTGATTCGCATATTTTTTGTTCATATCATTCATACCAATACTCCTGCAAATCCCACCTCTCTGGTTGCGGCCCTCGGAAGCCGTAACCACTTTTTTTTGTCTGAAAAAGGAAAAAAGAACACCCTTAAGGGTGTTCTAATGGTATGGAATTTATTTCTTAGTATTACTCTTGATTTAATTCTTCTGGAATTTCTGGTTGATAAGCAAAAAACCAGCTATTGGTACTGGCATCTGTTAAAGCTACACGATAGATACAAGATGCGATAAACTCAAGAATTTTCTCTTTTGCTTGTTCTAACATTGTCCATTTCCCCTTGTTCTTTGGTGTAAGGTCCTTCAATAAATCCTACAAATTTATATCCCCATGGAGTAACTAAGAATAACTGCCAGTATAAGCCAAGAAAAGCAGCCCAGGATAGGTGGTGCCAGGTTTGATCTGGTTTATGAATGGCAAACCAGGTTAAGGATAAAATGGTAAAGAGGAAAAGAAAGGCTGCCCATTTGGAGGCTTTAATTCTTTCGGGAGTAAATTTGCGCCCTTTCCATTTACCTGGAACATAGCGGAAAATAAGAACCAGTCCAACTAAGGTGGATATGAAGAATATGGTTCCGGCATTTTCCATAAACCAATTTACGGTATAAGGGATAAGTAAAGCAAGGATTGTAAAAGAACCTAGGCTTATTGTAAAACAACGACCAAAAGTTTGGGCATGGACGCCTCCAGTAATGGTACGAAAAGTACCGAAAATGAAAGCCATAATATAAAGTTCTTTTAAAAGCCCAAAAGCCAAACCAATGGTCGTTAATCCAATAAATTTAATTAATCCGTTTAAAATAATTTCGATTCCATAGGTTAATACAGGGATAGAGTGAGGAGTATTGCTGTTTTCGACGATTTTTCTGGCAACGTTACCGGCAATTTCCCTGGTCAAGTTAAACCCTACTTTCTTATGCTAAATTCACAGTGTTAATATACAATTCGAGATTAATAATGCCATTCCTTCTCTGCACTTCCAAAAATCGTTAGACAAATTCTTAATTTTTACGACATTACTAAAGTCGAAAGCACAAGTTATAGATTGAATTTTGTCTAATGTTGTATAATGTACTTTATGGAGATCAAGGAGGCCTAGTTGTGGAAAAGAAAAAGAAGATTTATTTATTACTGATTTCTGTTTTAGTTGTACTATTCATCCCAATGATCTATTTCCTCTTTTCCTTACAGGGGGTTCATGCCAAATCCGGCGAACAAAGGATTGTTGCCATTCCGTCTAACACTTCAACACAAAAAATTGGCGAAATTCTTAAAAAAGAGAGTTTAATTAGAAATAGCTTTACTTTTATGCTTTATGCGAAAATAACCGGTAAAGGAAATGAATTAAAGGCAGGCAAATATCAATTTACCTATGGCCAATCCGCAGGGGAAATTATGGATCAAATTGCCCAGGGCAAAGTTTATAAAGATAGTTTTACTTTAATTATTCCTGAAGGATTTACTGTTGCACAAATTGCCCAGCGGTTAGATACCAATGGTATTGTAAAAAAAGAGGACTTTTTAAAAGAAGCAGACCATGGGGTTTTTGCATATGACTTTGTGAAAGCTATTCCAGCAGATAAAAAAATAAAGCACCCTTTAGAGGGGTACCTTTTTCCAGATACGTACGAAGTTGAAAAAGGCACTACCTCTCATGAAATTATTGATATGTTATTAAAAAGGCATCAGGAAATATGGCAACCTGAATGGGATGTAAAACTTAAGAGTTTACACTTAACCAGACATGAGTTTATGACACTTGCCTCGATTATAGAAAGGGAAGTCAAAGTAAAGAAAGAGCAATCCATCATTGCGGGCATCTATTTAAACCGGTTAAAGATTGATATGCCATTGCAAGCTGATGCCACCATTCAATATGTATTTAAAAATCAGAAAGACAGGATTACATATGAGGATTTGAAAATTAATGATCCCTATAATACTTACATGATCCCGGGTTTTACCCCAGGGCCTATTTCTAATCCAGGAAAAGCGGCAATGGAAGCCATGTTGAACCCGCAAAAAAATAATTATTTGTACTATGTCACCAAAAAGGATGGAACAGGGGAACATTATTTTGCAGAAACCTTTGCAAAACATAAAGAAAATATTAGAAGAAGCGAAGCGAATTTGAAATGAGTATAGAGGAAAACATGATCCATTATATTGAAGCATTAGTTCCAGACAGACCCCCCTTATTAAAGAGAATGGAAGAGGAAGCCAGGAAAGAGTTTATCCCAATTATTCAGTTGCCTAGTATACAATTCCTTCGTGTTCTGTTGCAACTTCATCGTCCTAAGCGTATTCTTGAAGTTGGTACGGCCATTGGATATTCTGCCATATGGTTTGCTAACGCTGTACCAGACTGTGATATTGTTACCTTAGAAATTTCTGAAGAAATGGTTAATCGGGCACGTAAAAACATTGAAGAAGCGAATTTATCTGACAGAATTACAGTGATTCATCGAGATGCTTGTGAAGGTTTGGAAATAGACAAGCCTTTTGACCTGGTTTTTATTGATGCTGCAAAAGGCCAGTATATGAAATTTTTTAATCACTATGTCCCCCATCTTCGTACAGGTGGATTATTAATTTGTGATAATGTGTTGCTTCATGGAATGGTAGTAGACAGTATAGTCCCACGCCGCAAAAGAACAATGACCAATCGATTGCGGGTTTTTAATCGATTTCTTGCAGAACATCCTGCTTTGGAAACATCTTTTGTACCCATTGGGGATGGCATAGCCTTATGTATAAAACGGGAGGGAATATAGATTGCAAAAGCCGGAATTACTTTGTACAGCGGCTAATTTGGATGAGATTCATCATTTAATAAATGCCGGGGTAGACGCTATTAATATAGGCCATGAACAATTTGGCTTACGAGTATCAGGGAATTTCTCCCGGGAGGAGACAGAAAAGGCGATTCAGATTTGCCATGAACATCACGTGAAAGTGTACATCTCTACCAATGCCCTTTTTCACAATGGCCAATTGGAAGAATTGGAATCCTATCTCCGTTTTTTAGCTGCTTTACATGCAGATGCCATTATTTTTGGGGAACCAACGGTATTGATGTTAGCGAGAAAAGTTGCACCAAATCTCCCTTTGCATTGGAATCCAGAAATGCTTTGTACAAATGTAGAAACCATTAATTATTGGGGGACAAAAGGAGCAACACGGGCATATTTGGCCAGGGAATTAAATATGGATTCCATTTTAGAAATTAAAGAAGATGCAGAAATTGAAATACAGGTACAAGTTTTTGGACCAACCTGTATCTTTCAATCCCGCAGAGATTTAGTGGCCAGTTATCAAAATTACCTTGGGGAAAACAATGATTCCCCTGGGAAAGAAAAACGGCTTTATTTAAAAGAAGAGAAAAGGCAAGAAGTATGTTATCCGGTTTATGAAGATCGAAATGGCACAAATATTTTATCAGCAGAGGATCTTTGTATTTTAGAACATTTAGATGAATTAATAGATGGTGGAATTGATAGCTTTCAAATCGAAGGAATTTTAAGGACAACAGAGGAATTGGTGAAGATTGTTACGGTTTTTAGAAAAGCCATTGATTCTTATTGTTTAGATCCTCAGACCTATAGAACCCAAATAGCGGGATGGATGGAACAACTTCGGGCAATACAACCCGCCAAACGTCCTCTTACCACCGGATTCTATTTCAAAGAACAGGTATTTTAGATTGTAAGGAGGACGAGAAACGGTGACACGAGGACCGATTATGAATAAACCAGAATTGTTAGCCCCAGCTGGCAATCTGGAGAAACTAAAGTTTGCCATTCAATATGGTGCCAACGCTGTTTATATTGGCGGCCAAAGTCTTGGCTTACGTGCCAATGCAGACAACTTTTCTTTTGCTGAAATGAAGGAAGCGACTGATTTTGCCCATCATCATGGCGCTAAAGTTTTTGTGGCAACGAACATTATTGCACATAACGAGGATCTACATGAAGTAGATCAGTTTATGAAAAATATAGAGAAGGCCGGTATTGATGCCATTATTGTGGCAGACCCTGCTCTTATTGAACGAACAAAACAAGCGGCTCCATCCGTAGAACTTCATTTAAGTACCCAGCAGTCAACCACCAGCTGGCCTTCCGTTCAGTTCTGGAAAGAAGAAGGGGTTAGCCGGGTAGTTTTGGCCAGGGAAGTATCCCTGCAAGAAATTAGAGAAATTAAAAAACATGTAGATATTGAAATTGAAACCTTTATTCATGGGGCAATGTGTATCGCTTATTCAGGGCGTTGTGTTCTTTCCAATCATTTCACTGCCCGGGATTCTAACCGGGGTGGTTGTTCTCAATCCTGTCGTTGGCAATACGATATGTTTTCAGAATTACAAGAGTGGGAGAGAAATGACACTCCTTTTACCATGAGTTCGAAAGATTTATGTATGATTGAACATTTACCTGAATTAATTGATGCGGGTGTGGATAGTTTTAAGATTGAAGGAAGAATGAAGAGTATTCATTATGTGGCAACGGTAACCAATCAGTATCGTCGTGCCATTGATGCCTATTGTGCAAATCCTGACCAGTATGTTTTTAAGAAAGAATGGCTAGAAGAAATCAGTAAGGCAGCCCATCGTTCTATGACCACCGGATTTTTCTATGGGACTCCTGATGAAAAAGATTTATTATATATTGAACGGGAAGATTTCCCCGCTTTTGATTTTGCCGGTCTTGTTCTTGATTATGATGAAGAAAAACAAATTGTCACCTTGCAACAAAGAAATAAAATTAGTATTGGGGATACAGTTGAATTCTTTGGACCAACTATGGAACGGTTTACCTGGAAAGTGGAACAAATGTGGAATGAAAAGGATGAAACAATCAATACTGCACCCCATGCCATGATGACAGTAAAAATGAAATTAGAACGGCCAGTAAAAGCAAATGATATGATGCGAAAACAAAAGTAAAGAGTATAAATCCCCTTTTCCTACGTCAACACTGGGAATGATACAGTGCAGTTTGGAAAAGGGGATTTTCTAATGGAGAATAAAAAAATGAATCGCAGGGCATTTTTCGTCCTGATTTTTCTAACTCTTTTGATTTTTGGAATTATGTTTCGCCTTGCGTGGATTCAAATATTTACTACCCGGACTTTTTCATATAAAAAAGTAGATTTGATTAGCCGTGCAGTGGAACAAAGAAGAGAAAAAATTATATTAGATACGGGAAGAGGAACTATTTATGATCGTAATGGAACCCCTCTGTTAGGAAAGGAAGTTACAGGGCTTGCTATTTTTCCAACTGCCCATGCTCAATTAAAAAAAGCAGGGGAAATAGAAAAGTTAACAGATATTTTAGGGGTCTCAAAGGAAGCATTAAACGAGAAACTTAAAAAAATGAAACATGCTGATTTTTGGCGTGATGAGAAGGGAAAGATTCTTCCTTTAGATGATGCAAAAATTAAAAAAGTAACTGAGTTAAATATAGTAGGTTTAATGGCCTTGCCTGTTGTAGAACGGTATGAACAAGACCAAATTGCGAGGCAAGTGATTGGGTACATTGGGTATAAAGAGAATACAGAGAAAACTACAGAAAAGGTTGGAATAGCAGGTCTGGAAGAAAGTTTTCAACCTTTTTTAAATAGCATCGGTGAAAAGTCGGTTTCCTTTTTTGTGGATGGCCGTGGGCGGCCCTTGTATGGATTAAACGTAAAAAAACAGGAACAACAAGATGCTTTTTATCCTCTTTCCATTAAAACAACATTGGATGCGTCCATGCAAAAAATCGCTGAA
>CALNBV010000180.1 GCA_937874515.1 uncultured Paenibacillaceae bacterium | reverse complement strand
GGTGAACAAGTTTATATAGAAAAAGAGTATGCTGGAAAGGTGGAGGATGATGACCAATAATGCTGATAAATCCTATAAACGGATCATTATTGTCATAGGACTTGCCTTAGGGATGCTATTAGCTGCACTGGATACCATGATTGTCAGCACAGCTATGCCTGAAATCAGCAGTAAATTAGGTGGCGCCTCTTTATACAGCTGGGTATTTTCCGCATATATGTTAACAAGTACTGTCACGGTCCCATTATATGGGAAGATGGCAGATATGATTGGGCGGAAGAAAGTATACTTATTTGCCTTACTGGTATTCCTAATGGGGTCTATTTTATGTGGATTTGCCAACACGATGTGGCAATTGGTCGTCTTTCGGGCCATTCAGGGGATTGGGGCTGGTGGTGTGATTCCTCTGGCGGTTACCATTGCTGGGGATTTGTATACTGTTGAGAAGCGGGGAAAGATTCAAGGGTTATTTAGTACCATGTGGGCAGTTGCTGGGATTTCTGGCCCTGTAATCGGTGGTTGGATGGTTGAACATTTCCACTGGAGTTGGATTTTTTGGATTAATGCACCTGTTGGCCTGTTAGCGGTAGTTGGTACCCTTCACTTTCATGAGCAAGTTCAGGAGAAGCGAATCGCGATTGACCTTCTGGGGGTTGTGCTTCTAACTTCTTCCATTACCTTCTTTTTATTTGCAACACTCAGTAAAAACCTTCTGGAAATTGCAGGTTTACTCCTTTTATGTGGCCTTCTCTTATGGAGGTTTATTGTAGTAGAAAAACGGAGTTCATCCCCTTTAATTCAATTAAGTTTGTTTAAGAATCCCATGATAAAATGGGTGAATCTTACAACGGTATTAGTCACCATGGGCACTTTTGCCTTGCCCAGTTTTATCCCTCTTTTTGCCCAGGATGTCTTAGACTTTAATCCTATGATGAGTGGGCTTGTCCTTTTGGGGCAGGTTGCTGGATGGAACTTAATGAGCATTCCTACAGGAAAATTAATTCTTCGCTATGGGTATAAAAATTTAATTGTCGTCGGGATCCTCTTTTTAACCTTAAGCATGGTTTTTCTGTTTTTTATGGGGGAACAAATGGGTTTCTGGCTACTTACCCTGGACATGTTTTTCATGGGTTTGGGTTTTGGATTAAGCATGACCAGTTTTATTATTGGTGTGCAAGAAGCAGTTGGATGGAATCAACGGGGGATTTCTACGTCTATCCAAATGTTTTCCAGGAGCATAGGCCAAACAGTAGGTATTACTATGATTGGTTGGATGATGAATCTCTTTGGGGATCAGGATCAAAGTACTGGATTTCATGCTGTTTTCCTGGTAGCATTAACCATTAGTCTGGTATCATTAGCCATTTCGTTGAAAATTCCTGTAAAACAGGATTATGTCCAAAAATAGGTTTGCCACAGTGTACAACCCTTTGGTAAAATAAGAATTGTTTTGGGAATAATATATGTACTTCATCATGGGAGGAGTGAGAGAGACATGTTAATGGATATCCTCATGTTTGGCTTTGCTATTTTAGCATTTTTCGGATTTATGAAAGTATTAAAAGGAAACAGTACATTTGCAAAAGCATTTGCAGGATTCGCTTTGGCTTCTTGTGTGTTTGCAGTAGTTCTTATTATTAAAATTTGGATTACTGGAGCGGCATAAATCCACAATAATACTTTATTCATTGCAGCAGAGGGGTTATTACATAAACCCCCCTTTTTTTTTACTCTAAGGAGGGCTAGATATGAAATATGTAGCATTATTAACCATAATTGACCAGGATAAAAACAAGGTGCACCGTCCGGCACATCTTGATTATGTAAATAGATTATATAAAGAAGGAAAAGTATTTGCAGTAGGTCCCTTTACAGATGGAAAAGGGGGCATGGTGATTTATGAAGCGAATACTTATGAAGAAGCAGTGGTATTAGCAGAGCAGGACCCTGTGGTGGTTGAAGGTGCACGTACTGTTGAAGTGCGGGAATGGAATGCTTTACAATTGCCAATGGAATAAGAATATAGTAGGAGGAACATTTCATGGAAGTTATTAAAATTTCTCCTCGGGGATATTGTTACGGTGTTGTGGATGCCATGGTACTGGCACAGGAAGCAGCCAATAATCCAGAGTTGCCTCGCCCCATTTATATTTTAGGGATGATTGTCCATAATCAACATGTGGTGGAGGCTTTTGAAAGACAGGGAATTATTACCCTTGATGGGGCTGACCGAATCAACCTTTTAGAGAAGATTGAGCAAGGGACCGTTATTTTTACAGCCCATGGGGTTTCTCCTGCGGTGGTGAAACGTGCAAGGGATAAAGGGTTAGTTGTCATTGATGCTACCTGTCCTGATGTTACAAGTACCCATGATTTGATTGTGGGAAAAATTGCCGAAGGGTACCATGTGATCTACATTGGCAAAAAGGGCCACCCTGAACCAGAGGGGGCATTGGGAATCGATGGCAATCGGATTCATTTGATTGAAAAAGGGGAGGACTTAACTAAACTTAACCTTACCTGTGAAAAAATATTAGTAACCAATCAAACAACCATGAGTCAATGGGATATTCGCCATATAATGGATCAAGTCTTAGAAAAGTTCCCTCATGCGGAAATTCATAATGAAATTTGTATGGCTACACAGTTAAGACAGGAAGCTGTAGCCAAGCAGGCTTCAGCTGCTGAACTCTTAATTGTTGTAGGTGACCCTCGCAGCAATAACTCCAATCGTCTGGCACAGGTTTCGGAGGAAATTGCCCATGTTCCAGCTCATCGGATTGCTGATTTAAGCGAATTGGATATTGATTGGTTGAGGGGGAAAAAAGGGGTAGCTGTTACTGCTGGAGCTTCTACACCAACTCCCATTACTCGAGAAGTAATTTTATTTCTAGAACAATTTGATGAAAATAATCCAGATACCTGGGTCAAAACCCGGACTATTAATTTTAATAAAGTTCTCCCCCCTGTTAATAAAAGGGGAGGCAGGGAATAGCAATGTATCCTGCCTATACAAATAATTTTTGAAATAAAGTCTTGTATTAATCAAGATTCAAATTAAGACTCTCTATGTCATTGAAATTAGACTATTAAAATACAACAATAGCCCTTAAGGGCTATTGTTGTAAATCTTAAAAAATAGTTACGTTCACATATAGAAACATCAACGACGAAATGCCAGTTGCAAAACTACAAACTAACAAACTAAACTTGAAAAACTTCCCCTTTTTTTTTCTGGATAATAATATTCCTGTTATTCCAAGAAGAATGCCTACAATAGTGAATCCTTTTGGGTAAAATGGTAAATAAGCCAAAGAAATGGAAAATATGCCCAACAGAAAAGGAATAATAGCCTTTTTCATATCACGACTCCTTCTATTATAAAATGAAAATTTAATTTATTTTACAAATTAAAATGATTTCCAAGAATAGCCGGTCATATTAGGGTGAGTAGAGTACAATTGTTTAGAACGTGAAGTTGCATTTGCTGATACCCAGAATTGAATAGAGTCATTAATAAAACCGAATGAACCGGTAGCATATACAGTCCAGTTACCTCTATGATATGCTCGTCCGCCTGATAAGTAGTTTTGGCTGGCGGCCTGCTCTTTGGAAAATAACATTGCGGGATTAATATTTGAGTGCCAATGGTCACCAGTAATGATACTAATTGCACTTGTTCCATTATGGTTAAAGCTTGTACTAGTATATAATGTCGAAACTTTTATATTAAAAACATAAAGTGATTCAGTTGCTGTAACAGTAAGACTACCTGCTGCAAGAGCATTAATAGTAGCTCCATTAATAGGAACTTCTTCAGTAATTTCCTGAGTTCTAACAGGAACTTTAACATCATCAACAGTAGTTAAAGTAGTTAAACCCCCTTCTTTTTCAGCGAGAGCATTAGACAACTTTTCTGTTTCCTTTAAAGCTTTAATAAAAGCCTTTTGTTCTTTTTTTTCTAACAGTAAAAATTTTTTCAAGCCTTCTTCTGCCAATGGGTTTCCATTATTTCTTTCACTATCTAAATACTTAATATAGTTTTCAACTGAACTTATATGAATTTGCTGTTTTTCTAATTGCATTTCCTCTTCAGATAAAGCAGATGCATTGGCCGAGGGAAACAGAATTGTACTTATTACAAGCAACGTAAATAAAATTTTCAAAAACTTCTTCATATTTTCTCCTCCTTTATAAATTATAAAATTAATTGTATAGTACTAACAATATATTTAAAATTAAAATCGTTCCAATTATTTCAACAATTTATTATTAATAATTTATCCTTTTCGGCAAGAAGACTCTATCTGATTTGTGTTACGGGCACAAGCCTAACAATTCAAGTAGAGATGAATAGCCGTCAGCTAATAGGCTGAATTCTTTTCTTGTTTCAAATAAATCTTCTTACAGGACTTACCCACTTGGAGTAATTAATTGGAATCCGAAGGATTCATCAAATATTCAAAAAAAATACAAAAAATACTTGATTTTTCAAAGACACCCTAATAATCAGTGAGAAGGCACCTGAAAAACTGCCTATCTTAATGATTAAGGTGTTAGATTTTGTCAACTTCAAATAAACCGAAGTATAAAAAATTAGCGTATAACTCTTTTGGTGGAGCACCACTTTTAAAACCTTTTGGGACCGATTTGATTTCTCTTTAATCATGACACAGAGCGGTATTTATAAAAAGCGTGGTGTCCCGACGTGGCAATTAGTTTTTCTATTTATAGTTGGGTTGTTGGCCCGGTGCTCTTCATGTTTGAATACTGTTGAGTATTATTCAAAAGAGCGTCTATTACAAGCGATGTTCTATGGTAAGAAAATTAGTCAATCAGTGTTTAGTCGTTTTATGGTTACCTCGTTCCAATGGGATTTATTTAATTTAAAACGAATTGCAAAATTTCAAGAAGATCCTGAAACAAAACTTGAAAACGATGATGTTATTGCTTTAGATGACACGTTGGTTTCTCATGATCATGCTAAAAAAATGCCTTTTCTTTATAAATTGTTTGATCATTGTTCAAACAATTACACATATGCGCTGAATCTAGTGATTATCCATGCAATTAAAGTAACTGGCTTACAATACCCATTGTTATATTCCATTTGGAAACAAGATAATGGCAAGGATCCTCATAAAAGTAAGCTTGATTTAGCTCTAATTATGTTAAAACAATTGAAAAAGCAAATACCAGAAACCTTACGGTTATGGGTAGCAATGGATAGATGGTACTTTGCTAAGGATTTATATCTTGAAATAGAGAAGCTAGGATTTGATTGGGTAACTAAAGCAAAAAAGAACACTACATTATACCGAAAGGTAACTATTCGTGGGGAAAAACGATTTATAGCTATTTATCCAGAAGTATTATTCAAAGAAGCCAAACCACTATTTTCTATTTGGAGATCAAAAAAAACATTATGTATGCCATTTAAGGATATTTATATCTCGATTGATGAGGGGAAACGTGGTCGCGGAAGACCTAAAAAACCTATCCTTAAGCCAATACAGGCAGTTGTTATAGCAAATTTAGAAGAAGATCAACAAAATGGAGAATTAAAAGATACTTTTGCCCTTCTAATTAGCAATAAATTAGATACCGAGGCAACTAAAATTGTTCAAGTTTATAAGAAAAGATGGTCTATTGAAGTGTTTTTTAGAAATGCTAAGCAAGAATTGGGATTAAATGATTGCCATTCAACGAATGAAAACCATTTACATGCCCACTTAAGCCTATTATTTGTAGCAGAATCTCTCGTACGTTTTGCACAATGGAAATACAATGAAAAAGCGGGCATTGAAGAAAAAATCACCCACGGCCAAGTAGTTGATCTTCTTTTTCATACCCGCTGCGAAGCCCTTCTTTCGGAAAAAAAGGACTCAATACAAGTTTATTTTGACACAGCAATAAAGCAATATGCAAGCTTTATAAATGAGTATTGGCCTCGCCATCTTACGATGGCCTGGTTTGATATGCAGGTTAATTGGGATTATATCCCTTTAAGTCGGTAGGTCCTGTTTGTAAATAAAACAGGAACAAACGTTCCTTTTGTGGTGTAATTATGGTATAATATAGAAAAAAAGGGGCGAGAAAGATTGGATAATAAGAAAAGGGAAGTTCCAAGTAAAACTCCTTCTTTTATTCTAGAATTACCACTGAAACTTGAACCCTTTCAGATTCACATTTTGGACAAGCGTTTTGAAATTGCTCGAAAGATTTATAACGCTGTTGTTCACGAACTCTATCGTCGATATTATCTCTTGATTCAATCCAAGGAATATCAACGAATCAAGAAGCAAATTAAAGCCACTTATCGTTTGGAAGAAAAACTACGACACCTCAACTTAACCATACCCTCCACATTAGAAGAAGAAAGAAAATACTTATGGAAAATTATAAATACTTTGCGCCAAAAAGCGGGTTTAACGGAGAAGGACATCCATTCCTTTGTGAAAACCATGTATACTCATTTCAAAAAGAATTTAGATTCCCACTCGGTACAAAAAATAGCCTCCCATGCCTGGAATGCCATGGAAAAGTTTTTATATGGAAATGGAAAGAAACTGCACTTTAAAAAATTTGGCCAACTTCAATCTGTTGAAGGAAAATGGAATAAAAGTGGGATTCGTTATCGAGACCAAATAATTTTATGGAATGGACTCACTCTTCCCGTACAAGTGAAAAAAAGCGATAACTATGCACATCAGGCATTGAAGCAACTGATTAAGTTCTGCCGAATACTTCGTAAAATCATTCGAGGAAAAATTAGATATTTTGTCCAGCTTGTTCTTGAAGGTTTTCCTCCCCAAAAGAAGGATCAGAGGGGAGAACCCCGTCACCCCATCAATGAAGGACCGGTAGGAATTGATATAGGTGTTAGTACCATTGCCATCGTAAGTGAAAAACAGGTGAAACTTCTCGAACTTGCCCCTCATGTAAAGCTAATGGAGAAAGAAAAAAGAAAGTTGCAACGTAAAATGGATCGACAAAAACGAGCCAATAATCCTCATAAATACAAAGAAGATGGAACCGTAAAAAAAGGAAACCGGGAGAAATGGAATCGATCCCGCAATTATCTAAAGGTTTTATTTCAATACAAAGAAATTTGCCGAAAACAAAAAGAAATTCGAAAACAAGACCATGAAAAAATGGCCAATTGGATTTTAACCTGTGGTAATGATATCCGAGTAGAAAAAATGAATTTTAAGGGCCTTCAACGAAAGGCAAAAGAAACGAAAAAGGATGAAAAAACCGGAAGGTTTAAGAAAAAGAAACGGTTTGGAAAAAGTATTGCAAATAGGGCTCCTTCCCAAATGCTTTCCATTCTGGCTCGTAAACTTTCCTTAATCGGATTACCGCTGAAAGAAGTTAATACCTCCAAAGTAAAGGCATCCCAGTATAATCATTTCACAGATACTTATGAAAAAAAAGAATTAAAAGAGCGATGGAACATATTTAACATAGATCATTCTCCAATCCGCATTCAAAGAGACTTGTATTCCGGTTTTTTAATTATGAATACAAAGAGAGATCTAGAAAAAGTTGACCGTGAGCGATGTTTTCAAACCTTTTCAAATTTTCATATCCTGCATGAAAAAGAAATCGCAAGACTGATTCAGGAACAAACCAAACATCTTCAAAGTATAGGCCTGTAAACGATTGTTGTATCGTCTTGAACCGGGCGGATAGGATGCTAATTCGTTCAAAGGAACGATTGTCCATGAAAGTCTTCTCGAATCATCTTAGTATTCGTTTGTGTACTATTCATAAAGTAGAATAGGAGAGACCGAAAGAAGGATGAATAGAAAAGAACCTCCTTAATGTATTGAGGAGAGGTTCAGAGAGGAATAAAAAAAGGCGTTCTGTAATAGAATAATCTGCAAATTGACTCTTGCTGTATTATTACAGCGTGTGTTATACTACAAATAATACAAAAGACGGTATGGAGGGATATTGTTATGATACAATTTGCAGAGGGAACTTATCGTTTAACCCGTGAAACCAATTCTTTTAGAGTAGAAGATGCGGATCGTTTATTCTTTGCCTGTCGTTATGAAGGAAGCAACGAAGGTTTTGTTATAGAAAAGGATGTATTTTTCCGTCAAATTCAACGGGGACATATCGTTAAAGAAGATGTAATTTCTTCTCTCGCTATTTAAGAAAAGAGCCTAATCACTCCTTTTTCTTATTCGCATAAACTACAAGTGGTGATGTGAATGGGAAAGAGAAGGGATGAAAGATATATCCGCCAGCAAATATGCAATGAGGTTGAACAAGGACATGTAGCGGTTCCAGGGGAGGATTTTCTTCGGGTGCAAGCTTTTGTAGATCGAGGAGGAAATCCCTGGAGATTGGACCCTGTTGAAACAGCAAGGGTAATAGGGACAACTAATTTAGGGTTTAGCCCTGGGGATCGCTTTGTTTTTTTTCGGACATATGTAGATTTTGCATCAGGTTTAAACCATGCGCTTGTTCATGCCCATCATGGACCCTGTCGGTTTTTAATTGAGCTTTTTCAACCGGTTAAACAGGGAAGGGACGGAATCTGGGCAGTACAAATCGTACAATGGTTAAGGTAAGGAAAAAGGGATTTACATCAGATATCGATGTAAATCCCTTTTTTTATATATGTGTGCCCGGCAAGCTGTTAACTGCTAGTCGGTGAAAGTTTGACCCAAGTAAGCACCAAGTCGCTTGGGAGCTGAAATGAGTAAGGCGACCTAATGGTCGCCATGAAAATTTCAGTTCTCTACTCTACATGTGAGGGGTACCGGAGGTACCTCTTTTTCAAAATAAGACCGTAAGGTCCATGGTTGAGATTCTTAGCATTCTCTTATTTTACGATGAAGGTTCCTTTATAGCCTTGTTCTGGTGTTCCAGGGGTATCTGAAACGAAGGTAAAGGTTCCTTGCTTATAGGCTTTAAATTTCACGGTTGTGGTTTCACCAGGGTTAAGATTATGGGTGAAAATAAATAAGTCTCTTAGCACAAAATTATGTTTCTTATTATCAATATTATGGATCATTAGATTAACTTCATCATCTTTGTTTACGGAAATGGTGTTGGGAGTGAAACCATTGTTGTTGATGGTAACAATGGTGGTTCCTTGAACATTTTGGGTACGGTCTGAACTATAACCTTTTAATACAAAAACAGTCACATTTAAAAGGATTAAGATTGCAGGAATGAGTAGCCACTTTTTCTTCATTAATCAAGTTCCTCCGTTTTCGCTCCTTGTTGATCTTTTGTACGGAATTTATGAACCAGTTGATCTACAAAGATATGGTGTGTGGGATAGAAATAAACATAAGCCTCCATACGACGATCTTCAGGCGTTATTTGTAGCATCCACATTTGTACTCTGGTCATCATATTTTGTCTCATACGTACGTTAAAATAAACAGTATCCCGATATCCATCCTTATAAGCAATCAATGTTAATTGTCCGTGTAAACGCCCTAAGGGGGCCTCGAAGCGAGGATCACGAATCACTGGAGCCGGAAAAGGTTTCGTAAAGCCCCTGTCGTCAGTAACTGTACGATACCCGGTTTCAGCGAGAACAACGTCTGCATTTCTCAAAGGTTGTTTCGTTCGTCCATCAATTACTTGAACCTCTAAGTTTGACCATATGTCGAATTTGTCCTTGCCGGGGATGTCAGGTCCCGGCGTTACTTTAGGTTGATTATTTAATGGACTATTGGTTTGCCTTTTGCCAGGTTCATATTTCACTTCTGGCAGTGTTTTACCTTTGGAAGGAGCGGCATAAGCTTGTATAGGCATTAAAACGAGAAATGTAAGGACTAAAACAACTTTCAACCATTTCATAGACGGTTATTCCTCCTGCTAGGGAATTTGTATAAGTTTTCGACCTTCATAGTAAAACTGAAGGATTTGAAGCATATTATAGTTTTGTTTATCGGCTAAGAAATGACTGCCGTTTTGGGACATTTTTTGTGCATTTTTATATTGATAATTGGCTTGATTGGGATAACCTGCCCGATAAAACAATTCAACTAAATCATCATCTTTTTCTATATATGCCAGGGTTCTTATCTCATCAAAAGCAGCGTTTGTTCTCGGTATGTCAGTACCATCCCGATATACCTGAAAATTCACTGTGTTATCTACATGAAATAATTGATTATCCTGTTCAATAGGATTATAAGCATGGAACCAGCCAAACATTTTAATGGCCATGGCGCCTGCTTTTAAAGATTCGGGGTGCCAGCTGGGCAACCATTCATTAGGAAGCACATTTCGAATATAGCTTTCAAAGGGGATACTCATAACATATAAAATACGTCCCCTGGGGTCAGGCTCACCCCCTGGGCGACTTTCCCGCACAGCAACTCGAATTGTTGCTGGATAGGGTTGATCCCAAATTTTCTTTGCGGTTTGTGCTTGTATTTTTTGGGTAGGGGTAAAAATTTGTACAAATAGGGTGACGGTAAGAAGCGCACTGATGAGGTAAACCAATTTGCGCATACCAATACCTCCTTTATAATTTAAGTAACTAAGGATAGTATGGTAAAAAGGGGCTAATTTGTTACAAGAAAAAAATGGATGCAATTAATTGCATCCATTTCCTCCACATCCACAGGATGTATTTTTAATTTCTTCTAAGCGGCCAATAGGGAAAGCTTGTTGTTCATCACTGTTACGGAAATACCCCCAGGCCATTACTCCACGTAAATATTGAACATAAAAGGGTTCATCATATCCGCTTACCATATATTCTTTATCTTCAGGGAAATTCTCCGTTTTAAGCAGGTAAGAACGTGCCATAAAATATTTTGATTCCATAATCCCTGCTTCTGAAAGAAAACCTGCTTGGTACTTTTTCATACTTTCAGATCGCAGGCGTTGCATTTCAGCTTGAATTTCATCATGCGTCATTTCACTATATCGTTTCATGGTGTGTTCCAGTCCTTTTTTCTTTAGTTTAATCCATTTTAGCACATTTAAATTTGTAAGGAGGCCATTTCCTGAATAAGATGTAAGATAGAGGGTGGTGAAGGGTTTGAAACCTGAATTAATTGATTCTTTATTCATACGGTTTACTGAATTATTAGTTGGGGATGGCAATGAAGAAAAAGTGGAAATGGTGAAAGTTTGGGCTTTATATAGCCACATGCTTAAAGTCATGCCTAATTTGATTCAGCATTGGACAGCGAGTTATCCTGAAGAGAAGCAAGAAATTCGAGAAATATTTCTTAAAATACAGGAATGGAACCAACAAAATAAGGAAAAGATTAGAAACCATCAATCTGAATTAAACGCAGAAAAAAATCCTGGCGACTCTTAAGCCAGGATTTTTTTCTTTAGTCGATAAGAATTTATAAATTTTGTCTTATCGACATAAGGGCAACTAAGGCTGCCGCCGGCGCCTAAAGGCTTGGCGCCAGCCAAGTTTTCTTTATCTTTACTGCATGGTACCTATGGGATAGGGGAATTGGGTGGCATAGTTGCTAAATTGTTGGTAGGTCTGATCTAAGGTCATTTGTTGTTCTGCTTCTAAGGTATACCATCCACTTTGGAACATAATCGTGTAAATATCCCGGGCACATTGATGGGTTTCGTTTAAGACAAGCATAAGATCTTGATGGAGGATATCATGGCTCGCTTCTCTTGCAGCAATGTTTAATCCTTCTGTTAAGTACTTTTCTGTCATAAGTACATCATTAATCCGATCCCGATCATTCATGGCAGGACCTTTTACCATAGGCTCTGTTGGAGGTTTAGGATTGCTTATTTTATTGTTTTGTTGCATCACTTTTGTTTCCTCCTTATTGGGATTGTATTTGTTGAAATTGCATATTATTTGTCTGGCAATGTTTTAAAATCACATTGTAATGGCGTTGGTGCATTTCACCTGCGCGGTCAATGGCTTGCTTCACCTGAGGGTCGGTGCATTCTCTGGAAAAGTGGGAGCATTTTTTCATTGCATCTAAAAGCCATGACATAATGTCTTTTAAATAAAGTAAGTCTTTCGTGGTTATGATTGTGGGTGGCGTCATCATGACAGGTTGCTGTTGTTGCATTTGTCCCATATGTTCTTGTTGTTGTTGCATTTTTAATACCCCTTTCTGTGGCATGGTCATGGTACAGAATTAGTCTGCACAAAAAAACTCCCGGCATTCAAGCCGGGAGAAGGTGGATTTTATCAATGATTACATGGGTTGTATTTAGTTCAATATTTAAGTGCTCTACATAGGCGTTTAAAATCCGTTTTCGAATTTCTTCACCTAACAGGAGAAGGTCTGTACCTAATGGGACAGATAAGTGAACCCGAACAGATACTGTTGGCTTGTCCGAAAGAGCCACATCAATTTTTCCAAACTGGATGTTTCCAGGTAACGTTGAACAACTTAACATGATAATTTTCTTTAAGACAGATTCATTAATATGAACTCTTCCCGATTGGAAATCCGGTTGGACAATGGTGTTTTCACCAATGACTTCTTTCCTCTGTGAGAAAATCTTTTTTCCTTGAGAAATAAGGCGAGAAAAGAAATCCTGTTCAACCTGAATATAAGGAATTGGAATGACGTGTTTTCCTTCCATTTGCCTGGTATATAAGGCGGCTTTAATTTCACTGGATGAACGAATTTCATCAATGGGAATGTAATGTTCAATGGGTTCAACGTCTAAGGCATGGGCAATCCGTTCAACCATTTTCTTCGATGTGCCAAGAATAAGTATTTTATCAATGCCGTTTTCCTTTATCATACTACGGACTGTTTCGGCATGGTCTTCGTAAAAAAAGATGGCCCGTTTTACCGCTTGAATGGTGGTTTTTTCATATTTTGCGGAAACACCGGCAATTTTTCGACCACGATAGATTAAAATCCCATCGTCAATAATGGCTGGGATATGCTGATTGTGGGCCAGGTGTAACGCGCTGGTACTTTTTCCAGTACCACTGGGACCATATAGTGCGTATGTTTCCATTCCCCCACTCTCCTTACTAGCCATGTTTTCTTTAAGAATGTGAATTGGTTAAGGCTCCTAACTCCCGAGAGCGTTCAGTAGCTCGGCGAATACATGCACCAATGGCTTCTGCGAACTTATATTGATTTAGCACATCAATTCCTGCAGCTGTCGTTCCATTGGGACTGGTTACTTTTTTGCGTAATGATTCTGCGGATTCATTGCTTTGCATCAGCATTTCTACAGAGCCAAGGATCGTTTGCAGTATGAGACGGCGGGCAACATCTTGATCCAATCCAATGTCTTGCCCTGCCTTTTCCATGGCTTCAACTAAATAATAAATGTAGGCAGGACCACTGCCAGAAAGTCCAGTAACTCCGTGGATTTCTTCTTCTTCCACTTGCTCTACAATTCCAATGGCTTCAAACAATTGTTTGGCAATGGCAATGCTTTCTTCAAGGGCTGTTTTTCCGGAAGCAATGCCAGTGGCAGATAAGCCAATAGTGGCAGATGTATTAGGCATTGACCGGATGACAGGGGCTTCATGCCCTAGTATAGAGGTAATATAATCCGTAGATATGCCAGCAAGTACAGAGATGAATAATTGGCCCTTATGGGTAAGGTGGGTATATTCTGAAAGGGCAGAATCGATATCCTTAGGCTTCACAGCTAATACAATAATGTCTGCACTGGTAATGGCTGTTTCCTTATCAATATCATTTATTCCATACCTGGCAATTAACTGTTCAATACGGTCTCTGTTTCCCCGGTTTAAAGCAGAAATATTTTTAGGGGTGACTAATTCTTTGGCCACTAAACCTGCAATAATCGCTTCTGCCATGGAACCAGCACCAAGAAAACAGATCTTTTTATTTTCTAACATTCTCACCATTCCTTATCTGATTTGTCCCGTACCAAAAATTTTATATTTATAAGAGGTTAATGCGGGTAATCCCATAGGTCCCCGTGCATGTAGTTTTTGAGTACTAATTCCGATTTCCGCACCAAAGCCAAATTCAAATCCATCTGTGAACCTGGTGGAGGCATTATGGTATACGGCTGCAGCATCGACCTGGCTGAGGAATAAATCGGCATTTTGCTGTTTTTCAGTGACAATGGATTCGGAATGTTTCGTGCCATATTTACTAATATGAGAAATTGCTTCCTGGACAGATGGAACAATGGATACTGCCAGGGTATAATCGAGGAATTCGGTGCCCCAGTCTTCATCTGTAGCAGGAATAATTGGAAGTGTAGGAGCGTATTCCAGGGTTTTTGGGCAGCCCCGTAATTCTACACCTTTCTCAACTAAAGGTTGTAATAATTGTGTCAGGTTGTGTTTTGCCCATTCTTCGTTAACAAGCAACGTCTCTGTAGCGTTACAAACAGCTGGACGTTGTGTTTTCCCATTGGTGATTATTTGTTGTGCCATTTCCAGATTTGCAGTTTCATCTACATAGATATGACAATTCCCTACTCCTGTTTCCAAAACAGGAACGGAGGAATTTTCCACAACAGAGCGGATTAGCCCGGCACCACCACGGGGAATTAAGACATCCAGGTATTCGTTTAATTTTAATAACTGGTTTACTTCTTCCCGTGTGCCTTCTTCTAGCAGTTGAATGGCTTCTGCAGGGACCTGGGTTTTCCCAAGGGAATCGCGAAGTATGGCTACAATTTTTTGATTGGAATGGAGTGCGGAAGAGCTGCCTCCGAGGAGAACGGCATTTCCTGTTTTAATGGATAGACCAGCTGCGTCTACAGTAACATTGGGGCGAGCTTCATAAATCATGCCAATCACACCTAAAGGAACACGGACTTTCTCAATGTTCAATCCATTGGGGCGGCTCCAGGATTCCAACACTTCTCCAACAGGGTCTGGAAGAGAGACAACCTGGCGCAATCCTGCGGCCATATCGAGAATGCGAGTGTCATTTAAGGATAAGCGGTCAATTAAGGCATTGGACACCCCGCTATTTTTTGCGGCTTCAATATCTAATGCATTGGCTTCTATAATAGGGGCTATATTGGCTTCTAACCCTTCTGCCATGGAAAGAAGGGCTTTGTTCTTTTCCTCTGTTGATAACATAGCAAGAGTTAGGGCTGCCTCTTTTGCCTTTTTTGCTTTCTCGATTAATTGTTCACTCATTTACTGTACCTCCTCTTTCTCCTCCATAATTAATGAAACCCAATGGTCACGATGAATCGCTTCGGCCCGTTCTATATTCAAGATGGCTTTACATTGGGATGTGGATTTTCCTTTGACTTTTAATAAATTTAAATCGGAATAGTTTATTATTCCTTTTCCCAGTAGTTTATCTTCCATATCAATAACTTCCACTACCTGCCCGGGCGAAAAAGATCCTAAAACATCATGGACACCTGAAGGAAGCAAACTCTTCCCTCCGAAAAGAAGGGCCTGGGCAGCCCCTTGATCCACTCGGATAATCCCAGCTGTATTCGCATGGAAGGCAATCCATTGTTTGTGGGCTTTAATTGAGCCTTTCATGGAGTTAATAAAATAGGTTCCTGCTCCATCCCCATGAAGGATGCGCAGCAAGCGGTCTTCATGATCTCCCTTGCCGATAAATACTTCGGCACCTAAAGATAAGGCTAATTTAGCAGCGTTAATTTTGGAACGCATACCCCCTGTGCCCACCTTACTCCCAGAATCGCCAGCCAGAGCTTCGATTTCTGGCGTTATTTCATATATTTTATCAAACTTTTTCGCCTGGGGGTTGTTGCGGGGATCTGAGTCATATAGGCCATCAGTATCTGTGAGAATAATTAAGTGGTCGGCATGAAGCAGACCGCTTACAAGAGCAGATAGCATGTCATTATCCCCAAAGGTCAATTCATCAACGGCTACCGTATCATTTTCATTAATAATAGGGACAACCCCTTTTTTTAATAAAACATTTAATGCGTTGTAGGCATTATGATATCGATTACGATGGGAGAAGTCGTTTCGGGTTAATAAAATTTGCGCTCCGATTAAATCGTGGGCAGCTAATCGATCATTATAAGCCTGGATTAACATTCCCTGGCCAACAGCAGCTGCGGCTTGCTTTCCTTCTAGAGTCACGGGTCGATTAGGGTACCCTAAAGCGGAAAAGCCAGCAGCAACAGCTCCAGAAGAAACAAGAATGACCTCATGTCCTTCTTTTTTCAAAAGAGCAATGGCATCCACTAAACCGTGAAGATGAGCTTCATTAAGACCACCAGTGGGTGTGGTGAGGGAGCTGCTACCAATTTTCACTACAATTCGTTTTTTACCAGTGTTGTTTTCCACAACGTACACCTCTTACTTTAAACTAAAGAAAACTTGGCTGGCGCCAAGCCTTTAGGCGAAGGCGGCAGCCTTAGTTGCACTTATACTATAAGAATTTTATAAATTCTTTAAGTGAAAAAAAGCCCTTCATCCAAAAAAGGACGAAAGACTTGAACTTCCGTGGATGGGTTCTATTTTAATCTATTATGCTAAACCCCTTCTTCTTTTGTCAAGGAAGGTTTCGGGGTTTTACCCTGAATATTTTCCCATTCACTGTGCAACCTATCCGTATTGAATATTTGGGCGAAATAGGTGAGGGAATGACTGAATTTATTAAACCAAAAAAAGTGAAACGATCCACTGAAAAAATAGAAGAAAAGATGCAAGAAAAGATTGATGAGAAAGACTGGAGCAAATGGGGGATTGATTCCTCTAGTGAAGTGAATAAGAAACGGTTTAAAAACATATTTGATCCAAATACCATGTTTGAAGCCCGTGAAGTTCTATTTCCCAAAGGGGTAAAAGGGGTGGTCTGTTACTTTGATGACCTGGTGATTAGTGCAGAGGTTAATGAGCATGTGATTGAACCATTAGTAGAACATGGACCAGAAGCCATGTTCAAGGATTTAGGAGAAAGAGTAATTACATCAAAAAAGATACGGCAATTTGAAAAGTTAAAGGATGCTGTAGATTTCTTAACATCGGGAGGAACCATCGTCCATGTGGATGGGATGAATTACTTTATTGGGGTAGTGGCGCCAGGTTTCCCTGCCCGTTCTGTCACCGAACCTCAAGCAGAACCTTTAGTGCGGGGACCCCGTGAAGGTTTTACAGAAAAACTGCAAGACAATAGTGCACTCGTTCGTAAACGCTTAAGAACCCCGGATTTAAAATCTGAGGAAATGAAAATTGGCCGACGCAGTAAGACAACGGTGTTGATTATGTATGTTGATGGTCTTGTTGCTGATGATGTGTTAAAAACCGTAAAAGACCGCATGGAAAAAATCGACATTGATGTGCTCATTGAAAGCGCTCAGTTAGAAGAATTAATAGAAGATGATATGTTTTCTCCTTTTCCGCAAATTGTACATACGGAACGCCCTGATAAAGTAGTAGCGGGATTGGCAGAAGGTCGGGTAGCCCTTCTTATTGATGGCACTCCTTTTGCATTAATCGTGCCCAGTGTATTTTATGATTTTATGCAGGCTAGTGAGGACTATTATGAACGCTTTTATTTTTCAAGTGCCATTCGTATTTTACGGATGATTACTTTCCTAATTGCGTTATTAGTTCCTTCTATTTATGTTGCGGTGACGACTTTTCATCAGGAGTTGATTCCCAGCCCCCTGTTATATACCATTATCGCGGCCAGGGCAGGGGTTCCTTTTCCTGTGGTCATTGAGGCGTTTCTCATGGAAATATCCTTTGAAATTTTACGGGAGGCAGGGGTTCGATTGCCCAGGCCTGTGGGTTCAGCGGTGAGTATTGTGGGAGCCCTTGTTGTGGGACAGGCAGCTGTTGATGCTGGGATTGTATCTCAACCCATGGTCATTGTTGTTGCTTTAACAGGGATTGCTTCCTTTACCATTCCCGCATTCAATATGTCAATGACTACCCGTTTACTGCGTTTTCCCATCATGTTTATTGCAGCGACCATGGGGTTATTTGGCATAGCTGTTAGTCTCATGCTCATTGGATTGCATGTGTGTGCCCTCCGTTCTTTTGGTGTTCCCTATATGTCACCTGCAGCCCCACTCCATTTAAAATCCTGGAAAAGTGAAATTGTTCTTTTTCCATTTTTCTTCAGAAGAACCAGGCCTGAGTATATACAAAAGCATGACCTGCAGAAAAACGCAACCAAACCCCGCCAGGAGGAGGGAAAAAAATGAACAAGACAAAAGTTTTTTTTCTTATTGTACTCCTTTTGGCCAATGTGCCCTTTCTCTCAGCCTGTGGGACCACATCAGGAGGGGTTTCCCTGCGTGAATTAAATGAACTTAACGTTGTGATGGTGACAGGGATCGATTATGACAATGAAAAAAAGGAATACGTGCTTTCTATACAATCAGTGAAGCCAGCGACCACAAAAGGGGGGGGCATTTCTAAAGAGAGTGTTTATACAGCTAAAGCCACAGGGAAAACCATTATGGAAGCTTCAAAAAATCTTCGGGCAAGCACATCGGGGAAACTCATTTGGTTCCATAGTAAAAGTGTTATTTTGGGAGGGGATTTAGTAAAATCAAAAGATTTAAAAGAAGTGGTAGACTTCTTAGCAAGGAATCGAGAAATTCGTTTAACGGCATGGGTTTTGACCACCCATGGTAAAGCAACGGATATTATTACAGCTAAACCAAATAGTGAGGTTACCCTGGGGGACGAATTAGAGGGAATCATAAGTAATCAATCAGAATGGGGAAAAGCAACGGTATTAACATTAAAAGATGTTGTTAATTTATACGAAAATCCCCACCAAGGTTTTGTGACAGGCCATATTGTACAAAAGGAAGGGATAAAGGAAGGTAAAAAAATACTGGCCATTGAAGGGGCAACGGTTATTTTTCGTCGCAGGTTTTTAATGCACTTATCAAATGAGGAAGTGAAACCCTACCATTTATTAAAAAAGGTGGAGGACCGGGAGCCTGAAATGATTTTCAATATTCCTTTAGAAAAGGATGACAACGAAGAAGAATTAAATACTGCAGTGAAAGTGGAAGTGAAAGATAGAAAAAAAGAGGTCACTTTTGAAAATGGCATTCCTGCAATCTCAATTCAATTAAATATGGATGCTACCATTATGGAAACAGGTACTGAGGAAAACCTTCGCACAGATCAAACAAATGAAAAGGTTTTAAAAGAAGTAACAAGACAGATTAGGAACCACACAGAAAGACTGGTTTACAAGGTACAAAAAGAGAAAAATGTGGATATTTTTGATTTTAGCGGGTTAATCCATCGCAAAGAAAAGAAATATTGGAGAGAACATGAAAAAGATTGGGATCAAATCTATCCCGAAATTCCCATTCAATTATCAGTGGATTGGAATATCGTCAGAAACGGTATGATTACACAAATTAAGCAAGGGGAACAACAATGATAAGGTTACTATTTTTTGTTCTTTTTATTGTGTATATGGGTTGGAACGTAATGAAATTATGGAAAGATGGAGAGAAAAAGGAATTTTTTTTGGTTCTGGGCATTGGCGTCGTTGCAAGTTATCTCCTTTTGGCTAAAGTGATGGGTATGCCCATAATCAACCTGTTGCAGGATTTTGAAGGTGCTACCTATCCCATTGGATTATGGTTGCAAAAATTCATGGGAATTCATTTTCTCGAGTGAAGGAGGAACCATTGGGATGTATGAACAGGGAAAGATTTCAGTAACACAGTTGTTTCTCTGGATGCTAATTTACTTTACTGCCGCTTCAAGCAGTAATAGCCTGGATATTCTTTTTACCAGGCAGGATTCTTTTATCGCTAACTTACTTTCTATTGTTCCTGGAATTTTAACGGTATATCTCATGGTGGTGCTACAAAAGAAATATCCTGGCCTTTCTTTTTTTGAGATGTGCGAAGAGATTTTGGGTAAATGGCCTGGAACAATAATCAATGCAATCTTTGTCTATTTTGCCCTGGAAGTCTGTTTGTTTTATGCCCGGGGGTTTGGGGAGTTTATGATGTCTACCATGACCCCAGAGCTTTCAGTGGATTTGTATTTAATTTCTATTGTTTTAGTGGGGGCCTTTGGGGTTTATCTGGGAATTGAAGCTATCGCAAGGGTATCCCAATTGCTCTTTCCTTTTTATGTGCTTCTGCTTATCATTATTAATGTCTTGCTGGTTCGCCAGTTCCATTTAGATAATGTACTTCCTCTCATTGACCATAAAATGGGTGAAATCTTTTATTCAACCTATTTGCAGTATGTATTTCCTATGGGAGAAGCCATTTTTTTTATAGGTGTTTTGCCTTATGTAAAAAAATCGAAACATGTTTTTAAAGCAGTGGCAGGTTCTTTAATACTTGCTGGGATTTTCCTTGCCTATCGGGCTGTTGTATCCATTGGGGTGCTTGGCCAGGCAACGGCATTGGCCTCTAACTATCCTTTTTTTAACGCGATTCGGTTGGTGAAAATCGGGGAGTTTATTGAGAGGATTGATCTCTTATTTTTAAGTATCTTTGCCATGGCAGTACTCATTCAATTTATCACCGTTTATTACTTTATTTCCCATGGTATCGCCCATATTTTCAAGGTAAAAAGATTGAAACCATTGCTTGTTCCCGTGGCTATTTTCGTTTATGCTTTAGCAAAAGCCGCCAATACAAATATAGTGGATATTAACCATTATTTAATGTTTATTCGCCCAATTACAGGGCCTATTTATATGCTTGTGTTGCCAGCCCTGCTTTTGGTTGTCAGCAAGATCCGCAAGCCCAGGGCCTCACAGGCTGACTTAACACCATTCCTAGAAAAATAAACCTTTAGGAGAGTAGAAATGAATATCAAAGGAAAGATAATAGGTTTTGCCCATCGCTATGAAGAACCTGTAGGGTATGAGCTATTAATTGGGGAAGAACATATCTATTTAAATGAGTGGATTGGCCAGGGCATAACCATTCAACATACAGGCCAGATTACTTGTGTCCATTGTGGTAGGAAAATTAAAAAAACCTATAATAATGGATCCTGTTACCCCTGTTTTACCACTAGGCCGGATAATGATTTATGTATTGTAAAACCCCATGAATGCCATTTTGAGAAGGGAACCTGTCGGGATGAAGATTTTGCTCATACCCATTGCATGATTCCCCATTATGTATATCTAGCGATTAGCAGTGGCGTTAAGGTGGGAATTACACGAAAAAACAATGAGAAAAAAAGATGGGTAGACCAGGGTGCTGTTCGGGCCTTTCCCATCGCCGAAGTACCCACGAGAAAAATGGCCGGGGAAATAGAAATCATTCTTTCTCAACATATAGGGGATAAAACGAATTGGCGCAAAATGTTAAAAAGTGAAATTGATTGGGTGGACCTTATAGAACTACGGGAAAACCTAATGGAAAAAATTCCATCTTCTTTTCAACCTTATTTATTAAGGGAGGAAGAATGGACAGATATTAGTTATCCCTATGGGGACCCTTTAGAAAAGATTACGGCCTATAATCTGGACAAGCAACCTATTATTGAAGATCGGTTAATCGGGATTAAGGGGTCTTATTTGCTATTCAGTAAAGGTGTATTAAATATTAGAAAATATGCAGGGTATGAAGCTGTAATAAACGTAAACACTTCTTGTCAGACGAATAGAGAATCCTTATAATTGATAGAGTTGAAAACTTCATTTCTACAAACAGGTCTACGATAGTTAAAAGGGAAGAACGGTATAAATCCGTCGCGGTCCCGCCACTGTGATAAGTGAGTCTGCCGGAGGATCCCACTGCGAAACGCGGGAAGGGTTCGGTAGGTGATGACCTTTAGCCAGGAGACCTGCCTGTTTGGTGAAAAAAGCAATGCTCTCGAGGAAAGGGCAGCTTGTCTTTCCTATGATATATAAAAGGATTGCAGCGCCTGTTTCCATTAGAGAGCAGGCGTTTTCTATTGGTAGAACTATTCTTGTATACGTGTAATTAAGGAGTGTGTGTGATGAAAAGAGTGTTGGTATTGTTGGTTGCCCTCTGTCTGGTGCTTGTCAGTTTAGTAGGCTGCAATACGCAAAAAGGGGAAAGTAACAACATAGATCCAGTAACCATTAAAGACAGCAGTGGAACGGAAGTAACTATTTCTAAAAAACCGGAACGGATTATTTCACTTGTGCCAAGTAGCACAGAAATTGTTTATGCCCTGGGCCTTGGTGAAAAAATCGTAGGGGTAACTACTTATGATGACTTTCCTGCAGAAGTAAAAACAAAGGAAAAAGTTGGGGACCTTACTGTTAATACGGAAAAGGTTGTTTCTTTACAGCCTGATTTAGTGTTAGCGAACTCCTTAAATAGGGAAGCGGTAGACAGTTTGCGTAAATTGGGGATGACTGTATTAGTTTTAAATGCAAGTACATTTAATGACGTTTATACGACGATTGAAATGATTGGAAAAGCGACAGGCGCTTCCAAACAATCCGCAGATTTAGTCGCTACCATGAAAAAAGATGTAGAAGATGTTAAAAAGGTAGTTAAAGGGGTTCCTCAGGAGAAAAAGCCAAAAGTATGGGTTGAAATCGATGATAAGTTCTTTACAACGGGTAAAGGCACCTTTATGAACGATATTATTGAAATGGCTGGGGGAATTAACATCGCTTCTGATTTAGCAGGATGGAAGCAATTATCTGAAGAACAAATTATTCTGCGAAATCCAGATATTATCTTTGATACATATGCTTATATGAATCCCAATGCAGCAAAACTCATTAAAGAACGGACAAAATGGCAGCAAATGAACGCTGTTAAGAACGGGAAAGTATTTGATTTAGACTCCAGTGTGATTAGCCGCCCTGGCCCTCGCATTACACAAGGCTTAAAAGAAGTTGCTAAACTCCTTCATCCGGAATTATTTCAATAAAAAATGAGAGGGATAGTGACAAACTATAGAAGAATGGGATGGGCTTTGAAATTATTTTTCTGGGCCATTCCCCTTCTTCTTCTATTGTTTTTAACGGTGGCAGTCAGTGTTTCGATTGGAAGCGCCGACCTTTCTTTTAAGGTCGTATGGCAAATCATTATTTCACATGCTTTTCCTTTTTTAGATCTTGATAAATCATGGCCAGAAACGGCAGATATTATTGTATGGCAAATCCGAATGCCCAGGGTATTCCTTGCTATTCTCGTGGGAGCGGCTCTTGCAGCTGCAGGGGTAACCTATCAGGGGATCTTAAGAAATCCATTGGCAGATCCTTATATTTTGGGTGTTTCATCGGGAGCTTCTTTTGGTGCTGCTCTTGTTATATTTTTTGGTTTGCAAACTACTATTTTGGGGCAATGGACTCTTCCTATTGTTTCTTTTATAAGTGGATTGATTACCCTCCTTATCGTTTATCGTTTAGCCCTGGTAGGGAAAAAACTGCAAATTGAGACCTTGCTTTTATCAGGTGTGATTCTTCAGTCTTTTCTTGGAGCAGGCTTGTCCCTTGTTCTTGCGAAATCAGAGGAAAAAATGGGCCAAATTATGTTTTGGTTAATGGGCAGTTTATCTTTCAGCGATTGGTCTTCCGGACTGATTATTGCTCCTTATGTCATTATAGGAATCATGATTATTTATTTGTTTTCAAGAGAAATGAATATTTTATCCCTTGGGGAACAAAATGCCCAACATCTCGGGGTAAATGTGGCAGGGATTCGAATTGTGTTATTATTAACGGCTTCCCTTATTGCTGGCGCAGCAGTAGCTGTTTCTGGCATTATCGGTTTTGTAGGCCTAGTCGTCCCACATATCATGCGATCCTTATGTGGTAATGACCATCGCATTTTGTTGCCTCTTTCAGCTCTGGCAGGATCCGTGTTATTAATCATTGCTGATACAGTAGCAAGGACGATTATGCAGCCTCAGGAACTCCCCATTGGAGTAATTACGGCTCTTCTCGGTGCTCCTTTCTTTGCGTATCTTCTAAGAAAAAGGAAAAAGGAGTTCTTCTAAATCAATACGTATTAAAGGGTGAATAAGGATGCTGAAAGTACAAGATTTAAGCTATCGAATTCAACAGAAAACAATCCTTGAGGGAATCTCTTTTGATGTGCAAGAAGGGGAAACCCTTGGCATTATTGGTCCCAATGGCTCCGGAAAGTCAACCTTGCTTAAATTGCTTTCGCGTCTTTATTCTCCTAATGAAGGGGAAATTCTTCTGCAAGGGAAACCCATTTCTCAATATAATGGAAAAAAATTGGCGAGAAAGGTTGCCGTAGTTACCCAGGAAGGAATTGCCCCCCTCCCCCTTACCGTGCAAGAGGCCATTGAAATGGGAAGGTATCCTTATCATTCCTTTTGGCAAAAAGAATCCGTGGAAGATTACCTTGTGGTAGAGCGGGTGATGGGACAGACGAAACTGATGGGATTAAAGGATAAACCTTTGGATGAGTTAAGTGGAGGGGAGCGACAACGGGTTGCCATTGCCTGCTCTTTTGCCCAGGAACCTGAGCTTTTGCTATTAGATGAACCGACTACATTTCTTGATATTGGTTATCAATTAGCCATTTTAAATATGGTGCAATCCTGGCGACAGGAAACAGGCGGGACCGCCATCATGGTTCTTCATGACTTGAACCTGGCTGCCCAGTATTGCGATCGACTTCTTCTCATGGAAAAAGGAAAAATGATTCATATTGGCTATGCGGAAGAAATTCTAGAATCAGAACTTTTATCCAAGGTGTATGGAACCAGGCCTTTAATTATAAATCATCCCAATTTGGGAATTCCCCAGATTTTGTTGGAAGATCGAAAAGCATAAACTAGCTTAACCCTTGGCGTTAAGCTAGTTTTTTAATACAATAATGTGTAAACTAATATCATGAATTTTTCGACAAATAGGGGGATGAAAAATGGCAGAAATTAAAGCTTATTTATACAATAAATGTGGGACATGCCGCAAAGCGAAAAAATGGATGGATGAGCAAGGTGTAGCATATCAAGAGATTCCTATTGTTGAAACCCCTCCCAGTGAAGAAGAAATTCGTGCAATCTGGAAAAAAAGCGGTGTTGAATTAAAGAAAATGTTTAATACAAGCGGACAGTCTTACAAAGAATTAGGGTTAAAAGATAAAATAAAAAC
>CALNBV010000179.1 GCA_937874515.1 uncultured Paenibacillaceae bacterium | reverse complement strand
ATGAGGAACTGGAGATGTTTGGAAAAAGTTCGGATGTGGCCAAAGCATCTCGCCGTGACCTGGCTTATTTAATCGCCACAAAGAAAAAAGGGGCGACCACTGTTGCTGCAACAATGATTTGTGCGGAGTTAGCGGGAATTCCTATTTTTGTTACCGGAGGAATTGGTGGAGTTCACCGTGGTGCGGAAACAACAATGGATATTTCCGCTGATTTAGAAGAACTTGCCCAAACAAATGTAGCCGTTATTTGTGCCGGAGCTAAATCTATTTTAGATCTTGGATTAACCATGGAATATCTTGAAACAAAGGGAGTGCCGGTGATTGGGTATCAAACCAATGTACTTCCAGCATTTTATACGCGGACAAGTCCTTATCCCGTTAACTTCCGTGCAGATGATGTGGAAACCATTGCGGCTACCTTAAAAACAAAATGGGATTTAAATCTTAAAGGCGGCGCGGTGATTGCCAATCCGATTTCTGAAGAACATGAGATGGATGAACAAACGATTAGGTCAGTTATTGAGACAGCTTTAAGGCAGGCAGATGAGAATGACATCAAGGGGAAAGATGTTACACCCTTTTTATTAGGAAAAGTAAAAGAATTGACCGGCGGAAAAAGTTTAGAATCAAACATAGAATTAGTAAAAAACAATGCACGGATTGGGGCCAAATTAGCCCTTAGTTTTCATTCAATGAATTGAACAGTTGCTTAAAAAAACATTGACGAAAGAATTTATCTGTTATATATTATTGATAATAAAAACAATTTGTTATAGAACAGTTGAGGTGAATATTATGGATATGTATCGGAATGCTTATGAAAGTTATAAAACAGCTTGTGAAAATTACGGGATGGAGTCGATTAATTTTAACCAGTTTGTAAGAGATCTAACAACCGAACAATTAGATATATTTAGTAATACTTCTAAATGATTCTATAGGATGTGATGATTATAAATCTCGAAGCTGAAGTCAAAAGGTAACCCTGCCAGGATAGGTTGAAAACCAGGCAGGGTTTTTCTTATTTAGCGGGTAAGGGGTATGTGTTGAACAAACAAATCGTAATTTTGACCTGCTCGGGTTATAAAAACTTGATAGTATCCAGGACGAGGACAGGCATGGGCGCCTGCACACCCGCAAACAAAATTTTTTATATTCGAGTAACCGTTGGGAAAATTACATGTTTTTTTAACGAACTTATGGGCGTGATGTGTAAAGATTGCTAAAATGTGGCTTCGGGGTAAGGTGGACAATCTCAGAGCATTGAAAAATTCCTGTGTGGCTTCCCTGGTCATTGCGTGGCTCTGTGGAATTTTATCTGTATCGAAATTAGTAAAACTCTGCACTAAATTTCCCCCATATAAGGGCCAATGAAAATCAAAAATGTAATAATCACTGGGATGTAGCATTCTTACTAATGAAAGTGATGGCAGACTAAACCTACCTCTAGCATTATTAAGCCTGACTAATTTAACCTGGGTGCCTGGAAGGTTGACTACACTGACAAAGTCGTTGGCCACATGCTCTCTAAACAAGTCACTTGCACCCTGGTAAGGGAATAGGTCATGATTTCCTATGTTGTAATAATACGTGCCTGTATATTCCTTTGTGATGGTTTTAAAAAGTTGAAATCGTCTTATTTTTTCTTGTTCACCAGGATTAGTGGTACTATCTATTGCATCTCCGCCATGAATGATAAATTTGGAGTTTCTCACAGCCTGTTTTAATACTTTTCTATAAATTGTTTCACTGCCAGAAGCTCCTATGTGGCTATCACCGAGAACAGAAAATTGTACAACCAAAAAGGCTCCCACCTTTTTTGGGAGATATTATTTTTTAAGTATTATATGATAGGGATTTAGAGATAGCGTGGGTTTATCACCTATTTTTCAAGTATCAATTATGTAATAGGAAGGGGAAAAGGAAAATGAAAAGTGGACAAAACCGAAAAGATATTCATCCAGGCCTTAAAGTGGAAATCGTACTAAAGAAAGATCAGAAAACCGGATTAACCACCCCTGGCATTGTGAAGGATATTCTCACTAATTCACCAAATCATCCCCATGGCATTAAGGTTCGCCTGCAGGATGGTCAGGTGGGTAGAGTGAAGAATATAATTGACTAACCGCTGAAGCAACAAATACGTTTAAAAAACTAGACTAATGCCAATAAAAGATATGAATATATAAAGAAAGGGTAATTACGTTGCATAGCAGTAGACATACAACTCTTTTCGGTTCATTTTTATTAGGCATTGGCATTATCGGTATGTTAGATGGGATTGTCTTTCACCAGATACTACAATGGCATAGTACTTATATGCATACTGACCGTTTTAACCAAATTGTGAGTGATGGGGTTTTTCATTTAGGAGTTACTCTCATTACTTTTTGGGGAGCAACTGTTTTATGGAGAAGCAATCCCTGGTCTGAATCCTATAGTGTTCGTCGTTTTTGGAGCGGGTTGTTCCTCGGTTCTGGGGTTTTTAACTTTTTTGAAGGGATTATTAATCATCATATTTTAGAAATCCATCATGTACGACCAGGGGATCCTTATGAATTTTACTATGACCTTGCCTTTGATGGAATTGGAGTACTGATGCTAATCATTGGATGGTCGTTGTATCGTAGCTTAAAAACTGTTCGTCGATATAGTATATAAACTCAATCCATAGGCCTTTTCCTTTAGAGTATCTAAGGGAAGAGGCTTAATAATAGAACACATAGATAAACATCTTGACATAGTATCCCTTTTAGCATATAAGATAGAATTATAGATTCAGAAAATTCGAAAATTTTCTCGAATTTTTATGCAAAATAGCCCTTGGGGGGATATTATGACTTGGAACCCAAATTCGTCTTGTTATGAGTATGTTGAATTTACTTCGTCTATTCAAAAGGCATGGTCGACTTATGTAGAAGCAGGGCATTCTAATGAAATAATACGACCCGATATCCTGATTTCTTGGCAAAGATCAAAAAAATTTGGTGTCGATCCTTTCCAAATAAAAATCCAGGAAATGGTTAAACAGGAAGATTTACTAACTAAGCATGAAAAAAATCAAAAATTGCTTTCCTTTGCACGGCCAGATATGAAACACCTAGCTGATACAGTAAAAGGGTCCGAGACGATTATTACGATCAGCGATAGAAACGGACTTATTTTGGATATGTATGGTGATACGAATGTTTTAACAGAAGGGGAAAAGATACATTTCATGCCTGGGGCAGTATGGAGTGAAGAAGTAGGTGGCACAAACGCGATTGGAACAGTCATTAAAACAAAGAAACCAGTACAAATTTTGTTTAATGAACATTTTTGCAACGGATGGCATGATTGGTTTTGTGCCGCATCCCCAATTTTGGATCCGCTTACAAATGAACTTCTTGGTGTAATAGATATTTCAGGAAAATGGAAAAATGTTCATCCCCATACCTTAGGATTAGCGATCTCAACGGCAAACCACATTTCTAAATATATTGAGAAAAACATCTATCAGGATGGATTACAGGTGAACCCCTTTTTGGCAACAGCATTGGGATCTGCGGATGATGGCATAGTAATAGTAAATACAAGAAAGAAAATTGTAAAAATGAATGGAAAAGCGGAGTCCTATTTCCGGCAAAGGGAAATTCAAACTATTGATAGTCTTTATGAATTAGATAAACTAGTAAATCTAGTATTAAAAGGCAAAGAAAAAATAACAGAAAAAGAAATTTCCCTTGGTGATGACAAGGGTAAATTCATTTGTTCTATTTATCCTATTAGGATCGATTATAATCTGTTAGGGATTGTGATTCGATTCCGTGAAAGCAAGTTATCCCCTGGATTAATGAAAAGTACCTTGGTTCAACAAAAGGATCCAGGTTCATTGCGGTACACTTTTGATCATATGATTGGAACTTCCCCCACCTTTTTAAAAATTGTCAATCAAGCCCGCAAAGCAGCAAGATTAAATTCCACTCTTTTTCTTTCTGGGGAGACTGGGACAGGGAAAGAACTGTTTGCCCAGGCCATTCATCATGTAAGTGAACGAAGGAACAAACCTTTTGTTGCGATTAATTGTGGCGCAATCCCTCGTGAATTAATTGAAAGCGAATTATTCGGCTATGAGCCTGGGGCATTTACAGGAGCTAAATCAAAAGGAAGTCCTGGAAAATTTGAGCTGGCACAAGGCGGTACAATTTTTCTTGATGAAATTGGTGATATGCCCCTCAATGTTCAGGTTCACTTGCTTCGCATTTTGGAAGAAAAAGTTATAACGAGAATTGGCGGAAATAAACCTATTCCGGTAGATGTAAGAGTGATTGCTGCTACCCATAAAAATTTAATGGAAGCAGTGCGTAAAGGGGAATTTCGAGAAGATTTACTGTTTCGTCTTAGGGTAATACAACTAAGACTCCCATCACTACGGGAAAGGCCTTCCGATATTCCGTTATTAGTCCAGAATTTTATACAAAAGCTAGGTCCCCAATTTAGAAAAGACCATATTCAAATAAACATGGATACCTTACAATATTTAACAAAATATTCTTGGCCAGGGAATATAAGAGAGTTAAAAAATGTCATAGAGCAATCCCTTTTTAATATGGAAGGGGATACTTTGTATCCATATGATCTTCCATTTGAAATTTTGGAAAACGTAGATGATGTGGATCTAACTGCCGAATCTGAAAAAGATCAGCTTGTTAAAGCTATTAAAATGATGGGTGGGAATATTACAAGTGCTGCTGAGAAGTTGGGAATTTCTCGGGCCACGATGTATCGTAAAATCAAACAATATAGTATTACTATCTAACCCCACTGAATTTTTCAGGGGGGCTTTTTTTTGCATGTAGCCATGTATCGCTACACCTGTAGCAAATTGCAACAATCTTTAACTGCTATCAAAGAAAAATCCTTATATTTAGCTGTTGTATTTTTTGGCATGATTCTTGCTTCTCTAAATAGGTAACAAAAGGAGATAAATCCTTTTGGAACCGTTATCATAACAGAGGAGGAATTTAGATGAAAGCATTAGTTTATCAAGGGCCAGGCAAAAAGGAAGTAGTTGAAAAACCCATTCCAACCATTCAGGAACCGACAGATGTCATCGTTAAAATGACCAAAACGACGATCTGTGGAAGCGACCTGCATATATTGAAAGGAGATGTACCAACAGTTGCTAATGGGCGTACTTTAGGACATGAAGGTGTAGGTGTTATTGCAGAGGTAGGGTCTGGTGTTCATCAGTTTCGACCAGGCGACAAAGTGTTGATCTCTTGTATCACATCCTGTGGAAAGTGTCACTATTGTAAAAAAAGCATGTATTCCCATTGTGAGAATGCGGGTTGGTTACTTGGAAATACAATTGATGGCACACAGGCTGAATATGTAAGGATACCTTATGCTGATACAAGTCTGTATCATATTCCCGATGGTGTTGATGAAGAAGCCCTGGTCATGTTAAGCGACATTTTGCCTACAGGTTTTGAAGTGGGTGTACTTAAGGGTCAAGTTAAACCGGGTGATACTGTTGCCATAGTGGGAGCCGGACCCGTTGGACTTGCTACTCTATTAACCGCTCAGTTTTATTCCCCATCAGATATTATTGTTATTGATCTGGATGATTATCGCCTTGAAGTAGCAAAAAAATTCGGAGCAACAAAAATGATAAACAGTACGGATGGGAAGGCTGTTGAAAAAGTCATGGCCTTAACAAATGGAAAAGGGGTAGACGTTGCTATTGAGGCTGTAGGAATTCCAGCAACTTTTAATATTTGCCAGGAAATTGTAACTGCTGGTGGTCATATAGCCAATGTTGGGGTTCACGGACAAGGTGTAGAATTAAATCTTCAGAAGTTATGGATTCATAATATAACGTTAACTACTGGCTTAGTGGATACGAATACTACACCAATGCTGTTAAAAATAGTTGAATCAAAAAAACTTGAGCCTAAGCAATTAATTACCCACCGATTTAGCCTGAATGAAATCATGCAGGCCTATGAGGTTTTTAGTAATGCGTCCAAGGAAAGTGCATTAAAGGTCATTCTCACCAATCCTTAAATAAGAAATTAGCCTCTAGCCTACTGGAATTGCAGTAGGCTTTTTATTTTTTTTAGATGAGACAATGAGACTTTTTTTGTCTCAGTGAGACATTTTGAGAATCTAAGAAAATGATGATCATCCAAAAATCTTCGTATAAACACTGAATTCAAAAAAAACTTTTTTTATAAGGAAAAGTTGGCACGATTCTTGCTTCTATTATTTGTAAAAGGGGGGATGAGATAAACAGCGCTTGAATCAGCTCTATTCTAGTAACCAGGGAAATAGGAGAATCCCTGGAAAGGGAAGGAAAAAAACAGAGAGAGGGGATTTCAAAATGGGATTACTCATGACCATTGACAATGGCGGTACGTTCACTGATGCCTGCTTAATCGACCAGGAACGGATTGTTCGTGCCAAAACGCTAACTACCCCATATGATTTGACAAGATGCTTCATAGAAGTGATTAAAGTGGCTTCCAAAGAGCTTTATGGGGGAGAAAATATTCAGCGTCTATTGGCTGAACTAGATTACCTTCGTTATTCAACCACCGCAGGAACCAATGCGATTGTACAGAAGAAAGGCCCGCGCCTGGGATTAATTTTGCGAGAGGGTACGAATCCCTCCTTTTTACAGGAAAGCAATGATGAAAAAGAAATGTTTTCCGCCATGGTAGATGACCGTGTTGCCGGTATTGATTCAGAGGGCGAAGGATATGAATTGGAAACTGGTGTGGTTGATGTAATGAACCAGTTGCTTGCCAAGGGTGCGAATCGCATTGTCATTAGTTTAAGCGGGCCAAATCTAGCAGAAGATGAAACGAAAATTAAAAAGATTATCTTAAGGAAATATCCCCGCCACCTTTTGGGGGCAGTACCCGTATTGTTTTCCCATGAGTTAGCGGATGATCTGAATGATGGCAGACGTACCTGGGCTGCTTTAATAAATTCATTTTTACATTCAGGAATGGAGCGGTTTCTGTACAATGCGGAAAACGTACTGCGGGAGTACCGTACAAAAAATCCCCTGCTTATTTTTCATAATGATGGGAATTCGGCAAGGTTAGCTAAAACGACAGCCATTAAAACCTATGGATCAGGTCCCCGGGGTGGTATGGAGGGGACAAAGGCACTTGCTCAACATTATAATATTCCCGCTTTACTTACCTTAGATATTGGGGGAACGACATCCGACATCGGGTTAGTAAAAGCTGGAGAGATTAAAGAAGATCAATACGGAAAGATAGAAGAAATTTCTACCTCTTTCTCTTTAAGCGATTTAATTAGCGTAGGAGCCGGGGGAAGCTCTATTTTTAAAGTGGAAAATGGCCGGATTGTTGTTGGCCCGGAAAGTGCGGGGGCGGCTCCAGGTCCAGCTTGTTTTGGGCGGGGAGGACAGGAACCGACTATTACAGATGCCTATCTGTTAATGGGTGTATTGGATGCAAGTTCTTATTTCCGTGGCAGTATGGCCCTTGATCTATCCCGGGCAAAGACAGCTATCGAAGAGAGAATTGCCAGACCTTTAGGGATAAGTCTGGATGAAGCATTGTTATCTATGGAAAAAGCTTATGAGGAAAAAATCGCTAACGCCCTTGGGATTTACCAACAGCAAGCCGATGAAGTTACCCTGCTTGCTTTCGGCGGCGCCGGCCCCATGAGTGCTTGCGGGATCGCTAAAGCAGCCGGCATTAAAGAGATTATTGTTCCAAGACTGGCTGCGGTATTTAGTGCTTTTGGCATTAGTTTTAGTGATATTGCCCATGAATACAAGGCTACCCTTCAAGAATGGAATATCGCCAGTTTGCAGGAAAAATTAGATCAATTGGAAGAGCGGGCAAAGCGGGATATGTTTGCCGAAGGATTCGATATTTCTGAGTGTACCATGCATACCAATCTCACCTTCATCAGAAATGGCGAACAGCAAAGTGTCACTTTTGATAACAAAGAGGTTGTCCATTTAGAAACAGAAGGTGCCGAAGATGTCCGTGTTCATCTGCGAGTGGTGAAACCCATTGCCCACTTCAATCTTGAAAATAAGAAAAAGTTAAAGGAACAAGAACCAATTTCTGTTCGCCAGCAATCTATTCTCCATACAGGTTTGCAACAGATTAATGTGCCTGTTTATAAATTTGAAGATATGAAACCAGGTACATGTGGAATAGGTCCAGCCCTGATAGAGGATGAGTATTTTACCTGCCGAGTCTTAGAGGGATGGAAATTTAAGGTGAATGAAAACAAAGACATTTTTATAAGTGACGAAGGGGGGATGGCATAATGAAGGCCAATATAACAGAATATTTGGCGATTGATCTGGAAAAAGAAATGTGGTGCTGTCGCAAATGCAACCACGAAATCGCTCCTGCACGAAGTAATTATAAAGAAGGACTTCTTGTCTATAATCGGGACCCACAAGAGATCCATAAGCCAATTATTAATCCGGATTGGTATGAGTTTACGTTTTCACCAGATCCCAATTGGTGCCAGATTCTAGAGTACTATTGCCCAAATTGCTCTACCCAGGTAGAAGTGGAGTATTTGCCTCCAGGACATCCACCAATTCATGACATGGAATTTGATATTGATGCATTGAAAGAGCGTTACTTAAAAAGGGAGGGGCAGAAAGTATGAGACAAGTAAGCGTTGATATTGGCGGTACGTTTACAGATTGTTTCCTTGTTTGGGATGACATTTATCTCGAAACGAAAGCGTTAACTACACACCATAATTTGGCCCTTGGTTTTATGGATGCCCTTGAACAAGCCTGTACCGAGTTGGGGAAAGACATTCGAACAGTGCTATCTCAATTGGACTCTGTCCGTTATGCGACCACGCTAGGGACAAACACTTTAATTGAGCGAAAAGGGCCAAAGATTGGGTTACTGACGACAGCCGGATACGAAAGCCAGGTTCCTTTAAGCCGTGGCCGGGGATATGGGGACGGACTAACCCCCCAGGAACAGCAGGATATGCCTGCAGGCCAACGTCCAGAACCGATTGTACCTATTCCTATGATTGCCGGGGTCCGAGAACGGATTGATTATAAGGGACAAGTTGTCATGTCCCTTGATGAGGAGCATCTACGCAAACAAATCCGTCATCTCGTAGACCGTGGGGCTCAAGCTTTTGTTGTGGGACTTATGAATTCCGTGGTTAATCCGGTTCATGAACGCCGTGTAGAAGAAATTCTTCTTGAAGAATATCCCACACACATGCTGGGTGCAATTCCAGTCATTCTATCCCATCAGGTGGCTGAAAGGAAAGGGGAATATGTCCGGATCACTTCTGCGATCCTCGATGCTTATTTGCATGATCAAATGTACCATGCCTTAAGCTCACTGGAAATGACATTAAAAGAATATGGATATACGAAGCCTATGCTTGTTGTACACAATATTGGCGGGATGGCCCAACTCAATTCTACCCATGCACTACAAACGATTCATTCAGGCCCAACGGCAGGGATTAATGCATCTGAACATTTGGCAGAAGAGTTTGAAGTAGGCCATTTAGTCGCCATGGACATGGGAGGGACGAGTTGTGATATTGGGATCGTAGTAGGTGGCGGAATCCGATTCTATGACTTTAATCCGGTTATTGATCGTTGGTTGGTTAGTGTACCTATGCTACATCTGGGAATCATCGGAGCAGGCGGGGGATCGATTGCAAGGTATGACCAAACCTTAAAGCAAATCGAAGTAGGTCCGGCAAGTGCTGGTTCAGAACCTGGCCCTGCATGTTTTGACAGGGGAGGAATGGATCCCACGGTAACCGATGCGGATTTGATTTTAGGGTATCTGGATCCCGACTATTATGCAGAAGGGCACATTAATCTCAATCGGAAACGTTCTGAATTTGCCATTCGGGAAGCAATCTGTGAAGAAATGGACCTCAGTGTAATTGAAGCAGCACGCCAAATGAAAAAGAAAGTAGATTCTAATATGGCCCATGCGATCTTCAAGGAATTAGGGGTAAAAGGGTATGATCCGAAAAATTTTACCCTGCTTGCTTATGGCGGAAATGGCCCCCTTCACTGCTGCGGAATTGCCAATGTTCTTGATATCGATAAAATTTTGATTCCTCTTTTTGCCCCTATCTTCTCTGCGGTGGGCGTTGGGATCATGGACCAGGTAAATATTCATGAAAAGTCGGTTTTCATGAATATCTATGACTCCAATACTCGCAGTTTATTTAATGATTATGTCCTATTTAATTCCATTGTTGCCGAACTCGAAGAAGCAGGGAAAGAAGAGTTGCTCCGCCAGGGAATCCCGGAAGAATTGATTCAGTATCGCCTCGAGTTAGATATGCGATACGGAAACCAGTTGACCCAAACTTCTGTTATCTCTCCAATTAATCGGTTAACGAATATGGAAGAAGTGTTGGAACTTGTAAAAGCTTTTAGCATGAACTATGGTGAACGGTTTGGAGAAGGAAGCCAACAGCCGGAAGCAGGTATCCGTATTAATACCATTCGCGTCCTTTCTTCAGTTCAACTGAACCGGGTTGAATTCAAAAAACCTGTGGAAGGAAAAGGAAATACAGTACAACCTGTAAGTAAGCGAGAATGTTATTTTGTGGATATTGATGAACCGGTACTGACAAATGTTTATCGTACGGAAACCATTCAACCTGGAAGTGTTATCGAAGGGCCAGCTCTTGTAGAATCTCCCCGTACTACCTATTTGATTGAACCAGGCTGGGAACTTGTAATGGGTGAGCAAAATTCTGCCTGGATTATCAATACAAAGAATACAATGGCAAGCAGAGAATCTTTACGAGAAACCATTTCGAAAAACTAATGAAGGAGTGAGAAAAGGATGGCGATTGACGCAACTAAACGGGAGCAAGAACTGGTTGAGCAGTTTCTGAAAGAGACAACTCTTTTTCTTGGTCCAGAACCTAGACTAATGCAGGACCATGGGTTGGCTCCAATCACAAATCGAGAAATCCAGGCGATCTTAAAGGAGAATGACCCTTCAATCATCAGTATGGCGCGCAGCAAGATGCAGGCAGGAGCCAATGAAGCCTATGAAATGCTTGAGCAGATTGGAGCAGCGCCAGGGGCCAAGTGGGGGGATGTCGTATGCGGGATTTTTACCGCAAAAGGGGATTTATCTATTGTTAGCTCTGGCGGTGTACTGATTTTTGCAGGATGTACCCAGTACGGGGTAAAGTACATTGTTGAAAATTGGCTCAATGATCCCGAGGTAGGGGTGGAACCGGGAGATATCTTTTATTACAATGATGCCCGTTATGGAGGTGTCCACAACACGGATCAGAATTTGATTTTGCCTGTTTTCAACAATGGAGAATTAATTGCCTGGATTGTAACCGTTGTCCATGAAGGCGAAAACGGTGCTGTTGAGCCCGGAGGTATGCCTTCAGCAGCAGAACAGGTTTATGATCAAGGCTTGGCTATCTCTCCTATGCGGGTCGGACGAAACTACAAATTTTACAAGGATTTAGTAACTTATTTCCAAAATTCTGTACGGGAGCCGAAACTGCAAGTGGTAGATATGAAGGCCAAACTTCATGGCGCTCTTCGTATCTTGCAGCGCATTGAGGAAACAATTGCAGAATATGGCGTAGATGCGGCCATTGCGGTTTTAAGAAAGACATTGGATGATACAGTAGAGGAAGTACAGCGCCGCCTTACCCAATGGCCCGATGGAAAAGTGCGAATGATGGGGATTGCCGATAGTACTTTACGGGAGAATTTGCTTATCAAAGTTAATCTAGAATTGACCAAAAAAGGGGGAGAATTGACACTTGATTTCCGCGGTTCTTCACCTGAGTTTGCTAACCGGGCAAACAATTCGGTTACAAGTGCGATGAAAGGGATGCTTGCCCAGCTCTTCCTGTCCTTTGTTTGGCCGGACTTGCCCAGAAACCAGGCTGTGTTGGCTCCGATGAAGTTCATTATTGACGATCATTCCATCTATAATGCATCCTATGATGTCCCAAATGCACAGAGTATGATGACATTCTTCCCGGCTTTCACCGTAACCCAGGCTGCATTAGCGAAATATTTATACAACAGTCCGGAAAAAGCAACCAAACTTATTGCACCCTGGTACAACATGATTAGAACGACGATTTATGGTGGTATCACGCAACATGGGGAAACGGTAGGCAATTTGTGCGCTGATTTAAACGGAATGCCAGGGGGAGCAAAGGAAGGGATGGACGGTGAACATTCCATTGCCCCCATCTTTGCTCCAATGTCAGAGCAAGGGGAACAAGAATTAATTGAGGAAGAAATTCCGATTATGCAGCTTTCCCGCCGCCTGATGAAA
Source organism: uncultured Paenibacillaceae bacterium (assembly GCA_937874515.1). Classification (GTDB taxonomy): domain Bacteria; phylum Bacillota; class Bacilli; order Aneurinibacillales; family Aneurinibacillaceae; genus CALNBV01. Next base: position 9,063 of record CALNBV010000179.1, on the reverse strand, counting down.
GACAATCAGGGATTTGGCAAATACCGGGGTGGACAGGGTTATCAAATGTTTGTTACACAAAAGGAATCTGATTTCTTTGGTTTCATGACAACGACCATTGGATCCAAATATCCATCAACCTATGGAATTTACGGTGGCTATGCTTGCCCTGCTTACCCATTGGCCAAAATTAAAGGAATTGACATTTTTGAAATTATGAAAAATGAGCCTGAAAAGATGGTTTACACAACCGAAGAGATTATGAATAATCGCCCATTTGAAAATGCCACCTATACAACACATCATGGGGGACTTCAATTTGAATTGGCCCAGGAAGGAGAAATTTATATTATTACCCAGGGGGCTGGCGGTGGATATGGGGATGTACTGGACCGGGATCCAGAATTAGTCATTAAAGATGTAGAGGAAAATTTAATTTCTGAAGAAACAGCCAATCGCATCTATAAAGTATTTTTCAATCCAGAAACTTTAATCTTGGATTCGGAAAAAACGGAAGAAGCACGCAGAAAAGAAAGAGAAGACCGGAAAAAACGAGGGATTGCATATCAGGAGTTCGTTAAGAACTGGGTTACAGACACACCTCCAGCTAATCTTCCCTTCTACGGTTCTTGGAAAGAAAAAAATGTTATTTATGCAGGTTCTCCTGATAACTACATGACTGAAGGAAATTTGAAAGCGGTTTGGCTTCCTAATCCGAAAGATGTGCGAATTGCTGAATTAGAAACTGAATTAAAAGAATTGGGCGATAAGCGATGATTTCGGGGACAGGAACAGGATTGAAACAAAGGGTTTGGTTGGATTTTATTCCTTATGCGAATCGATTGTTTGCGGCTGGAAGGGAGGATATTTGGAGTAATGCAGATACCTTCATCTCTATTTTTAGCCAGGGGCAGGGTTTGCTTCGATCGGATATACTAAGCATTCCCCTCTATGATTTTTATGCTGACTGGATAAATGAAAATATGGATTTGTTACAAACGTGGGCGGGGAAAAAAGCAACTTTTTCCTTAAAAAAATTGCTTGCAGCAGAAAAGCCAAGAAAGGAAATCAGTGATGTTCTTATTGGGCTTCATAATCTCTATAAAGGAGCACAGCCCTTTGTCCTCAGGTTTCCTTCTCCCCAAAAGTGGTTGCAATTGTTGCATCCTATGGTGCGGCCGGGGCAAGAGTTGATGATTAGTGAGGAGGATATTGAAGTAGCATCGATGTATTTGGCGGAATATTTGCGCAATTTTTCTTCCCACGGTCTTTCAGCTATTGTAATGGAAGAAAATAATCAACTGAATATGATGAGTAATCAGGTTTGTACCTTATATCAACCTGTATTTAATTTGGCAAAGCACTATCAATGGTCAGTAGGTATTCATCTGGAGGAATCAGTAGATGAATCATTAGAGATTACTGATAAGATTGATTTCTATCTCTTTGGAAACAGTGATTTTACAACATTACTTCACCAATGGGAAAAAGGTAACAACATCGGAGGAGGCCTGAATCGGGATTTCTGGTCTAAACAACAAGTTCTGCCTGAACGATTACAGGCAAAGTTCATGTACGGTGAAGTGCCGGAAGACGCTGAACCAGAAACAGTGCTTTCCCAATTAAAATGGTTACGTTAGTCTATCACCCAAACCCAAAACAGTGTCGCTTTAAGACAAGCCTCGTGATCTTGAACGGTCACGGGGTGATTATCTAAATAGGAGGGGCTGAATTTGTTTTGCCCATCTCTACAATTAAAGGATTTTTTCCGTAAAGTATTTTTTCAAAACCGAGAAAACAATGCACTTGTTTTTGGTGAATATACTTTCAAGTACGGTGAATTGCTGAAATCTGCAAATCGCATTGCTCATGGGTTAATCAAGCGGGGGGTAAAAGCCAATACAAGAGTGGCTTTGCTTATGTCTAATTGTATCGAGTATGTCATGAGTGACATGGGGATTATTCAAGCTGGAGCGACGAAGGTACCTCTAAATGACATGCTGGGAGAAAAGGAAATTTCCCATATTCTTAAAGATTCCAATGTACAGGTATTGATTGTAGGACGTCCTTTTTTTGAAGTTATTCAAAAAATAAAAGATGAATTGCCAGAATTGAAGACAATTGTTGGGGTGTCTGAACAGGATCAATGTCCGGAAGGATTTATACCCTGGAATGGTTTTCAAGAAGATGAATCAGAGGATGATATCCATGTGAACGTTAGTCCTCAGGATTTAGCGGTAATTATGTATACAGGAGGAACGACTGGGTTACCCAAAGGGGTTATGCACACACAAGAGAACATGGCAATCAATCTTTTTTCCCATATTCTTGAACTTTGTTTACAAGATGATGAGAGAATCCTTCTTTCTACCCCCTTACCTCATAGTGCTGGCTTCGTCCTGCAGGCAGGGTTAGCCAAAGGTGCCACACATTTTATTGAACAAAAATTCGATCCCCAGGTTGTATTGAAACATCTTGAGGAAAATCAAATCACCTTAACTTTTATGGTACCGACAATGATTTATCGAGTGATGGATCAGATGAAGGGAAACAAGATGAATTTTTCTTCTCTTCGGACCATTCTTTATGGGGCGGCGCCTATTACTGTAGAACGATTGAAACAAGGATTAGAGATTTTTGGCCCTGTATTCACGCAGCTTTTTGGACAATCAGAAGCTCCTAATTTTATAACACGATTAAAAAAATCGGATCATTCTCTAGACCCCTCTAAAGAAAAGTGCTTAAGTAGCTGTGGCCAGGCGGTATTAATGTCCCAGGTGAAAATTGTGGATGAAAACGGACGAGAAGTTCCCCGGGGGGTTGAAGGGGAAATTATCGCCTTCACTCCCTATAATATGGTTGGCTATCATCAAGCACCGGAAAAGACAGTGGAAACATTGAAAAATGGATGGCTTTACACGGGGGATTTAGGCGTGATGGACGAGGAAGGTTACGTTTATTTATTAGACAGAAAGAAAGATATGATTATTAGTGGAGGATTAAATGTTTATACATCTGAAGTAGAAAATGTCATTCAGAAACACCCGGGAGTGAGTCAGGTGGCAGTAATCGGAATTCCTCATCCTGATTGGGGCGAATCGGTTACGGCTGTCATCGTGCCTAAAGGTAGTAATCCTCCCACAGTGGAAAGTATTATCGATTTGTGCAATCACCATCTATCCAAATATAAGCGCCCAAAAGAAATCATGTTTATGGACTCACTTCCTCTGACGGCTTATGGAAAAATTGATAAGAAGAAATTAAGAAAACCCTTTTGGGGAAATGCCCAGCGGAATATTAACTAAGGAGGAGAGAATATGGCTTTAGCTTCTGTAATCGGTGTAGGAACAACCCATTATGGGGCGCTTCAATCAACATTTGCCGAGCTCGTAATTGAAGCGGCAAAACAGGCCCTTGACGATGCTGGATTAGGTCCGGATGATATTGATGCCTTTTACCTGGGCAATTATGCAGGAGACTCCTTCATTGACCAAAACCATTTAGCTGCCTATGCAGCATCAGTGATTGGGTTAAAAGGAGTTCCTTCTTCCAGATTGGAGGGAGCCTGCGCTTCTGGAAGTTTGGCCCTCCGTCAGGGGATTCTAGCTATCCAAAGCGGAATGTACAAGCGGGTTCTAGTAGTTGGGGCGGAGAAAATGACATCCCAACCAACGGCAAGAGTGACGGAGATTCTTGCACAGGCTAGCAACCGGGAATGGGAGGCCAATATAGGAATGACCTTTCCCTCCGTTTTTGGGCTAATTGCCCAACGCCATATGTATCGATATGGAACAACAAGAGAACAAATAGCATCTGTCGCTGTGAAAAATCATGCCCATGCCCTTCTTAATCCACATGCCCATCTACATAAAAATATTACCATAGAAGATGTTTGTGGATGTACAAGCATGGTTGCCGATCCGTTAAACCGCTATGACTGTTCTCTCATTTCTGATGGTGCATCTGCCATGGTGCTTTGTGCACCAGACCTTGCTAAAGAATATCAGACGAATGTAGTAGATATCATTGGTTCAGGACAAGCCTCAGGCCCTTTTGAATTGTTTATGAATGAAGAATTAACTTCATTTTCCGCTAGCCGACAAGCTTCCCAGGAGGCTTATGAAATGGCTAATGTCCAACCGATGGATATTAATTTTGCAGAGGTACATGACTGCTTCACCATGGCTGAAATTATCGCTACAGAAGATTTAGGATTTTTTAAACCTGGCGAGGGGGGAATAGCGGCTTTAGAAGGGCGAACTTCCCTTAGAGGAGATATTCCAATTAATCCTAGCGGAGGGCTTAAGGCAAAGGGGCATCCCATCGGATCAACGGGGGTCGGCCAGGGGGTTGAAGTAGTTTATCAACTTCGGGGCCAGGCAGGCCAACGTCAGGTAAAGGAATCATCCATCGGATTAACGCAAAATTTGGGAGGATCGGGAGGAACCTGTACGGTTCATATTTATAAACGGAGGTAAGAAAAATGTCCCTTAAAATAAAGGTCCATCATTGTGTAATCTGTGAGAAAAACTACTTATTAGCGTCAGCTTATTGCCCCCAGTGCCGAAGTGAAAATAGTTTTATTCCTATGGAAGTAGAAGGGAAAGGGAAGATATTTTCCTACACAGTTGTTTATGTGAGCGAAAAAAAATGGGAGGCTGACACACCTTATTCATTGGCTGTCATTGATCTAGATGGAGGTGTACGGGTTTTAGGGAGAATGAACGGGGACAATCTTCATCCTCTCCAAATAGATATGGAGGTAGAACTAACAGAATACAAGGATCAGGTTCCCGTATTTAAGAGAGTGGATTAGAGGAGGGGAAAGAAATGGGAAATAGTTTTCCAATGGCTAGCATTGCAGTTATTATGGAAAAGTATCTGAAAGGTAAATAAAGGGTAAATAAAGGGTAAATAAAAGGGTAATAGAAAGCTGGTATTTTCTTAATAAAAGAAATACCGGCTTTTGTATGTTTAATGTAATAAATAGATTTACAAAGTTATCCCTATTTAATATATTAACTGTAGAAACAATAAGTAAATAATATTTACCTATTGTGAATTATCAAAAGGGCAGGGGGATAATAAATGCGATCTATTAATGTAAGTCAAATGATTGACCGGGCAAAATTTAACCGCTTTCACTTCATGGTGTTATTCTGGTGTGCGTTTATAATTGTTTTTGATGGCTTTGATTTAGTGGTCTATGGTTCTGTTGTACCTGTATTAATGAAGGAATGGTCCTTAACCCCTATTGAAGCAGGATCTCTTGGCAGTTATGCCTTGTTTGGGATGATGGTAGGGGCGATGATTTTTGGCCCATTGGCGGACAAGTTGGGAAGAAAAAATGTGATTATGTTATGTGTTGGGATCTTTAGTTTGTTTACTGCTTTGGTTGCCCTGGCCACAGGACCTGTAGATTTTGGGATCTATCGCTTATTGGCTGGACTAGGTTTAGGCGGAGTCATGCCCAATGCCGTTGCTCTTATGACGGAATATTCCCCAAGACATCGAAAAGCACATTGGTTTCCATTATGTTTAGTGGTTACTCCTTAGGGGGTGTGCTTGCTGCAGGACTGGGAATTCTTATGATTGCGTCTCTGGGATGGGAATCTGTCTTTTTAGTAGGAGCCTTCCCGTTGCTTACTTTACCCTTTATGTATAAGTATTTGCCAGAATCTCCTGAATATTTAGTGGCTAGAAATGAGCCCAAGGAGATTGGACGCCTGTTAAATAAAATTGATGTTAATTATATTCCAGCAGAAAATGATATCTATGTTAGTGGGATGCCTAAGAAAGTGGGCATTCCTGTCATGAAGCTATTTGAAAAGGGAAGAATCTTAAGTACTTTGATGTTCTGGATTTCTTTTTTTATGTGTTTATTGATGATTGATGGGTTGAATACCTGGTTGCCTAAGCTGATGAACCAGGCTGGATATCCCATGGGTTCAAGTTTAATGTTCCTATTAGTTTTAAATCTCGGAGCAATTTTTGGTGCGGTCTTTGGAGGATGGGCAGCAGACCGTTGGAGCGGAAAAAAAGTCTTGATCTTTTTCTACATCCTGGCAGGGGTGTCTTTAACTTTGTTAGGTTTTAAGGGGAATTTATTCGTTCTCTATTTATTGGTTGCTATTGCAGGGGGAGCAACTATCGGCACCCAGATTATTGCCAATGCGTATGTTTCTCAATACTATCCCACGGAAATGCGTTCAACAGGAATTGGTTGGTCTCTTGGGGTAGGCCGGTTAGGAGCTATTATTGGCCCGATGATGGGTGGGGTGTTACTCACCTTAAATATGCCATTGCAAGTCAACTTTTTAGCTTTTGCTATTCCCGGAATCATTGCTGCAATTACCATTTGGTTTGTCCGGGAGAAACAAACCCCATTACATAAAGGGATGATGCAAAAAGAACAAATTCATCAAGAAATAGATGCATGGGTAACAACAGACTAACAAGAAAAATTTTTTGAATAATCAGTATTTACAAAAGAGATAAAGTCAGTGTATAGTTATAATTGTAAACAAATAATAAATATCATTTACTAATAGTGAACAAAAAACTGGGGGGAAGAAAATGAAAATCGGTTATTTTACTTTAACGGATAATCCTATTGAGTATGCACCAAATCGAAAGAATCCCAATCAAATGGTTTTGGATCTAGAGGAACAATGTGTATATGCGGAGGATTTAGGATTCGATTCTGTATGGGTACCTGAACATCATTTCAGCGTCCTCGGGGTTCTTCCTTCACCAGCCATGTTATTAACCAGTGTTGCTGCAAAAACGAAAAAAATTAAATTGGCGCCAGCTACCGTTGTATTGCCTCTTAATCACCCCATTCGTTTAGCAGAAGAATATGCCCTGCTTGATTTATTAAGTAATGGCCGGGCTATTTTCTCAGCTGGCCGGGGGTATGACAAAAGGGAATACGATGTATATGGCATAGATTTTAATAAAAGTAGGGATTTATTTTTTGAAGGACTCGACATTATGAAAAAAGCATGGACAGAGGAATTCTTTTCTTATAATGGTGAATTCTACACCTTCCCTGAAGTATCTTTAACTCCACGGCCTGTGCAAGACCCTCATCCTCCTATTTATGTTGCTGCCTTTAGTGAGCCAACCATAGAAAAAGCTGCTGCCATGGGTGAACACGTTATTTTTGCTCCTTTTGCAGCCAGCATGGTCTTTGGCAGCCTGGGAAATGCAGTAGATAACTTTAATCGTTTATCCCATAAAGCTGGATTTAAAAATAAAAAAGCTGCTTGCTCTTACTTTATCAATGTAACAGAAAGCCCTGAGGAAACAGAAAGAACCAAGGAAAGAATGTTACGCTACTTTAGCGGTCTCGTTCCTGCATTCCCAGGGGATCCGAAAAAAGCTCCGCCACATATCAGCTACTTTGTTGAGATTGTGGAACGGTTGAAAAACTTGAAAACCAATGACTTAAGCGAGCAAAGTATTATTGTGGGTGATGCAGAGTATGTGACTGAAGCTCTGAAAAGAGTGGAAGCCACTGGCCTTGATGAAGTCATTTTGTATTTCGACTTTGGCGGATTGTCCCACCGAGAAACCCTGTCTGCTATGGAACGTTTTGCAAAATATGTTATGCCTCACTTCAAAAGGGAAAATGCCCTTAATGCCTAATTGTTAAAACACTTTTATCCCTTCTAACCGTTGTATCAAATAGAAAAATAATGGTAAAATTCAAAAATACGATACAGTGGATAATGTAGGAGATAGAAGGTGAGATGGCATGGCGATAGAAGAAGTCGAGGGAAACGGCATACAATCCCTGGAATTAGGGATTGATATATTAAAAAAGATTGCTGAAGCTGGCAGGCCATTGAATATTACGCAAATTGCAACCCTTTGTGAGATGTCTAAAAGTAAATTGCATCGTTATTTAACCAGTTTTACGAGGACAGGTTTTTTAAGAAAAGGTGAAGATCTTAGATATACTTTAGGGACAGAATTGCATTTGCTTGGGTTAAAGGCAGCGGAACAAGTTAATGTGACAGAGATTGCGGTTCCTTATTTACTGGAGTTAAAAGAAACATTAAATCATTCTGTGGCCTTGGCCATTTGGGGAGAAAAAGGTCCCTTTTTTGTCCGATGGGAAGCAAGCGACCGTCTCATTCATGTGGGAATTAAAGTAGGTACCCAATTAAATGTAACCAGTAGTGCCACAGGATTGGTCTTTGCCTCCTTTCTACCCGCAGATCGGACAGAAAAATTGATTCAACAAGAACTTGAATCAAGTACAACTAGCCTAGATTGGTTGATTGAAGAAATTGAAAAAGTCAGCCATCGAGGGTATGGGGTTACCGATGGCATGTTTCTCCCCGGAGTTTCCGCCATAAGTTGTCCTATATGGGATCAAAGTGGAAATTTAGTGGCAGCCATTACGATTGCTGGGCTAATAGGGGTATTAGATACAAAAGAAGGGTCAAGAGACATTCAAATTGTAAAACAGAAGTCCCAGGAATTATCAAAAGAGTTAGGTTGGAACGGTTCCTGAGAATCATAATAAAAACACACGGTATGCACACCCTTTTGGTATGTATTTGACCGTGTGTTTTTATTATGCTAATGTTTCTTTTGCTTTTTGATTATATGCGTGTTAATTTTATTGAGTAAATGAATTCGAACCCTTCTCAACGCTATTATTTGTTTGAAAAGATTATCGGTGTAAGCATTGTTTGTATTCTCTTCCCGTATTTTTGTATAAAGGGTTAAAATTTGTTCGTTTACTCCTTTAAATTGATCCAAGAGTTTAATACGTTCTTTACGAATGACCTCTTGAAGGTATAGTTGGTCTGCATTTTGAAGTTTCTTTAAAATTTGTTGTACCCATTCAAAATCCTTTATTTTCCTTGCATAAAGATATAAGTCTAAATAATCGTCAATCCACTTTTGTTTTGAAATCATCTTATTAGCACAAGGCTAATGGTTGCTGAGGTTTCATTAGGCCTGTCCCTCCACCTCTCTGGATAGAAACAAATGATTTTTTGTATTATAATACTAATTTATTATTATTCTAATAAAATTACTTGGTTTTGTCTAGGTGGCAAATAGCCC
>CALNBV010000178.1 GCA_937874515.1 uncultured Paenibacillaceae bacterium | reverse complement strand
GGCACCACATGTTCAGCAAAAAATTGGTGAAATTGAAATTCTTATCGCAGTTTCACGTGCATTATTATATGGCATAGCAGAAAAATGGGATAACAACCCACATTTGCGAGATCAGTTAGGCAATGAAGTGGCTGTTACGAAATATACCATTTGCAATCATGCTAAAAAGATTGTGGAATTAGCCATGAGCATCGCCGGTGGACATTCATTATCAAAAGAACTCCCTCTAGAAAGATGGTTTAGAGATGTTCAATGCGGATCATATAATCCCCCCCATAATGACATGGTTATTAAGTTAGTTTCCACTTCAGCCATTGAACATTATCGAAAAAATAAAAAAGTTCTTCAACACACGTAGGAGGGAAAATCATGACAAAGGTTCTTGAACGAGCTTCACAATTGGACGTTAAAAAGAACAATGTTCAAAATAAAATTGAGGCGAAGTCTATTTTCTTCGATTACGATGGGTTAGAAATATTACAAGATATTAATTTAACCATTAAAGAGGGGGAATTTATTGTCCTAATGGGCCCTAGCGGTTCCGGAAAAAGCACCCTTCTCCGGTTACTCACCGGGTTAACACAACCAAAAGAGGGGGAAATATTTGTCAATCATCAATCCATTACACAATCCTTGCCAGATAGTTCAGTGGTATTTCAAGATTATTCTCTCTTTCCCTGGTTAACCGCCGAAGAAAATATCATGTTAGCCTTAAAACAAAGATTAAATAAGTCGAAAACAAAAAAAGAGTTAGAACAGTTAGCTCACAATTACCTGGAATTGGTTCAGTTAGGGCATGCCTTTAAGAAATATCCGGGAGAAATGTCTGGCGGAATGCGGCAACGGGCTGCCATTGCAAGAGCCCTTTCCTTAGGATCAGACTTAATGTTCATGGATGAACCCTTTGGGGCACTAGATCCAGTTACTAGAATTCGTCTGCAAGATTTAGTACTTAGAGTAAATCAAGATCAACAACGAACCATTGTTTTTGTAACCCATGATGCAGAAGAAGCAATTTTTTTAGCAGATCGTATTGTTATGTTCACTCCAGGTCCCCCTGGAAGAATTGCAGAAATTATTGATGTGCCTTTTCCTAAACCAAGAAATCGCAAAAAGTTAATAGAAAGTTTAGAGTTTATCCAATTTAGAAATTACATTTTAGGGATTATGAACAAAGAAATCTTTGAAAAATTAAATCAACAGAATGAATTACTGTTAAATGGCAATGGAATTTAATCTGGAGGAAGATAAATGAAACATAAAAACTGGATAATAGGGATTGGAATAGCAGCCATATTATTGCTTTCAGCATGCAATGTAACAACAGGCACACCAAATAGTGACGAAAAAACATATAAACTAAAAGTAGGATATCTTCAGGCCAATGGTGCCCCCCTGGCAGATATTGCCGTGGATGAAGGATTTTTTGAAAAAGAACATTTAAAAGTAGAACTGATTCCTTTTTCAGCCTCAACCGATGGCTTAAATGCACTGCAATCGAAGAAAATTGATATTGGCTTAACCTTTGGCACTTCTGGTCCTCTCGCATTTATTTCCCAGGGGTCAGATTTTGATATTATCGGGGGGCATATGGAAGGCGGTCATCCTATTGTTGTAAAAGAAGGGAATAAAAGTAAATATAAATCATTACAAGATTATAAAGGAAAAAAGATTGGAACTGTACGTCTCGGTACCCCTGATATCGTCTTTAAAGCAGCACTTCAAGAATCAGGAATTAATATTGAAAAAGATGTCACCTTTATCGACTTTAAAAGTGTGACTGCTGTTCTTGAAGCAGTGGCATCTGGAAAAGTTGATGTGGGAGTATCAGGTACTGGCCATTTGTCAAAGGCAGAAAAAATCGGATTAACCCCTGTTCTTTGGAGTAATGATATTAATCCGAAACATGTTTGCTGCCGTGTTACGGTAAGGGGCGCTTCCACAGAAGAACAAGCAGTTGCTTATAAAAAATTCCTTAAAGGCCTCATTCAGGCTGAACGGATAAAGTTAGAAAGTCCTGAAAAAGCATTAAAAGCAACAAAAGTTCATTTTAAATTAGATGATAAAACCGTCAACGAAATAGTAAATGAACCACATTTACATAACACCGCTGATCCTAACAAGAAAGAAGTGGTTAAAATGTGGGAGCAAATGAAAAACCTGGGTTATGTTAAAAATGGCGAAAAAATAGACATTAATAAACACTTTAACCTTTCCTTCTATGAACAAGCCTTAAATGAATTGATTAAAGAACATCCAAATGATGATTATTATAAAAAACAATTAGAGAATTATAAAAAACAAAACACATAGTCAAGGAGGTCTTCATGAAAAAGTTCCTTCAATTATATATTTATACGACTTTAATTGCGATAGGCCTTCTCGCTCTCTGGGTGTTCATTACAAATTTCACAGAGCTCTTAAATCCTATTATTTTCCCTTCGCCAGAAATTGTCGCTTTAGCATTTATTGAAGCTATAACAGAATTATTCCAAGGATTTCTCAGTTCAATGGGATTGCTCATCCCCGCTTTTGCACTATCCTTAATACTAGGAATTGGTGGAGGGTTATACTTTGGAATGAATCAAAGAATACGGGAGATTCTTTCACCCTTCTTCCAAACATTTAGCCCTCTTCCCCCAACCCTGTTTATACCTTATGCAATAGCCTTGTTGCCAACTTTTGAATTAGCTTCAATTTTCATTTTATTTATTGCCACCTTTTGGCCAATCTTTTTAGGAACTATTGAAGGTGTATTGTTAATAGACCAACATTATTGGGATAATGCAAAAACCCTTCGTCTAAAAGGGAAGGATCTCATTTTAAAAATGGTTCTCCCTGCAAGTTCCCCCTTAATTTTAAGTGGTACAGGGATGTCCCTTGGATTATCGTTTATCGTATTAATGATGGCTGAAATGTTTGGGGCTAATTCAGGAATGGGACATTTCGTACAATATTATACAGATTTTACCCAATATGATTTTGTATTAGCAGGATTAATTTTTAATAGTATCGTTATTTTATTAATCATGGTTATTTACGAGAAAATTAAAAAACGTGTTCTTTTTTGGACAAACTTAAAAAAAACAGGCTCCTCAATATGAGAGCCTGTTTTTTTCTTTTAAATATTTATTAAATCCCATGGGGTAATCATGCCTAATAGAGATTCATTCCTTTTACCACTGTGGGTAATTAAAAGTGCAGCTAATTTGATTCCTTCGTTTAGACGTTGTTTAAAGATTTCTTCTGCTTCATACACCGATGTATTTCTATTAATGAATTTATACGTGTGAGTTTCTTCTTCATCATTTAAAACTTCTGTTAAACAGGTCTCTTTTAATGAATTTTGACTTTCAATCATATTTTTTGCCAGCCAATTTGCAATTCCATTTTCTGTGATAAGACCTTTGAATTCCCCTCCATCATACACGGGAAACTGAGAGTAATGTTTATCACGAATGACAACGAGCAGATCAGATAATGAATCATTCACTTGAAATGTTTTTACCTCTCTTTGAAAATCAGGAATCACCATTTTTGGTTTTGTTAACTTTTCTTCAATGACCCTTATCTCTTTAACGATATATTCATGAATCTCGGCAATAGCAGGAGGATTCCGATGATCATGCACTATTGCATTTCGTAATTCAGCAAATTCAATTAAATCATCTTTATATTGCCGAATAATCGCGTTTGACTTAGCTGCTCTTTTAACCATTTTAGAAAAGGATTCATGATTTTCTTTACTTTGAAGATTCTTTAAAAAGTTATCTATACGATTGAAAAGAACGATAAATTCCTCAGAGTTAGTCATATCCAATTCTCCTGTATTCTTTGATTAACTTCCATCTACTATTATTATATTATTCCACAATAACCCCTTCAATTTTTCCCGATGTAGAATTCTGGGGTTTGATTTGTTCATCATTTAACAACAACTCAATACTTTTGGGATTCTTCTTCATTGTAATATAAAGACAAAAATCATTTTTTACATCGGAATCATGAGTTGCCGGCAAATCACTTATAGAAACCGTAAGCTTATCCTCCTTATAGATAACATCGATTTCTTGAGCAATATACAGATATACATCTTTGTACTTATTAAAATATAGGATTGCTTCATAACCATTTTCTTTATTTATTTCATAAAGATGAATCCCTGTTTTATCCCGACATGATTTATTAATCCAGGTTTGGATTGTGGGATTTAATTGATCCAATTCTACTTTCTCAAATTCTAGATTGGTTCTATTGCTTACGATGAAATAAGTTAAGATAGAAATCGCACCTAAAATTATAATGGACAACAGGATGAGGTAAGGTTTTTTCATTTCCACTTCTCCTTCATTGTAATCGCTTACTTTAATTATCATGTAAATCCATGATTAAAAACAGGGAAGGAATTGTGAATTATTTTTGGATAGATAATTAGTTGTAACTTCTTGTTGTTATATCCGTTAAATTGCTTCTTCGCTGATTAGAATGAAAAGCACCAGTTAATACTGGAAAATAATAGACCAGTATTAGGAGGTATTTTCATATGTTTATAGAGATTGAAGAACTAGAAAAAGCATTTCATATTCCTGAACCATGGTATATTGATCAATGTAAATTTAACGATGAGTTACAACAACTAGACGTTTTCGTAAAGTTTCGTAAACGAGGTTTGTTTGCATGCTCAGGTTGTGGAACCGAAAATCAGCCAGTTTATGATACCGCAGACGAAAACAGAACATGGAGACACTTGAATTTCTTGGAATATCCTTGCTATATTCATGCCGAACTCCCTCGAACAAAGTGTAATCATTGTAATACAATCAAACGAGTAAATGTTCCATGGGCGATTAAGCAACGTCATAATTTCACGCTGTATTTTGATGCATTAATCATGACCATGGCTAAAGATATGCCTATGAATGCGATTGCTCGATTTATTGGAGAACATGATACTCGTTTATGGAGAATTTTGCATTATTATGTGGAACAAGCTATTGAAGTACAAGATCTTTCCCATGTAACGAAAATCGGAACTGACGAGACTTCATCCAAAAAAGGGCATAATTATGTCACCATCTTTATGGATGCAGATCAAAAGGTTGTGATTTGTGCTACTAAAGGAAAAAATGCTGAAACCGTTAAGGTTTGTAAAGAGCATTTAGAAACACATGGTGGCCATGCTGATAATATTAAAGAAGTTTGCATTGATATGTCTCCTGCTTTTATCAAGGGATTTGAGGATAACTTTCCTCACGCAGCTATTACGTTTGACAAATTCCATGTCATCAAAAATATCAATGAAGCCGTTGATGAAGTGAGAAGAAAAGAACAAAAAACATGTGCTGATTTGAAGCATACACGGTATATCTGGCTAAAGAATGAAATCAATCTCAACGAGGAGCAAAAGAAATCATTAGATAAGCTAAAAGATTGTGAACTACAGACAGCCAAGGCTTACCGTATGAAAGTGTGCCTTCAAGAAGTATTTCGTTATCCGGCTTCAATTGCACCAATGGTTTTACAGGATTGGATTCAATGGGGACTTCGTTGCCGTTTAGAGCCTATGGTAGAAGTAGCCCAGATGATTCAAAAACACTATAAGGGAATCGTACAGTGGTTTACCTCGCAGCTTAATAATGGCCTCTTGGAAGGAGTCAACAGTCTCATTCAAGCAGCGAAACGCAAGGCACGTGGGTATCGGTCAGTGGATAACTTAATTGCCATGATTTATCTCATCGGAGGAAAATTAAAGTTTAATTATCCTACACCCAAATGGACCTTACGGTCCTAAATTAATGCTTTTATAAACATAAAAAAGAATCGTGAACGGTGTGGAGCCACGTTTTGCTCACTGACCGAACTCGATTCCCTTGTCCATTCAACAGTCTAACCAGGTATGAAATACTGTATACATTGAACGGATGGAGAACGGATTTGTGAGCTGATTGAACTTGATTCCCTTGTCCGGTTTTCAAAGATTCACTGGAAGTTAATAGAGCTTTTAAGTTATTAAATCACTGCTAGTGGCGAAGAGCCACATTTTTTATGATTGTTCAAAAGAAAGTCCTAAAGGCCGCAGAAGTATTTGTTACGACCGTGAAGCGCTGGAGTCAAGGAAAGAACACAAACCACAAAACAACGCTATTGATATGTCTGCAGAAATGGGTATTGAAATTTTAACAGAAGAACAATACCGGGAGCTGCAGAGGCTAGGAAATTTCGATACTAAAACATCAAGCTGGGTGAAGACACCCCCTGCTATTAGAAAACTCGGTGGGGCCATCTTTTGTGATTATCGCTATGACACGGTCTTTGTGTACCACAATGGAGCAGAATCCTACTATGCTGCCAGGGGTTTCCGTGGATTACTAAGGGCCTAAAT
>CALNBV010000177.1 GCA_937874515.1 uncultured Paenibacillaceae bacterium | reverse complement strand
CAAGCCTTTTAAGGCGCAGGAGAAGCTTTAGTTGCACTTATACTATAAGAATTTTATAAATTCTTAATGTGCCAGAAAAATGGGAGGCATAAATGCCTCCCATTAGGTTTGTAAAGTTGGATTATTAACTTATTTACCCACGCCTACATTAACATAAACGATAGGTAAAAGAGCTGCTTGTACTGCTATAGGGTTAGAGCAATTGCAGTTATTTAAAGCACCATTCACTTTAGCAATTGCAGCAGATGGGCTATAACCCACTACAACTAATGCATTAACAGCGTTTAATACATCAGCGTTTACATAGACTAAAGCGCCCAGGTTACCAAAAATCCAAGGGTATTGTTTGCAAATATTATCAAGAATAGTGATTGCTTCTGCACGAGTGAGAGGATCGTTTGGACGTAATTGCAATTGGCCAAGACCATTGTAGTCACCTTGAATGATTCCTAAACCAACGAGAGAACCAACTAAAACGGTAGCTTTAGCATTAAGTGCTTGTACGTCAACATATACGCCAAGGTTACTAGCAATTACAGTAGTACTACCATTGTTTAAGCCTAAAGCTCTTGCAATGATAATGAATGCTTCTTGACGGGTAATCGCTTTATCGGGATAGAATTTGTTTTGTGCATCGCCAAAATCTTTAATTAAGTTGCGGTTGTACGCAATTGGTACAACTGCTTCTTTATTATAACCATACCATGCATTTGCAGGAGTATCTGCAAAAGGTTCTACTACGCTTCCTTTGTCAGTGAAACCAAAGAAGCGGTCAACAAATGCTACGAATTCTGCGCGAGTTACATTACCATTTGGTTTGAAAGTTCCATCTGGATAACCCTTTGCAAAACCGCATTCCGCCCATTTAACAATTGTTTGTTCCGCCCAAT
Source organism: uncultured Paenibacillaceae bacterium (assembly GCA_937874515.1). Taxonomy (GTDB): domain Bacteria; phylum Bacillota; class Bacilli; order Aneurinibacillales; family Aneurinibacillaceae; genus CALNBV01. The sequence goes on along the minus strand of CALNBV010000177.1, from coordinate 7,833 downwards.
GACCTTTAATGTCGCTAAATTGTGGAGTAGCAGCAAAAGCTACTGAAACGACACTAAGGATCATAGCAAATGCCAATACAGCTGACACTGCTGCTTTGTTAAATAACTTTTTCATCAGCCACAATCCTTTCTGTAATTCATTTTTAATAGGAATAAAATGTGACACATAACACCTAAAAACTAGCACCCGATTTAAAGCATAAAACCCCTTTGGTTCCCTTGGCCTGACACCCCCAAATCACCACAATATGTACCCCTGAAACGAACTTAATCCAACTTATAGATAAAGAAAACCTGGCTGGCGCCAAGCCTTTAGGCGCCGGCGGCAGCCTGAGTTGTCCTTATACTACGGCCTTTATAAAATATAAATCTATCTTTAATTGTATAGATTGCCAACCATTAAATGCCACCGTACACAACGCAAAACACCTTGCGATGAATCGCAAGGTGTTTTGCATCAAAATCATATTTTCATTTTATTGGAAATCGGTTACTATAATAATAGTATTAGAGGCCAAGTCCGCCGAGGAGACCACCAAGACCAAGTCCGTCAAGAAGGCCACCAGCATTAGGATCACCAAGTAATGCACCGGTTACTGCATCAACTGCATCTAATACACCGCCAACAGTTCCAAGAACAGTACCTACAACTGGTCCAACAATACCCATAACTGTTACGAGAAGGTCCCCATTGTCAAGGAATTCTGGGAATTGAAGGAAGATATTATCCATTACTTGAATAACTTGGGCACGGGTAAGTTCTGCTTGTGGAGCAAAGATCAGTTCACCAGTTTTAGTAAGAACACCTTTAATAATTCCAAGATTTAATAAACCTGCAACGATTGGTTTAAGGTCTGGAACAACACCATCAAGGCTTACAAGTCCAAGTGCAGTATCAACAGTATTATCGATAGTGCCTACAAGACCACTTACTTCAATAATTAAGTTTTCGCCAAAGAGTTGGCCAAGAGCATATGCAAGTTCAGCACGAGTCATTGTTTGGTTAGGTTTGAAAGATCCATCTGGATATCCTTTAATATAACCAACTTTAGCAGCAACGGCTACATCATGATAGAACCAGCCAGGACCACTTGTGCCAGTGTTTACAGTAACATCTTTAAATGGAGATTTAATGCTCATATCGTTAGAATTTGTAGAGTATCCAAAGTATCCAAAGAAGCGGTTTGCTAATGCAGCGAATTCTGCACGGGTAACAATATTATCTGGTCTAAATGTACCATCTGGATATCCTTTTGCGTATCCTTTGTCACTCCACTTAGTAATTACATTGCCTGCCCAGTGGCCAGCAGTATCTGAATAATTTGCAGCAAATGCTGAACCCACCATAGACATAACTAAAACGATAGCCATTGTTAGAGCTACGAAAGACTTGTTGAATAATTTCTTCATGGCTTAGATCGACCCTTTCTTTTAGCGACTTAGTTCGCGTTGTTTCTATGTCAAGAATCATAGTTGCTGGTCGATCAAGACTGTTGCTTCAATCAACAGCTCACTATTAAATTTTCTTCGACATAGAATTGACAAATTTGAAATAACACATTAAAATATAAATGCAAGGTACAAAATTTGGGAAAGCCTTTTATTACTCTCCTTGGTTCACAGCACCCCCTGGTTTCTATTTTCGACCGGTATGCTCAAGACCCTAAAATTATGAGAGATAAAACCGAAGGTTTATTCGTTATTTTTTCTTTTCGACATCCTTCGACGTTTTCTATCTCTATATGTATTTTATAAATTTTCTACCGTAATAATCTACTGTATATAACGCAAATCGCATTGCGGTATCCCGCAATGCGATTTGCGTTTTCTCGTAAAATGACCAATTTAAAAGGAGCTACCAGCTCCATTTATACCAAATTATATAGTAAAATTCCCTTCTGGATCCCCTTTACAACCGCGCCAACTCTAGAATCTACCCCTAGCTTTTGAATAATCGACGAAATATGATATTCTACTGTTCTTTTACTAATATTTAACTCCTCAGCAATCTCATTGTTTGTCTTTTCCTGGGAAATTAATTGTAAAATTTTAATCTCTGTATTTGTTAAGCATTCATTTCCACGATTTCTGAAAAACCGTTCAGAGATTAATATATTCCCAAGATAGCTTTGTTTAATAGCATTAATTAAATGGTGCATAGAAGCACTTTTTAATACAAAAGCAGAAATGCCAATATCATAGACAATTCGCATCACTTCTTCACTATCATAAGAAGAAAAAACAATAATTCTTCCCTTTTCCCCCAAAATTTTCTTAATTTCCCTCATTAAATGAAGACCGTTTATATCTGACATATACGGATCCAGGACTACAATATCTGGTTCGAGAGTTTTAATTTCCTCGAGAGCTTTTTCCCCTTTTTCATAAGCGCCAACAACTTGAAAATCAGGTTCTTCACTTAAATAACTAACTAACCCTTTTAGTACCAACAAGTTATCATCTATTACCGCTATATTGACCATGGACTCCCCCCCTTATCTACCAGAATGATAGATATGCAAGGCATTTTCCTTACCTTTATTCTACTATTTTTTATGGTAGTTGACAAAGTATTTACCGATTTATATAAAATGTAAACATTTTCCCTTATTCTATTACAAATTTCGACAAAAATAAACATTTTTCACGCAAAACTTGCGTATGGGGAAACATGGGAACATTTTTTGACCAAAAATTGATTCATGTAAGAAAAAAAGCATATAGTGTTAAAAGAACATTTTTGAAGGTGATTCCCATGTTATTTGAAAAACCAAAAATTACATTGTCCATGGTTGTGAAAAACGAAAGCGATCGATATTTAGGTATAATGTTGGCAGATTGTAGACAATATATTCACCAGGCAGTAATTATTGATGATGGCAGTACAGACCATACAGTTGATGTCATAAAGGAGAGCTTGGAAGGCATTCCTTTAACACTTATTGAGAATCCCACTTCTTCCTTTGCTAATGAAATCCTGTTACGAAAACAACAATGGAATGAAACCATTGCCACTTCCCCGGAATGGATTATTAGCCTTGATGCTGATGAAATTTTTGAAGAACGATTTAAACGGGATTTGCCTGCCCTAGTTCAGCAAGACAGCTTCGATGTTATTTATTTCCGCTTATATGATATGTGGAGTGAAACCCATTATCGGGAAGATCACATTTGGAAAGCCCATCATATGTTCCGCCCTTTTCTCATCCGTTACAAACCAAATATTGAATATAAATGGAAAGAAACCCCCCAACATTGTGGAAGGTTTCCAGAAACCATTTTACAATTTCCCTATACCTGCGCCTATGCCCGTTTAAAACATTATGGCTGCGCGAAGAGAGAAGATCGCATTGCAAAATATGAACGCTGTATGAAACTTGATCCTGATGGAAAGTACGGATGGATGGATCAATATAAATCCTTTTTGGATGAGAATCCAAATCTTGTGAGTTGGATAGAACAGGAATAAATATTCTTAAACAATCAAAAAAAGCAGGGGAATCCCCTGCTTCGTTTTTTCTATAAAACCACCAAACATATGTATGGTGGAGGCGGTGGGAATCGAACCCACGTCCGAAGACTCCGATTACATAAGCTTCTCCGAGCGCAGTTACCTGTGAAATTTCACCTGCAGGCTACCAGGCAACCCGCGCCTAACAGGCTAGTCTGATTAATCTCTTCCCTCGGCCCCAGACGGAGACCTTAGGCGTAGTCCACTAAAGTATGAGCCTTAACTCCGCCACATGGACGATGGAGAAGCAAGGCTTAGCTGATTAAGCAGCTAAAGCGTAATCTGTTTTTGCGTTTGTGTTTAGGATGCGTTGTTAACGGTGTCCGCAACCCACCGGCTCGCTACTGTATGCTCGAACCATCCCCGTCGAATCCAGAACGCCCCCATATAAAAGGGCAGCTCCTGGGAAAAGAGCAGTATAACTATTATTCTTGCAAAAATCAGTATATCACAAATGCTATACAAAGTAAATATACTATTTCATTCGTTCCCTTAAAGCTCGATCCACATCCCGCTTCGCATCTTTTTCTTTCAATGATTCCCGTTTATCATAGTTCTTTTTCCCTTTCGCTAACCCAATTTCCACTTTGCAAAACCCACCTTTTAAATAAAGGCGCAAAGGAACCAGGGTATAGCTTTGTTGCTTGGTCAGGCCAATCAATTTGCGAATCTGTTCCCGATGGAGCAGTAACTTTCTCGTTCGCAAAGGTTCGTGATTATAGCGGTTTCCCTGTTCATAGGTGCTTACGTGCATGTTATAAAGATAAGCTTCCCCATCACGAATCCCCGCATAACTATCCCGAAGATTGACCCGACCTGCCCGAATGGATTTAATCTCTGTTCCGGTTAATACAATCCCTGCTTCGTAGGTATCCTCGATGAAAAAATCATGCCTCGCTTTTTTATTCTGGGCAATCACTTTTACTCCATCTTTAGCCATTTCCATTTCCTCCGACTTTTCTTTCTACGTGTTTCTATATCGTACCATATTCACCGGGGAGAATGGAATGAGCAGGAAAAACTCATTTCTTCTTTTTTCTTGCCTTTTTCGCCCCTTTAGGCGTTGTTTTAGGGCTAGATGATTTCTTTTTCTTTTTCTCGAGAAACTCGATCCAGAAGGGATTATCTGCATTTTGTGAGAATTTCCCCTGTGGCGCCCTCGACTTTTTATTTGGACGTGCTTCTTTGGCTACAATGACACGGGCCTTGCGATTTTCTTTGGAACGCTGTACAGGAGCCTTTAAACCTACCACTTCAAAATCAATGGTATGTTCCTCTACATTTACATTTACTACCTTTACACGAATTTCATCCCCAATCCGGAACATCCGCCCGGTTCTTTCACCAATAAGGGCATATTGGTTTTCGTGGAAATTATAGTAATCATCTGTTAAGTAACTAATATGGACTAACCCTTCAATGGTATTAGGCAGTTCAATAAACATCCCGAAAGAAGTTACACTACTAACGATTCCATCAAATTCTTCCCCTAAATGTTGCAACATAAATTCCGCTTTTTTCAGATCATCAGTTTCACGTTCTGCATCCACAGAATTACGTTCCCGCTCAGAGGTATGGTCTGCAACTTCTGGCATCTTCGCAAACCAGTAAGCCATCCGTTCATCTGAGAAACCACCTTGTTTAAATGTTTCCCGAATCATTCGATGAACAATTAAATCGGGGTAGCGGCGAATAGGTGAGGTAAAATGGGTATAAAACTCTGTAGAAAGACCAAAGTGGCCTTTGTTTTCTGCATCATACTTCGCCTGTTTCATGGATCGTAGCATGACTTTAGAAATGACCGTTTCCTCTGGCGTGCCTTTCGCTTCTTCAAGTAACGTCTGCAAAGAACGAGGATGGATGGAATTCGCTTTTCCACGGACAAAATAGCCAAAATTAGTGACAAAACGCAAGAAAATTTCCAAACGGTCTGCATCAGGATCTTCGTGCACCCGATAAATAAAAGGCACCCGTAACCAATAAAAGTGTTCAGCAACGGTTTCATTGGCCGCTAACATAAATTCTTCAATAATTTGTTCGGCAATGGTTCTTTCCCGCATCTTTACTTCTGTAGGTTTGCCATCGGAATCCACGAGAATTTTCGCTTCACCAAAATCGAAATCGATAGCCCCCCGCTCCATCCGTTTATTGCGAAGTGTGAGAGCTAATTCTTTCATCATTTCAAAGTGAGGAACAAGCTCTTCATAACGGGCTTTTACTTCCTCATCATTTTCTTCCACAATTTTATAAACATCAGAATAGGTCATGCGCTCATTGGTACGAATGACGCTGGGATATATATCATGTTTCAACACTTCTCCTGCACTGTTCATTTCCATATCACAGGATAAGGTTAAACGGTCTACCTTTGGATTCAAACTACAAATCCCATTGGATAAACGATGAGGAATCATGGGAATTACCCGGTCCACCAGGTAAACACTGGTCCCACGTATAAATGCCTCACGGTCCAAGGCAGAATTTTCTTTCACATAATAACTAACATCAGCAATATGAACCCCTAACAGGTAATTGCCGTTCTCAAGACGTTCAATGGAAACAGCATCATCCAGGTCCTTCGCATCTGCTCCATCAATGGTCACCATGACCCGATCCCGGATATCTTTTCGTCCCTGAATTTCTTCCTCATTAATGGTATCAGGCACCTGTTCAGCTTCCTCCATTACATCATCAGGAAAGGCTTCAGGCAATTGATATTTGCGAATAATGGATAAAATATCCACACCCGGATCATTTTTATGGCCTAATATTTCAATGACTTTCCCTTCTGGATTGCCACGTCCCGTTTCCGGATAGCGGACAATTTCAAGTACCACCTTATGGCCATCCACAGCACCCAAATTGGCACCTTTAGGAATAAAAATTTCTTTAGTTAATCGCTTATCATCTGAGATGACAATGCCATAAAATTTTTCATCCTGATACGTTCCAACTACTTGTTTATTGGTACGTTCTACAATCCGTACGATTTCACCTTCCAGGCGACGCCCTGATAAAGAATCTTCATGGTTTGGACGAGCCAATACAATATCGCCATTTAAAGCACCTTTTAAATCAACAGCATGAATGTACAGGTCTGAAATGGATTTATCCTCAGGGATTACAAAGGCAAATCCTTTGGGATGGGCCTGTAATCGGCCACGAATGAGATTCATCCGCTCCGGTACACCATAGCAGTTTGTCCGGGTACGGACAATTTCCCCTTCATCCTCTAATTGATTTAATGTAACAACTAGCTCTTTAAACTCCTCTGCAGAAGTTAATCCAAAAGCAGTTTCCAATTCTTTGACTGTCATCGGCCGATAGGCTTGCTCTCGCATAAACGTTAATAGATCAACGGCTAACATTCTCGTTCTCCCTTTCACCACAACCCCGTAAAATCTTTTCTAAAAAGGCCTCACCATCCTGGAATAAACGTTCCCTTTCGCGGTCAAGGGTAATAATATGGCCAGATTTGGGGTAATATTTGATTTCTCTATAGTTTGACCCAATTTCTTTATAAATATAAGATGCCCCTTCAGGAAACACGGTTTCATCCTTTTCCCCTTGTTGAATCAAAATAGGCGTTCTTATATGAGACAATTCCTTCTTTACCACTTGAATAAAGCTCCATAAACTGGCAGCACACACAACAGGAGTATAGGAATAAGAATAGATTTGTTTCTCAATATGTTCTTCTTTAGGTTTTCCACGGGGGGCCTTCCCATGAAAAAAATGAATGAATTTTGCCCAGCGAATTTTTTTATCCCGTACCATAATGGCTGGATTCATGGTCATCATCGCCACAACAGGCCGAAATAAGCTTAATCTTAATGTGAGAAGCCCCCCCATGGAAATACCTGCTACAGCAATTTTCGCACACCCGTACTCCGCCAGGCGGTCATACCCTTCAAGGGCACTTTGCCACCAATCAAGCCAGCGGGTTTTTGCCATATCTTCAGGTGTTGTTCCATGTCCGGCAAGAAGGGGGGCATGGACGGTGTATCCCAGCTTTTTATAAAATAAACCCATAGGAGATAAATCTGCAGTACTCCCTGTGAACCCGTGAATTAATAAAACCCCGGTTTTGTTTCCCGGGTAGAAAAAAGGGCCCGGTTGTCTTTTTTTGATCTGCACGACAAATCCCTCCTATTCCCCATGGAGAAAACGTTCGATTAAAACAATAACATGTTGCCTTTCACAGTCGTGGCAAATGATATGTTTTGATTCAGGAAGAATGTGTATCTCTTTATCCTGGGATTGAATGGTTTGATAAATTTGATAAGCACTGCGGGGCTCCACCAGGTCATCTTTTCCCCCTT
>CALNBV010000176.1 GCA_937874515.1 uncultured Paenibacillaceae bacterium | reverse complement strand
ACGCTGCAGGTGTGGAATATTATATCCATAAACCTGTCAATCGCTTAGAAGTCACTTCTGTATTGCATCGTGTCATTGAAACCCTGGCTTTAAGAAAATCACTATCAGCCATTAGGAAGTCATTATTTATGGTAGAGGAATTTCATCCAGTTAAAAAGGAAATCCCTTTTGATACCTGTGTGCTTAATATCCTCACCCAATTGGGTGGAGCAGGGGAAGCGGGATATAAGGATGTATGCCAACTATTTACATATCTTTATCAACAGGAACAAGAAAGAAAAAGAGAAATAACTCCCTTCCCTGCTTTAAAGGATTTATTTGCAGCGTATTTAGTTGGGGAACCCAAATCGGTGAAAGCGCTAGAACAGCGGCTTCGCCGTTTGATTTATCAGGTAATGACTCATATGGCTTCCATTGCATTAACGGATTATGCCAATCCTACCTTTGAATATTATGCATCCCGTTTATTTGATTTTGAGGTGGTACGCCTGCGAATGAGAGAACTGGAACAGGGAGTCAAAACAAGTAAATGCAAAATAAATATGCGCAAATTTTTATCCGTATTATATACAGAATGTAAAATACAGCATAAAAACAGTTGAATCCTCTATGATTTGGACAAAACAAGAATAAAGAAAACCATATAAGGAGGAAAAGCGATGGCAAAGGAATTAGCCACTTTTGCAGGTGGATGTTTTTGGTGCATGGTATCACCCTTTGAGGAATTTCCCGGCATTGAACAAGTGATTAGTGGATATACAGGTGGACAAAAGGAAAATCCAACCTATGAAGAAGTGTGTTCCCACACCACAGGACATAGGGAAGCGGTCCAAATCACCTTTAATCCTCAGCTTTTCCCCTATGAAAAACTAGTAGATATTTTTTGGCGCCAAATTGACCCAACAGATGCAGGTGGGCAATTTTATGATCGAGGCACATCCTACAGCACAGCAATCTTCTATCATAATGAAGAACAAAAAAAGATTGCAGAAGCTTCTAAAAAAGCCCTTGCTGAAAGTGGCGTTTTTGCTAAACCCATCGCCACAGAAATTCTTCCTGCTGGCCCTTTTTACTCTGCGGAAGAATATCATCAACAATACCATAAAAAAAATCCGGACCATTACACCAGGTACCGGAAAGGTTCAGGCAGGGATGAATTTATTAAAAAACAATGGCTAACACCCATGCAATATGAAGTTACCCAAAATAATGCCACAGAACCCCCTTTTGATAATGAATATTGGGATCATAAGGAGGAAGGGATTTATGTGGATATTGTCACAGGAGTACCCCTTTTTAGTTCTAAAGACAAATTTGATTCTGGGTGTGGTTGGCCTAGTTTTACTCAACCCATCCAAAAAGAGAAGCTGGTAGAAAAAAGGGATCTTAGCCATTTTATGATCCGTACAGAAATTCGCAGCAAAAAAGGGGATTCTCATTTAGGCCATGTTTTTACTGATGGGCCTACACCAACAGGCCTCCGTTATTGCATTAACTCTGCATCCCTTCGCTTCATTCCCAAAGAAGAGTTAGAAAAAGAGGGATACGGTGAGTATTTAAGATTATTTGTTTAAATCTCTATAACAGAACCACCAATCAAAACAGGCAATTTCTTGTCCCTGGGCGGCTTCAAGCCGCTCTTTTATTTTGGCTTCACTATCTGCTGGAGGTACAATCACATTTCCACCAATGAGTTCACTGTTGGGCCAGTTGGCAGGTGTTGCAACTTTATATTTTGTAGCTGTTTGCAAGGCATGGACAGCACGCAATATTTCATACAGGTTCCGTCCTACTTCTGCGGGATATTGAAGAATTAAGCGAATAACACCCCGGTCGTCAACAATAAAGACAGAACGAACAGTTTGCACTCCTTTTTCAGGATGAATCATGCCTAAACGCCGGGCAATTCGACCAATAGAATCTGCTATGACAGGAAAGTGGATCTGCACATTCATTTTATCTCGAATCCATTCAATCCATTTAAGATGGGCGAATACTTGATCGACAGATAAACCAATTAAATGGGTGTTCATTTTTTCAAACTCGGGGCGGAGTTTTTCAAAACCAATAAATTCAGTTGTACACACTGGGGTAAAATCCCCAGGATGGCTAAATAAAACAAACCATTTTCCTTTAAAGGAATCGGGAAGAACCATCTCTCCCTGGGTAGTTCTCACATGTAATGTAGGGAAATGATCGCCAATGGTAGGGATTCTTTCTTCGGCTTGACTCATATTTGTCCGCGCCTCCTTTTCTGGGCGTTTGTCACGGGTAGTATATTCAGGCTGTAATTTTTTTGTGATTCCAAAACCGATAAATATGTAATAATAGAATTTTTTTATTAATAAAGTGAGGAGGTAGTGCTTAAATCCTGTTTTTTTAATAAGGAGGAAAATATGTCAAAAACGAATTTTAATCCCAAAGGCCATGGCTTTCACTTTGAAAACAATTTTACCAACAAAATTTGCAGCATTCCTGGGTATGGTAATATCGAAACTAAAGGACGTTGTGGTGGGATGGCTTATGCTGCTCTGGATTATTATTTTTCTGGTCTTCCGGTGCCCCGTTACACCACGGAGGATTTTTCACCGAACAAAGTTCCTGGAGATGGCCATTGGCTAGGGGATTATATATATGCACGTTTAATGAACAGTTTTGCCAATACCAGTGCAGCCCGTTTTATTAGTTGGTCGATGCATTCGGACCATGAAACCTGGTTTTTTAAAGGGGTCACCCGCTGGACGAAAGAAGAGGAATTCCCTAAA
>CALNBV010000175.1 GCA_937874515.1 uncultured Paenibacillaceae bacterium | reverse complement strand
CCAAGATGAGAATCCATATTCAGTACGGACTCCCTTTTGTGGAACTTGAAATTACTTTTCGTGGTAAAAAATTATTAGTAGAAAATGTCTTGTTAGATACTGGTTCTGCCGGAATGATTTTTAATGCAAATGTGGTTGAAAAAATAGGAGTTGTACCTGAAGAAAATGATATTGTAGACACCATTAGAGGTGTAGGTGGTGTTGAATACGTTTATGTAAAAAGTTTTGATATTATTCGATTTGGGGAGATTTGTCACGAACAATTCCAAGTAGAAATTGGAAATATGGATTATGGAATGAATATTGACGGAATCATAGGATTTGATTTTATTAGTACTTCAAATCTAGTAATAGATACAAAAAAATTATTAGTACATGTTTCGAAATAAATTTCTCTATGGGTTCTTAAAATAGGACTCTTTTTTTTTGAAATGTCAGTATGGTTAAATTTCCATATTCCCCCTTATCTCAAAACTTACACAGGGAATAATAAAAAATTACTCCCTAAATTACTCCCTCTTTCTTTTCCCAGGAGGAATTTCCCATTCCTACGATAAATATTCTTAAAAAAAGACCTATGAGGAGATTATAATGGCTGAGAACAAAAAGGAAAAAGTGGTTGTTTTAACCGGGGGAAATCAGGGGATTGGTTACTTCTTATCTACTTCTTTGTTAAAAAAAGGATATAGAGTTGCTGTCCTGGATCTTACAGGTGATAACCTGGGCCCTATTTTACATTTTCAGAAGGAACAGTTTCTCTTTTTTTCCTGTGATATTACAAGAGAAGAACAGGTGCAGGCAACGATTAAGCAGATCATCCAAAGTTGGGGGAGAATTGATATTCTCGTAAACAATGCCTGCCTATGCCATTTTCAATCCTTTCCCACCAGAACCATCTCCAGTATCCAGGATGAATTAGATGTGAATCTATTAGGCATGATTCGTATGATTAAAGCTGTCCTGCCCATTATGAAAGAACAGGGTTCTGGAATTATCCATAATGTGAGTTCAGGAGCAGGAATTACAGGAATGGGTGGAATTAGTGGGTATGCTGCCTCAAAAGGGGCAATCGAAGCGTTTACACGAAGTTTGTCATATGAACTTCCCCCTTATATCCATGTTCATCTTATGCATCCCCCATTAACCAAAACAAAATCCACTGCTTCCATGGAGATACCCGATGAATTCAAGGCAGATCCCGCTGTCATTGGAAAGGCATTTGCCAACCGGATTGAATCAAAGAAATTTGTCATCACGCCTAATCTTCAAACCCACCTTTATGTATTTCTCTCCCATCGCTTCCCCTCTTTCTTCGGCAGACTCATGTCAAAAGGGATGCAGGGAAACAAAACAACAAAAAAAGGGTAACTATCCCTTCCCAATCCAATCCCCACTGCATTTACTATTAATAAGAAAATAAATTAACTAGGTGGGAAATTATGTACGTTTCCAAATGGAAACAATATAAAATTCTAAGTAAGGACAAAGAGATTGTACCTTTCTTGCCAAAGACCGCTCCATTAACTGTAAAAAGACTCTGGCAAATGATTGATCAATATTCTGAAGTAATTATTAAGCCAAAACGAGGAAGATTGGGAAGAAGAGTGATTAGATTAGCCTTGTTAGAAAATAATCAATTTCAGATCCATTCTGAAGATAAACTAATTACAGTTAATGGACGAGACAAAACCTTTGCTTACCTTACTGAACAAGAATTGACGGAAGGGTTTATTGTGCAGCATGCCATCCCTCTGGCAACCATAAATCATTGTCCCTTTGTTATACATCTCATCGTACAACGTAGGAGCAACTCATCAACATGGGTTACTACAGGAATGCTAGCCAGGGTCGCTTCCGAAGGATATTTCATTACCAGTGTGACAAATCAAATCATTCCTGTAGAAACAGCAATAGAAAGCTCAAGTCTACATGATGTTTCTTTTAATGATCTAATTTGTGAAATAAATCACGTTGTGTTGCTGGCAGCGAACCGATTCTTTGAAAGTTATCCATCCTGTCAGCTTATTGGTATGGACATTGGGATTGATATTCATGGTGACATATGGATCCTTGATGCTGATTTCAATCCTATGATTACTCTCTTCAAATGGCTAGATGATCCAGGCATGTATGAAAGAATTAAGAGTTATCTGTGAATAACCCCTCCTTATCAACCTAACGGTCTGATTGAAGAAGGGGCTTCCTGC
>CALNBV010000174.1 GCA_937874515.1 uncultured Paenibacillaceae bacterium | reverse complement strand
ACACATGATGTAAAAGGTCGCTCTGAAGTTCGCGGTGGTGGACGTAAACCTTGGAAACAAAAAGGAACTGGACGTGCTCGTCAAGGTAGTATCCGTGCAGTACAATGGGTTGGCGGTGGTCGCGCATTTGGCCCGACTCCTCGCAGCTATTCTTACAAACTTCCGAAAAAAGTTCGCCGTCTGGCTATCAAATCTGCATTATCTTCTAAAATGCAGAATAATGAAATCCTTGTTCTCGATGCTTTAGCTTTTGAAGCACCAAGAACTAAAGATATGGTGAAAGTTTTAGGCAGCCTGAATGTGAATGGGAAAGCTCTTATTGTAACAGGTGATTATGACAGTGCAGTAGCACTTTCCGCACGTAACATTCCAGGAGTGAAATTCGTTTCTGCAGAAGGCATCAACGTTTTAGATGTTCTTCACCACGATAACCTGTTAATGACTCAGGATGCAGTGGCAAAAGTAGAGGAGGTGCTTGCATAATGAAAGATCCTCGTGATGTTATCAAGCGCCCGGTTATTACCGAACGTACTACTGATATGTTAGCTGATAAAAAATACGTGTTCGAAGTAGATTTACGCGCTAACAAAACCGAAATTAAAGATGCTGTTCAAACCATCTTTGGTGTAAAAGTGGTTAACGTAAACACCATGCGTGTAAAAGGTAAACCGAAGCGTGTTGGAAAATATTTCGGTCGCCGTTCCGATTGGAAAAAAGCGATCGTTCAATTAAGTGAAGATAGCAAAACTATCGAATACTTCGAAAACATGTAATTTCGACTGAGCGAAGGAGGGAAATGAAATGGGTATTAAAAAGTACAAACCGACATCCCCTGGTCGCCGTCAAATGACTGTGTCTACTTTTGAAGAGATTACTACTTCAACCCCTGAGAAATCCTTGCTAGTTTCTAAATCTAAAACTGCAGGTCGTAATAATCAGGGTAAAATCACAGTTCGTCATCATGGTGGCGGTCATAAACAAAAATATCGTATCATCGACTTCAAACGTACCAAAGATGGCATACCAGGCCGCGTGGCTACGATCGAATACGATCCAAACCGTTCTGCAAACATTGCTTTAATCAACTATGCAGATGGTGAAAAACGCTACATTCTTGCTCCAAATGGACTTGAAGTTGGAATGACTATCGTTTCTGGTCCTGATGCAGATATTAAAGTGGGTAACTGCTTACCTTTAGAAAACATTCCAGTAGGTACTGTAATCCACAATATTGAAATGAAACCTGGCAAAGGTGGACAATTAGTTCGTTCCGCTGGGACTGAAGCACAACTTCTTGGTAAAGATGGTGCTTACGCAATTGTTCGTCTCGCTTCTGGTGAAACTCGCATGATCTTAAAAGAGTGCCGCGCGACCATTGGTCAAGTAGGTAACATAGATCACGAATTAATCAACACTGGTAAAGCTGGACGCTCTCGCTGGAAAGGCATTCGCCCAACAGTTCGTGGTTCTGTAATGAACCCTGTAGACCATCCACATGGTGGTGGGGAAGGTCGCGCTCCGATTGGCCGTCCTGGTCCTTGCACTCCTTGGGGTAAACCTGCACTTGGTGCGAAAACCCGCAACAAAAAGAAACAATCTAATAAATACATTGTCCGTAATCGTAAAAAATAATCGGATCATTCCAGTGCGGTATAAAACGAACGCCGCACCCCGAATTCGAAGGGAGGTTCGTTCATGGGACGCAGCTTAAAAAAAGGCCCTTTTGTAGATGATCATTTAATGAAAAAGGTCTTAGTGCAAAACGAAAAAGGGGAAAAACAAGTTATTAAAACTTGGTCTCGCCGTTCCACCATTTTCCCAGATTTTATTGGTCATACGTTTGCAGTTTATGATGGACGCAAACACGTGCCTGTATATGTAACGGAAGATATGGTTGGTCACAAACTTGGTGAGTTTGCTCCAACACGTTCCTTCAAAGGCCACGTAGATACCGATAAGAAAACGAAACGCTAAAGACCTGAACGGTTAGAGAGGGGGTACTCCAATGGAAGCGAAAGCCATTGCTCGTAATATCCGCATTGCACCCCGCAAAGTTCGCCTTGTGGTTGACTTGATTCGTGGTAAGCAAGTGGGAGAAGCTCTCGCTGTGTTAGCACACACACCGAAAGCAGCCTCTCCAGTGGTGGAGAAACTTGTGAAATCCGCCATGGCAAATGCGGAGCACAATTTAAATCTTGATGCTAGCAGCTTGAAAATTAGCAAAGTATTCGTTGACGAAGGTCCGACATTAAAACGTTTCCGTCCCCGTGCGATGGGTCGTGCAAGCCGGATCAACAAAAGAACTAGCCACATCACAGTGATTTTATCTGAATAATAAGGAGGGATAGCGCGTGGGTCAAAAAGTTAGCCCTATAGGACTTCGGGTTGGTATAATCCGTGACTGGGAATCAAAATGGTTCGCTGAAAAAGATTATGCTACACTCCTTCATGAAGATCTTAAAGTTCGTGAATATGTCCTTAAACAACTTAAAGATGCTTCTGTTTCTACAGTCGAAATCGAACGTGCAGCTAACCGCTTGAACGTATCAGTTCACACTGCTAAACCAGGTATGGTAATTGGTAAAGGTGGCTCTGAAGTTGAAAAACTTCGCAAAGCCCTTTCTAATATGACTGGGAAACGCGTTCACATTAACATTAACGAAATTAAAAATCCAGACATGGATGCTACTCTAGTTGCACAGAGCATTGCTCGTCAATTAGAAAACCGTATTTCTTTCCGCCGTGCGCAAAAACAAGCTCTTCAACGTTCTATGCGTGCTGGTGCAAAAGGGATTAAAACGATGGTAAGCGGCCGTCTTGGCGGTGCTGATATCGCTCGTTCTGAAGGTTACAGCGAGGGAACTGTTCCGCTCCACACCCTTCGTGCTGATATTGATTATGGTACAGCTGAAGCTGATACTACCTATGGTAAAATCGGCGTAAAAGTATGGATCTATCGCGGAGAAGTTCTTCCTCAAGCAAAGAAGAGTATTAAAGAGGAAGGAGGCCGTTAAGCATGTTGATTCCAAAACGTGTGAAACACCGTAAGCAACATCGTCCAGATTTATCTGGTCAAGCAAAAGGCGGTAAAACCGTTACTTTTGGTGAATATGGCCTTCAAGCTCTCGAAGCCTCCCGAGTAACAAACCGCCAAATTGAAGCAGCTCGTATTGCCATGACCCGTTACATGAAACGGGGCGGTAAAGTATGGATTAAAATTTTCCCGGATAAACCGATTACGCAAAAGCCACTTGAAGTACGGATGGGTTCTGGTAAAGGTTCAGTAGAATCATGGGTAGCCGTAGTAAAACCAGGCAAAATTATGTTTGAAATTGCTGGCGTACCCGAAGAAATCGCTCGTGAAGCTTTGCGTTTGGCCATGCACAAACTTCCAATTAAATGTAAGTTTGTGAGACGGGATGAAGTAGGTGGTGACGCAAATGAAAACTAATGATATCCGCAACTTAACCACTGCCGAGATCGAAGAACAAGTTACTTCTATGAAAGAAGAACTATTCAACCTCCGTTTTCAGTTAGCGACTGGCCAATTGGAAAACCCTGCGCGCATTCGCCAGGTACGTAAGGCGATTGCTCGGGCCAAAACCGTTTTGCGCGAACGCGAATTAGGAATTAGCTAAGAGAGGAGGTCGCAAACATGGCAGAAGAACGCAATGCGCGTAAAGTTGTTATTGGTAAAGTAGTTTCTGACAAAATGGATAAAACCATTACGGTTCTTGTTGAAACATATAAAACACATCCACTTTACGGAAAACGCGTGAAATACTCCAAAAAGTTTAAAGCACATGATGAGAACAATACAGCAAAAATCGGTGATAAAGTTAAAATCATGGAAACGCGCCCGCTTTCGAAAGATAAGCGTTGGAGACTCGTTGAAGTGGTAGAAAAAGCCGTTATTATTTAATCCCATAAAAACCATCTGGTAGAACCGAAGAAGGGAGGGACTCTCCATGATTCAACAGCAAACTCGCTTACGCGTAGCTGACAATTCCGGTGCAAAAGAATTAATGTGTATTAAAGTGCTCGGAGGTACGGGTCGCAAATTTGCAAACATCGGGGATATCATTGTATGTTCCGTGAAACAAGCAACACCCGGTGGAGTTGTCAAGAAAGGCGACGTAGTAAAAGCGGTAATCGTTCGCACTAAAACTGGTGCGCGTCGCAACGATGGATCATACATCCGTTTCGATGAAAATGCAGCTGTTATCGTTAAAGAAGATAAAAGCCCACGTGGAACCCGTATTTTTGGACCGGTTGCTCGTGAACTTCGTGAAAGAGATTTCATGAAAATCATTTCATTAGCTCCTGAAGTACTTTAATGGACGGAACCCCTAAAACTCTTGACTGACAAAGGAGGTGCCATCATGTCAGAAGTGAAAAAATTGCATGTGAAATCCGGAGATAACGTAATGGTTATCAGTGGAAAAGATAAAGGCAAAAAAGGACGCATTCTTACCGCATACCCTAAAACTGGTCGTGTACTTGTTGAAGGTGTAAATATGGTTAAGAAACACACTCGTCCAAATGCAGCCAATCCACAAGGTGGCATCGTTACGCAGGAAGCAGCTATTGACTCTTCCAATGTAATGATAATTGATCCAAAAACGGGCGAACCAACTCGTATTGGACATAAAGTTGTGGACGGAAAAAAAGTACGTGTTGCGAAAAAATCTGGCGAAATTCTTGATTAGTACCCAGGTCGGAAAGGAGGTCACAATAGATGGCTACAAGATTACTGGAGAAATACAACGACGCAATCGTTCCTGCTTTAATGCAGAAATTTAACTATAAATCAGTTATGCAAGCGCCAAAACTCGAGAAAATTGTTATTAACATGGGTGTGGGCGAAGCTGTTAACAACCCAAAAGTTCTCGACAGTGCAGTGCGTGATTTAACGTTAATTGCTGGTCAAAAACCAGTTGTAACCCGCGCTAAAAAATCCATCGCAGGTTTCCGTCTTCGTGAAGGAATGCCTATTGGATGCAAAGTAACTTTACGCGGCGAACGGATGTTTCAATTTCTAGATAAACTGTTCAACGTTTCCCTTCCGCGTGTACGTGACTTCCGCGGAATCTCATCAAAAGCTTTTGATGGTCGTGGGAACTATACTCTTGGGATTAAAGAACAGCTCATCTTCCCGGAAATTAACTATGATCAAGTAGATTCCATTCGCGGGATGGACATTGTTATCGTTACAACGGCGAACACTGATGAAGAAGCCCGGGAACTCTTGACTCAAATGGGCGCTCCCTTCAGCAAGTAGTTGCTTCAATCCAGTACGATAAGGAGGGAAATACATGGCTAAGAAATCCATGGTCATTAAGTCCAATCGGAAGCCAAAATTTAAAGTCCGCGAGTACACCCGCTGCGAACGTTGCGGTCGTCCTCATGCGGTTTATCGCAAATTTAAACTTTGCCGGATTTGTATCCGTGAATTGGCCTATCAGGGTCAACTGCCTGGCGTGAAAAAAGCTAGCTGGTAAACCCCTGGAAACGGGAAGGAGGTTATACACATGGTAATGACTGATCCAATTGCAGATATGCTTACTCGTATTCGCAATGCTAATATGGTGCGTCATGAAAAATTAGAGGTTCCTGCTTCTAAAATGAAGCGTCAGATCGCTGAGCTTCTTAAAGAAGAAGGTTTTATCCGTGACGCGGAGTATATAGAAGATAACAAACAGGGTATTATCCGTATTTTCTTGAAATATGGCCCTAACAACGAACGTGTAATTAATGGCATTAAACGCATTAGTAAACCGGGTCTTCGGGTTTATGCAAAAGGCTCTGAGCTTCCTCGTGTTCTTGGTGGACTTGGAATTGCAATTCTTTCCACCTCTCACGGTATCCTTACGGATAAAAAAGCTCGCCAACAACAAGTTGGTGGCGAAGTAGTTGCATACATCTGGTAATTTAGACTCAACACGAATGGAGGTGTAATACATGTCTCGTATCGGGAAAAAACCGGTCATGATTCCGGAGGGAGTCGAAGTGAAAGTTGACGGTAACGTCTTTACGGCAAAAGGTCCTAAAGGATCTTTAACTCGTACTTTCCATAATGATATGAATATCCAAGTTGAAGGTAACGAAATCGTTATTACTCGTCCTTCTGATAATAAATTGCACCGTGCATTGCACGGAACAACCCGTAGCCTTGTAAACAACATGGTAGAAGGCGTGTCTAAAGGGTTTGCAAAAACTCTTGAACTCGTTGGGGTTGGTTATCGTGTAGCTAAAACCGGTAACAAAATTACCTTAAGCGTTGGTTACTCTCACCCAGTTGAAGTGACTCCTGAAGAAGGCATCGAATTCGAAGTTCCTACCCAAACGCAAATTATTGTAAAAGGAATCAGTAAAGAGCGTGTTGGTCAAATAGCTTCTGAAATTCGCGCTGTACGTAGCCCAGAGCCTTATAAAGGTAAAGGGATTCGTTATCAGGGTGAAAAAGTACGTCGCAAAGAAGGTAAAACCGGTAAGAAGTAATCGGTAAGCGATAGCTGAAAGGAGTGAAACGCACATGATCAGCAAACAGGATAAGAATAAAACTCGTAAGAAAAGACATTTACGGGTACGGAAAAAAGTGACTGGTACAGTAACAATGCCACGCTTGAACGTTTTCCGTTCTTCTAATCACATCTATGCACAGCTCATTGATGATACCGCTGGCGTAACTCTGGCTTCCGCTTCTACCCTTGATGCGGAAATCAAAGAAGCCATTGAACATGGTGGAAATCAAGACGCTGCTGCTAAAGTAGGTCAATTAATTGCAAAACGTGGGATTGAAAAAGGGATCTCTGAAGTGGTTTTCGACCGTGGAGGATACCTTTACCATGGACGTATTAAAGCTCTTGCAGATGGTGCACGCGAAGGCGGTCTGCAATTCTAATAAAAAGGCAAAAATCCTTGAATAAGGAGGGAAACAAATGCGTATCGACGGAAACAACCTTGAGTTGGAAGAAAAGGTTGTCGCTATCAATCGTGTAGCGAAAGTTGTAAAAGGTGGACGCCGTTTCAGCTTTAGCGCGCTTGTAGTTGTTGGCGACAAAAAAGGCCACGTTGGTTGCGGAATGGGTAAAGCTCAAGAAGTTCCAGATGCAATCCGTAAGGCAATCGAAGATGCGAAGAAAAATTTAATCGAAGTTCCTATCGTAGGAACCACCCTTCCTCATGAAATCAATGGCCGCTTTGGTGCTGGCCGTGTATTCATGAAACCAGCTTCTGAAGGTACTGGCGTTATCGCTGGTGGCCCAGTTCGTGCAGTTCTCGAACTTGCTGGTGTGGGTGACGTATTAAGTAAATCTCTCGGGTCTAACAATCCGATCAACATGGTAAATGCAACAATCGAAGGGTTAAGCCGCCTAAAAACTGCCGAACAAGTTGCGAAACTTCGTGGTAAGTCCGTAGAAGAATTATTAGGTTAGGAGGGGGAAATCGACATGGCAAAAGTGCAAATTACCCTCACAAGAAGCTTAATTGGTCGTACGGAAAAACAAAGAGCGACTGCAGCTGCGCTTGGTCTCCGCAAAATTCGCCAAACTGTTGAAAAAACAGACAATGAGGCAACTCGCGGAATGATCGAAGTAGTAAAACATATGGTTGATGTGAAAGAAATCCAAGGTTAATAACCTATTTTATGCAATGAGGAGGTGCAACGATGAAATTACACGAAATCAAACCAGCTGAAGGTTCCCGTCACACCCGTAATCGTGTTGGTCGTGGGATTGGTTCCGGAAACGGGAAAACCTCTGGTCGCGGACACAAAGGTCAAAACTCACGCTCTGGTGGCGGGGTACGTCCTGGATTTGAAGGTGGTCAAAACCCTTTATACCGTCGTCTGCCGAAACGTGGATTTAGCAATCCAAACCGCAAAGAATATGCGATTGTTAATTTGGATACATTAAACCGTTTTGAAGCAGGTACGGTTGTAACTCCTGAATTGCTGGTAGAAACAGGTGTAGTAAGCAACCTGAGAGATGGTGTGAAAATTTTAGGGAACGGCGAATTAAACGTTAAATTAACGGTAAAAGCCCAGAAGTTCTCTGAAACAGCGGTTGAAAAAATCGCTGCTGCTGGCGGAAACACCGAGGTGATCTAATTTGATCTCCACCATCACCAGTATTTTTAAAATCGCCGACTTGCGTCGAAAGATTATTTTCACTCTTTTGATGCTTGTCGTCTTCCGGATAGGCAGTTTTGTGCCGGTTCCCAATATCAACGTCCAAGCATTAGCCCAATTGAACCAAAGCAATAACATCTTTGGCCTGCTGAATACATTTTCAGGGGGCGCATTGCAAAACTTCTCCATATTCGCCATGGGCATTATGCCATATATTACAGCATCCATTATTATGCAATTGCTAGCAATGGATGTTGTACCGAAGTTTTCGCAATGGCAAAAAGAAGGGGATCTTGGTCGGCGTAAAATTACGCAATTTACTCGTTATGGTACGATCTTAATTGCGATATTCCAGTCTGTTGCAATGTCTATGGGCTTCAATAAGATGATGCCTGGACTGGTCATTAACCCGAGTTTTACTACTTATGCTATTATCGCAATTACGCTTACTGCAGGAACAGCCTTTCTTATGTGGGTCGGTGAAGAAATCACAGAAAAAGGCATCGGAAATGGTATATCCATTCTCATTTTCGCAGGGATTGTAGCTGCAATTCCTGGTGGAGTGAAAAGCATATACGCATCCGAGTTCTTCGGTGCTGAAGATCAAGTATTTATTAACGTGTTGAAAATACTAGGTATTTTAGTTGCAATAATCCTATTAGTAGTCGGGGTCATTTACGTTCTTCAGGCGATGAGAAAGGTTCCGGTACAATATGCTAAGCGAGTTGTGGGAAGAACGGTGTACGGTGGTCAATCCACCCATATTCCTTTAAAAGTGAATTCAGCTGGGGTTATTCCAGTTATTTTCGCCCTGGCAATTTTAATTGTCCCACCCCAACTTGCTCAGTTCTGGCAGGGTCATCCTGTAGCCGATTGGATCATTACGAATCTAAATTATCAAAGTGGTTCATGGGTTGGAATAACACTTTATGTGTTGCTCATTATCGGATTTACTTATTTCTATACCTTCGTTCAGATCAATCCGGAACAGTTATCGGATAACATGAAGAAGAACGGTGGATTTATTCCCGGCATACGACCAGGAAATGATACAGCCAATTATATTACTCGAATTTTAAATCGGATTACGATTGTTGGTGCTTTATTCTTAGCCGCCGTATCCGTTTTACCGGTGTTTTTCACCTCCCTTAGTGGTTTGCCCCAATCTGTACAAATTGGGGGAACATCATTGCTGATTGTCATCGGGGTTGCCCTCGATGTTAGTAAACAATTAGAAAGTCAGCTAGTGAAACGTCACTACAAAGGGTTTATCAAGTAATACCAGAAAGGCTGAACACATTCTAAAGACGTATGGAGGGGTAGAGGATGAATGTAATTTTAATGGGTTTGCCAGGAGCGGGGAAAGGTACACAGGGAGAGAGAATTGTAGAGGAATTTGGCATTCCGCATATTTCCACTGGAGATATGTTCCGAGCTGCAATTCGCGAACAAACGGAAATGGGATTACTTGCTAAGTCCTATATGGATCAAGGCTTGTTAGTTCCAGATGAAGTTGTAATTGGAATTGTAAAAGAACGGTTAAACAAACCGGATTGTGAACAAGGCTTTATGCTAGATGGTTTTCCAAGAACTCTAGCTCAAGCAGAATCACTTGATACAATGCTTCTCCAATTAGGACGCCAGATTGATCATGTTATTAACATCGATGTAGATCGCAGTCTCCTTCTTGAACGCTTAACAGGACGCCGTATTTGCAAAAGCTGTGGAGCAACCTATCATGTTGTTTTCAATCCTACCAAAGAAGAGGGCGTTTGCGACAAATGTAGCGGCGAACTTTATCAACGGGAAGATGATAACGAAGCAACTGTTGCTACCCGCTTAGATGTTAACATTGAACAATCCGCTCCAATCCTTACCTATTATAAGGACAAAGGATTATTGCGAAACATTAACGGACAGCAAGATATCAATGTAGTGTTTGGTGATGTAGCAAAAGTCTTAAGAGGTCAGGCTTAATGATAATATGTAAATCAAAGGCTGAAATAGAGATTATGCGCGAAGCTGGGCGTATTGTCGCTCAGACCCATCGTAAATTAGCTCAATATGTTCGGCCGGGAATCACAACCCAGGAATTAGATGACATCGCAGAAGATTTTATACGCAAATGCGGGGCCATACCTTCTTTCAAAGGATATGGTGGCTTTCCGGGCAGCATATGTACTTCAGTAAACGAAGAGCTGGTTCATGGAATTCCAGGTAAACGCAAGTTGCAGGAAGGCGACATTATCAGCCTTGATATTGGCGCCGAACTTAATGGTTATCATGGTGATTCAGCCTGGACCTACGGCGTAGGGAAGATTTCAGATGATAGTAAACGTCTCTTGGAAGTGACGGAAAAATCCCTGTTTGAAGGGCTTGCTCAGGCGAAACCTGACGCTCGCCTTTCGGACATCTCACATGCCATTCAGGTATGTGCAGAAGCTGCCGGCTACTCAATTGTTCGCGAATATGTAGGTCATGGCATTGGGCAAAAGCTCCATGAAGATCCACATATTCCGAACTATGGATTACCAGGGAGAGGGCCTCGCCTGAAACCTGGCATGGTATTAGCGATTGAACCCATGGTTAATGCAGGGAAACGTAATGTGAGGTCCCTTGCAGACAATTGGACAGTAGTTACTCTAGATGGATCCATGTGTGCTCATTTTGAACATACCATCGCGATTACTGAAGAAGGCTATGAAATCATGACTAAACTATAATCTGTAAGGTCATGATGATAGTATTTCGTAGAAGCTCAGGATTGTAAGCCAAGGAAAGGAGTGTGACCTGCATGGCAAAAGAAGATGTTATTGAAGTGGAAGGAACAGTGATTGAACCACTGCCCAACGCCATGTTCCGAGTAGAATTAGAAAACGGCCACAAAGTTTTGGCTCATGTTTCCGGAAAAATCCGTATGCACTTCATTCGGATTCTCCCTGGAGACAAAGTCACTGTAGAATTATCACCCTATGATTTAACACGTGGACGGATCACTTATCGTTATAAATAAATACTTAAGGGAGATTAGAGGTGAAGGTGACCTCCAACCTCTAAAATCAATCTTATAGATGAATGATGGGAGGTTATCTCATGAAAGTAAGACCATCTGTGAAGCCAATTTGCGAGAAATGCAAAATCATTCGTCGCAAAGGCAAAGTTATGGTAATTTGTGAGAATCCGAAACATAAACAAAGACAAGGTTAATTAATAAGGAGGTGCGCATATGGCACGTATTGCGGGTATTGATATTCCTCGTGATAAACGCGTAGTAATCGCGTTAACGTATATTTTCGGCATTGGTCGTTCCACTGCTGAGAAGATTCTTGAAGCTACTGGCGTCGATCCAAGTACTCGAGTTCGGGATTTAACCGAAACGGAAGAAACTAAACTCCGTGAGTATATCGATAAAAACATCAAAGTTGAAGGTGACCTTCGCCGTGAAGTATCCCTTAACATCAAACGGTTAATTGAAATCGGTTCTTTCCGTGGAATCCGCCATCGTCGCGGCCTTCCGGTTCGTGGACAACGTACGAAAACAAATGCTCGTACTCGTAAAGGTCCACGCCGTACCGTTGCTAACAAGAAGAAGTAAAGGGGGTAAATGAAGATGGCGAAAAGAAAAGTAGCTGCGACTCGTACTCGTCGCCGTGACCGTAAAAATGTGGAAACCGGTATTGCACATATTCGTTCCACTTTTAACAATACCATTGTAACGATTACTGATACCCACGGAAATGCGATTTCTTGGGCAAGTTCTGGTGGAATGGGATTCAAAGGGTCTCGTAAAAGCACTCCGTTTGCTGCTCAAATGGCTGCTGAAACAGCTGCAAAAGCTGCAATGGAACATGGTATGAAATCGGTTGAAGTTCTTGTAAAAGGACCTGGTTCTGGACGTGAAGCTGCAATCCGCTCACTTCAAGCTACCGGATTAGAAGTTAACATGATTAAAGATGTTACGCCGATTCCTCACAATGGTTGCCGCCCACCAAAACGTCGTCGTGTATAATTTGGCGCAAAATCGCATACAATAGTAGGTTTAAAAAACTCTACACCTGTGAATACTGAAATGGTAAGATGAAGAAAGCAGGGCAAAGTCTGGTTGCGATTGACTGGTAACCGCCAAATGGGGAATTCCGGTCGAGGGGCATTTAAGACCCTTCCGGAATTTTCGACGTTTTGAAGGAGGGTTTGTTGATGATCGAAATAGAAAAGCCGAAAATCGAAGTGGTAGAAATAAGTGAAGACTCTACCTATGGTAAGTTTGTAGTTGAACCCCTTGAGAGGGGATACGGAACTACTTTAGGCAACTCCTTACGTCGTATCTTATTGTCTTCACTACCCGGCGCAGCCATTACCAGCGTACAAATCGACGGTGTTCTTCATGAGTTCTCAACAATTGAAGGCGTAGTCGAAGATACAACTCAAATTATCTTGAATTTAAAGTCACTTTCTCTTAAAATTCATTCCGATGAAGAGAAAGTGCTTGAAATTGAAGCCAATGGCGCAGGTGATGTGACTGCCGGTGATATCCGTGCAGACAGTGATGTGGATGTCCTGAATCCGGATTTACACATTGCCACCCTGGAAGATAACGCGCGCCTCAATATACGCATGACCGCGAATCGAGGAAGGGGCTATGTTTCGGCTGAAGCCAACAAAAAACAGGATCTGCCAATTGGTGTCATTCCAATTGACTCGATTTATACGCCCATTAGCCGTGTGAACTACCAGGTGGAAAACACCCGTGTAGGGCAAGTAACCAACTATGATAAACTTACCCTTGAAGTATGGACAGATGGTAGCATTCGTCCAGAAGAAGCAGTAAGTATCGGTGCTAAAATTATGACCGAACACCTCAATCTCTTCGTTGGGTTAACCGATGAAGCGAAAGAGGCTGAAATCATGGTTGAAAAAGAAGAAGATAAGAAGGAAAAAGTTTTAGAGATGACCATCGAAGAACTTGATCTTTCTGTTCGTTCTTACAATTGCCTGAAACGTGCAGGAATAAACACTGTGCAGGAACTCACGCAAAAATCCGAAGAAGACATGATGAAAGTGCGTAACCTGGGCCGGAAATCACTCGAGGAAGTTCAAGAAAAACTCGAAGAACTCGGCTTATCTTTACGTAAAGAAGACTAGTCAGTCAAACGGGTCTAAAAGGAGGGAATAGGGATGGCACAATCTAAATTAGGCCGTAATTCATCAGCTCGTAAAGCGTTATTCCGTGATCTGGTTACAGATCTTATTATAAGCGAACGCATCGAAACCACTGAAAGTAAAGCTAAAGAGGTTCGTTCAATCGCTGAAAAAATGATTACGCTGGCGAAACGCGGTGATCTTCATGCTCGCCGTCAAGTTGCTTCTTTCGTTCGCAAAGAAGTAGCTAACCAAGAAACAGGTCAAGATGCAATTCAAAAATTATTTGATACTATTGCACCTCGCTTTTCAGAGCGTCAAGGTGGTTATACTCGCATCTTAAAAGTAGGTCCTCGTCGTGGTGACGGAGCACCTATGGTATACCTTGAGCTAGTTGAATAAGGTTTCTTTTGACGCAAAGAAAGGGTGAGGTTGAATTCACCCTTTTTTTCACGTTTAGAAACAGTTTTCGTTATAGAGGCTGTCGTCGGAGGGGTTTTATAAGGCGGCAGCCTTTTTTACATTACTTTTTAATAGTAGAAAAGCAGAAAGTGTCGTGATGGGATTGGATCAACCAATGATCAAAGTCTCGAATGTAACCTTTCATTATGGGAAAGACAGGCCTGCCGTTTTAAAGGACATTGATGTAACCATAAATAGAGGTCAATATGTTTCCATTATTGGACATAATGGGTCAGGGAAATCCACCTTAGCCCGCCTTCTCAATGGTTTGCTTCTTCCCGAAGAAGGGACGGTAGAGATTCAGGGGTTATCTACTGCAAATGAGGAGGAGATTTGGAAAATCCGTCATAAGGTAGGGATGGTTTTCCAGAATCCTGATAATCAGTTCGTTGCACCCACGGTGGAAGACGATCTTGCTTTTGGCTTAGAAAACCTTGGGGTAGATCCGGAAAAAATGGAAGGTCGAATAAGGGATGCCTTAGAACGGGTGGATATGCTTCCCTATCGTCATACAGAACCCTCTCGCCTGTCAGGTGGGCAAAAACAACGGGTGGCCATTGGGGGCATGCTGGCCCTTCATCCAGAGGTTTTGGTCCTTGATGAAGCTACAGCTATGCTGGACCCAAAGGGGAGACGTGATGTATTAGATATTGTGAAGCGGATGAATGAAGAGGAAGGAATCACTATTATTCAGATCACCCATTACCTGGAGGAAACCTTAAATAGCCATTACATTTACGTTATGGACCAGGGTCAAATTGTGAAAGAAGGCACCCCCACGCAATTGTATCAAAACCCTGATTTGTTAAGAAAATTAGGATTAGATGTCCCTTTTGCGGTAGATTTGCATTTCCGTTTGCAAAACAAAGGGTTAGTGGGTGAAGGGTTTTCCCTTACATCAGAAGGGGTGATTTCTGCATTATGGACCTGACCATGGAAAATGTCGGTTATACTTATGGAGAAAAAACTCCCTTTGAGCATCGGGCCTTACATCAGATCTCCCTTCATATCCCTTCTGGCCGTTATATAGGGATAATTGGCCACACAGGCTCGGGGAAGTCTACCCTGATTCAATTATGTAATGGACTTTTACAACCTACCCAGGGCACGTTACAGGCGGGAGAATGGACATTGCCTGTAAAAAAGGGCAGGGGATTACATCTGTTGCGGCAAAAGGTCGGAATGGCATTCCAATACCCAGAATATCAGCTTTTTGAAGAAACCGTTCGTAAAGATGTGGCCTATGGTTTGGATAACATGGATTTTCCAAAGGAGTTAATTTCTCTTCGTGTTAATGAAGCCTTGCGAAAAGTAGGGTTAGACCCGGAAGAGATAGGAGAGCAGTCCCCTTTTTCATTGAGTGGGGGACAAATGCGCAGGGTAGCTCTGGCGGGAATCCTGGTGCTTAACCCGGAAGTGCTCATTCTTGATGAGCCAACAGCTGGATTAGATCCTGCCGGGAAACAGCAAATTTTACAAATGATTGCCCGGGACCATCGGGAAGAAAAGAGAACGACGATTCTTGTGACCCACAGCATGGAGGATGCGGCCTTCTATTGCGACTATCTGTATGTGCTCCATCAGGGAAGCATTTATCTTGAAGGGGAACCCAAAGATGTATTTCGCTATCCTGAAAAGATTCGCCAGGTAGGGCTGGATTTGCCTGAAATCACCCGGTTTATTATGAAATTTAACGAGGAAATCAAAGCAAAGAAGCAGGACATCCCTCCTTTGCCTTTGGATATTTTTAAAATAGAACAATTGGTTGAGGAAATCGAAAAACGGTTTGCCCGGAAAAGAGGTGGAATATGATTCCATTGATCCCTATTGGTCAGTATATGGCTGGTTCTTCCTATCTTCATCGGAGGGATCCACGGGCCAAATTTATAGGAACAGTTATTTTTCTCTTTCTCGTTTTTCTTGCAAATACGCCTCTTGCTCTTGGTATTGTGGCAGGGGCCGTGCTCCTGGGGATTTTGGTTTCTGGTATTCCTATTTCATATATTTTTCGCTCCTTAAAACCCGTGTTATGGTTGTTAATTTTAACGGCTTTCATTCAGGTTTTAACATTAAAAAAGGGAGAGTTATTACTAACCATTGGACCTCTTTCCATCTATGAAGGTGGGGTAAAAGAAGGGGTGTTTATTACAGTAAGAGTGACCTTATTAATGATTTCGGCATCCTTGCTTACATTAACCACTTCTCCCATTCGATTAACCGATGGATTAGAGAATTTGTTTTCGCCCTTGAAACCCTTCCGTTTTCCTGCCCATGAAATTGCCTTAATGATTTCCATTTCATTACGGTTTATCCCAACCCTGTGGGAGGAAGCGGATCGAATCAAAAAAGCGCAAATGTCCAGAGGGGCAAATTTCTCTACCGGGCCACTGCAAAAACGGTTAAACCATATCTTGTCCTTAATTGTTCCCCTGTTTGTGCAGTCCTTTAAGCGGGCGGAAGAAATGGCCCTGGCCATGGAAGCCAGAGGCTATCGGGGAGGGGAAGGAAGAACTCGTTACCGTCGTTTAGAATGGCGTTTAGGGGATACCCTATTCCTCGTTATTATCCTCCTTATAGGAGGAATCATTTTAGCCACTCGGTATTTGTAAGACAAGGGGAGAGGGCAATCATGAAACGAAAGATCAAACTAATTTTTGCTTATGAAGGAACCGCCTACTATGGCTTTCAAATACAAAAAAATGGTCCCAGTGTGCAAGAATCCATGGAAAAGGCTCTTGAAAAGCTTTTAAAGGAACCTGTGAAATTAATCGCATCAGGCCGGACGGATTCGGGGGTTCATGCAAAAGGCCAGGTTGCCCACTTTGTCACCACTGCACGGATGCCTGCTGACCGGATTTCCTATGCCATGAATACCATGCTGCCGAAAGATATTATTATTTGGTCAGCAGAGGAAGTTCCTTTTGATTTTCATGCCCGTTATTATGTAGAAGATAAAACGTATCGCTACCGCATTTTAAATCAAACTTTTCACGATCCTTTTTTACGGAATTGGGTTTGGCATATTAAAACCCCTTTGGATGTGGAGAAAATGAAACAAGCCGCTGCTTATTTGGTTGGAACCCACGACTTTACCTCTTTTTGTAGCGTCCGTACCAAAATAGAGGACAGGGTTCGTACACTATACAATGTTTCCATTGAAACCACGCCCAGGGATTCCATTGTTCCAGGACAGGGGCAGGATATTTGGCTAACGTGTCATGGGAATGGATTTTTATATAACATGGTTCGCGTCATTACCGGAACCCTGGTTGAGGTAGGCATTGGGAAATGGGAAGTAGAAGACGTCAAACGCATGCTTGAAGGCCAGAACCGAAACATTGCTGGCATTACAGCCCCCCCACAGGGCTTATATCTCTGGGAAGTTCGCTATCGATAAAATGTCAACGGGCCCTGGTGTACAAAAAAATCTTGACTCTATAAATTTGATATTGTACACTATTATACGGTATTTAATTTTCCCACTTTGCCCCACAATGTCGGAAATTAAAATATACAGGTAAGTAGGTTTTAAGTTTAGTGATTAACATTCAAAGAAAACAAACGTGTATCGGAGGGAAATTAAATGCGCACCACATACATGGCTAAGCCAAACGAAGTTGAGCGTAAATGGTATGTTGTCGACGCGGAAGGCCAAACCCTCGGTCGCCTTGCAAGCGAGGTAGCCGCCATCATCCGCGGAAAAATGAAACCAGAATTTACTCCTCATGTTGATACTGGCGATTTCGTAATCGTAATCAACGCGGAGAAAATCAAATTAACCGGCAACAAATTAAACGATAAAAAATATGTACGTCACTCTGGCTATCAAGGTGGTTTAAAAGTTACTACTGCTGGCCAAATGTTGGCTACTAGACCAGAACGCGTTATTGAGTTTGCAGTAAAGGGTATGCTGCCTCATAATCGTCTTGGACGTCAATTAGGAAACAAATTGTTCGTATATCAAGGAACTGAACATCCTCATCAAGCACAACAACCCGAGCAATGGGAATTGCGCGGTTAGGAAGAAGGAGGGAAAATCGTGGCACAAGTACAATACTACGGAACTGGTCGTCGTAAACACTCTGTTGCACGTGTACGCTTAGTACCAGGCGATGGACAAATCATCATCAACAAACGTTCAATGGACGAATATTTCGGCCTTGAAACTTTAAAATTAATCGTTAAACAACCACTTGTTTTAACTGAAACCATTAGCAAATACGATGTTCTCGTAAATGTTATCGGCGGTGGTTACACTGGTCAAGCAGGCGCTATCCGTCATGGTATTTCACGCGCTCTTCTTGAAGCAGATCCAGAACTTCGCGGAGCTTTAAAATCTGCTGGATTCTTAACTCGTGATCCTCGTATGAAAGAACGTAAAAAATACGGTCTTAAAGCTGCTCGTCGTGCACCTCAGTTCTCAAAACGTTAATATACTTACGTTTTTACAAGGCTCTCAACCACTTTGGTTGGGGGCTTTTTTTATGGGTTAAAATCCATTTCACCCGCAAAACAAAAAGATATTTTTATTACAAAAAAGTCCCTAATTATTTAATTTCATTTTAAGCTAGGGTATTATTAATTTAAAAATTGACGATATTTTTAATTAAGGGGGGGATTCGTTTGGAATATGATAAGTTATCTAAGATTTTTTATAAAACGGATAGTAAAACCCATCTTTTAGAGTACGAAAAAAGGATAAATAGCTATGGTTCCTATAAGACAAATCTAAGCTTTAGACCTTTCAGAAAAGAAAAAGTGATGAATCAAGAAGAAACTTTATTTTTTGTTAATATAGATAAATTGGTAAAGCTGTATGAAGAAGTATTAACTAACAGTTGTACCATTCAGCTAGCTGTGGCCAAATTACCCCCATTTGTAGTTGAACCTTATTTCTATAAATTAATTATCAATGAAGCTCAAAGCAATAATGAGATAGAGGGGATTAGAAGTACGAAAGAAGAATTGTCTAATGTTTTAGAGCACGTCCACGACACTAAAGCAACAGCTAAAAAGCGTTTTTTAGGTATGATGAAAACTTATAACTATATTAATAAATTAGAACCCATTCGATCAATTGAGGATTTTAGAAAACTATATGATGAACTAGTTGCTGATGAGATACCTAAAAATAAACAACCTGATGGGAAATATTTTAGAACAGAGGATATCAGTGTAACTGATGGTGCAAAGGTTACGCATAGAGGAATTGAGTCGGAGTCTAAAATTATAGAAAAGTTAAAAGAGATTATTTATTTTTTGAACACTTCAGAGATTCCTGATTTGTACAAGTACATGATTGCACATTATTACTACGAATATATACATCCATTTTACGATGGCAACGGAAGAACTGGCCGATTGATGGTATGTAGCTATGTCTCCAGAAAGTTAGAACGCTACTCGGCTATTACATTATCTTATGCTATTAACAATGATAAACCTAAATATTATAAAGCTTTAGAGAATGTTTCAAATCCTCATGATAAAGGGGAGCTTACTTTTTATTTGATTGATATGTTAGAACTTTTAAGCTCTGGTCAAAAGGCAATAATAGAGGATATACAGCTTGGTTTAGCTAAAGCACAACGAATCAAAGAATACATTAAGGGTCTAGATTGGACTAATGATAATTTGCTAAAGAAGGTACTCCATATACAACTTGATATAATGGTATTCGCTGGAGAAAGTAGATTATTAACAAATGCAGAATTAGTTCAAGTCTTAGGTGTAACAGCGCATAAGATAAACAAGGTTATGGCTGAACTCGAAGAGCGCCAAATTGTTCATTTAATTAAACAACGACCTAAAACTTTTGCAATTACTGATGCTTTTCTTGAGGGAATATTTATTTAAATCCACGCATTTCATATAGAGGGTGACTACAATTAAGTTTAATAATACTCAGACAAAGAGGCTGTTGCTTACGAACTATTCAGTTCGTTTTGCAACAGCCCCTTCATTTTTAGGCAAGGACTTTTTATGCTTTTATTGAGCAGTATGTGTTTTAACACGTACTGGTTTAAAAATAGAAAGCGAGTAAGTCACTAAACCTGTAATACCAATTCCTAAAATAATGTTGAAAGATTGGCCAGTGTAGAAGCCACTACCGAAGTAGAAAATTTCACGTAAACCATCACTAGCAAAGCGAATAGGAATCCAAGGGCGAATGAATGTTACGAAGAAATTAGGAAGCATTTCTTTTGGCATCATTAGAACACCCATACCTAACAGCATAACGACCATGAATAAAGTAATGGCTGGTTTGCCAATCCATGCAGTAACAGCTGATATTAAAAAGAAGAAACATAATGCAGCAAAGGATACGAATGAACCAACTAAGAAGTAGTTAGGCATATTGATACCAGCGATTAAGCCTAACGTTGCAACGGTAAAGCCTGAAAATAGGGCAATAATAACGCCAAATAAAACTTGGCTACCCATTAGGCGTAATGTTTGTTTACGCGTTAACAATTCCTTTTTCAAAATGTTAGATGTTGATAAAAATAAAATGAAACCACCAATTAATGCACCTACCCAGGCAGGCACCGCCATTAAGGTCGGAGCACTACCGTTTGCAGTAGAGGTGGTAACCTTATTAAATACTTTTTCTTCATAAACAATTGGATTAATTAATACAGCTGCTTGGTTAGCATCAACTTTTTGATCACCGTTCTGCTTGATGAAGCTTGCAGAATATTGTTTGCTTAATTGTGAGGCTAAGGTGCTTAGAGCAGTTTTTGCATAGTTTGCACCTGTCATGTTAAAGCCCTGGTTAATATAAATTTTTAAAGTTGCTGGACTATTTTTTGTCATAGCGTTTTGTAAGCTATCGTTAAAGCCTTTAGGTACTACCAATGCTGCATAATATTTTTTATCATTAAATAGAACTTCAATATCCCTTTCATTTTCCTGTGTAAAAGCTATCATCGGTTCTTCACCATTTGTGCCCTTACTCATTTGTTCAACAGCTGATTTTACAGCATCTACATGTACACCTTTATCATTTACAATTAGTGCAACTGGTAAATTCCTTACTTTAGGGTCTCCTTGAGCAAATAAATTTACCGAGAATAGGGCGATAATTAATATTACAGCAATGGGAGCAGCCCATGCTAACTTATCTTTAAATAATTTCAATGAATTTCTCCTTTCTCAATTTTCAACATATTGTTTAGTGGTTAGTGATTATTTTATAATCTAGGAGAATGTAAAAGCAATCAACAGAAATGGAGAGGTTGTTGGATTTTAAAAAGAAGGTGATTTATATGAGTATTTATATGGAGAAAAATCGAAGAACAAAACAGAGTATTCAAAAGTCATTTATGCGAATTTTAGAGAATAAATCCTTTGAATCGATTACCATAGGGGACATTACAAAAACAGCAAAAATAAATCGCGGGACGTTTTATTTGCACTATAAAGATAAATTCGATTTACTAGATCAAATAGAGCAGCAGTTGTTTGCGGATTTAGGAAATCATATAGATGAATTGCAATCACGCTATTCATCTATTCATACGCTTAAAAAAGAACAAGAGCAATTAGCTGCTAAATTATTCAACTTTATTGAAATGCAATCGCCAATATTAAAGATATTTTTAAGTGATCACGGCAGAGCAGGTTTTCACATTCGGTTTAGAGATGCCTTTTCAGAAAAAGTGCATTATAATTTACAGAAAAATGAAAGCTTCATTGCAAATTTAAAGGTCCCAATGGAATACTTTTTATCCTTTATCACGTCTGCTTTTTTAGGATTAATTGAACAATGGGTTCGAAATGGTTTAGATAAAACCCCTCATGAAATGACAGCAATATATATTGATATTATTTTCTTTATTCAAAATAACTTGGAGCCAATGCCTACTTCAAACGCAAATACTGTAAAAGACTTATTATAGAAAGGCTCTCAATCATTTTGGATGGGAGTCTTTTTTTATATCAATTGACAGGGGAACAAAAAGAACATAACATGCATATATATGAATACTTCCTCATATATGCATATGTAGTGCTAGTTTGGAGGAATGGATATGGAAAACAATTATTTATTGGATGAAGAAACCCTTTTTGTTGTATCACAAACCTTTAAAGCGTTGAGCGATCCGACACGTATTCGCATTTTATATTTACTCTGTTCAAGTGAACACTCTGTCAATGATATCGCCAATTTATTGGATTTAAGCCAATCAGCCGTTTCACATCAATTGCGTTTTTTGAAAAACCTCCGATTGGTAAAGTTTAGAAGGGAAGGAACTACCTTATTTT
This sequence comes from uncultured Paenibacillaceae bacterium, assembly GCA_937874515.1. Lineage (GTDB taxonomy): Bacteria > Bacillota > Bacilli > Aneurinibacillales > Aneurinibacillaceae > CALNBV01. The sequence continues at coordinate 16,803 of CALNBV010000174.1, read as the reverse complement.
ATTCAACTGATGATGAGCACATTATGAATTTACTCAAACAATCAGTGGAACATGCGACCCATAATTAAAATAGACACCTGGGTAAAATACACGTGTGGGGGGATGTTAAATGTCACATAGCCATAAAGATAGCCATAATCACAGCCATAATCATACACATGGTGCAAATAAAAAAACCTTGTTTATTTCATTTTTAATTATAACAGGGTACATGATTGTTGAAGGAATTGGGGGCTATGTAACCAATAGTTTGGCTCTTTTATCAGATGCCGGACATATGCTAAGCGACTCCTTTTCATTAGGAATTGCACTCATTGCCTTTATAGTAAGCGCAAACGTTGCTAGCTATAGTAAGACATACGGGTACAAACGTTTTGAAATCTTAGCTGCTGTATTAAATGGCATGACGTTAATTGGAGTAGCCATATTTATTTTTTATGAGGCCATCCAGCGATTTGCCAATCCACCTGAAGTGGCAACCACAGGAATGCTTATAATCAGTTCTATTGGGTTATTAATCAATTTACTAGTCGCTTGGATTATGATGTTTGGCGGGGATACAGAAGAAAACTTAAATATGCGTGGAGCATTCCTCCATGTCATTAGTGACATAGTAGGATCATTTGGGGCAATTATTGCCGCATTACTTATGATATTTTTTGGATGGGGTTGGGCAGACCCTCTGGCTAGTCTAATCGTAGCTATACTGGTTTTGCGGAGCGGGTTTTATGTAACGAAAGAGGCAATTCATGTTTTGATGGAGGGTACACCGAAAAATATAGATGTGAAAAACGTGATCAAGACCATTCAAAAAGAAGAGAATGTTGAAACGATCCATGATTTGCACATTTGGACCATTACCAGTGGGCTAGTTGCTCTTTCATGCCATATGGTCGTTAAAGAAGATATCACAATTAATGAATGTGAAGGGTTATTACACAGAATAGAACATAATTTAGAGCACCTTGGCATTAGGCATGTTACCATTCAAATAGAAACAAAATCCCATAAACACGGAGATTCGATTCTTTGCTGCCCAGAAAGTGAAGGGCCACATCCCCACCAACATTAAACCCGTTACATTCACTAGAGAATATAACGGGTTCACAACTATAAGATAATCTTCTTTTGTTCCTTTACTTTCATGAAAACCAGTACGTTTAATGTTAACAAAAGGGCACTGAGCCATAAGGTTGATTGATAATTAGCTGTAAAGGTGAAGAGCAGGCCTGGAACGAATGCGCCAACAGCTGCGCCTCAATTTATCAGTAAAATAACCGACGGTAAGGGTTCCAACAATATTGGAAATCCCATAAATCAGCAATGCCTGGCTAATCATGCCAGATGAATATGCACGGTTTTCCCCAAAGGGAACGAAGTGGGTATAAATCAGCCCCACATCTGTAAAACCACAAATGGAATAAACAATAATGAGCACCCAGGTGAGGGGAAAGCTCAGTATAGAATAAGTAGAGCCTTTTTCCTTTAGATTCCTGTGGACTACAGTCTCCTTTTTTTCAATGGAGGCATCTTGTTTAGGTGAGTCACGATAAAAAAGGGCGAATAAAGGTATGAATAACAGGACGAAAATGAATCCGTAAAGACTAAAGGTTGATTTCCACCCCATTTGTTCCATTAAATACATATTTAACGGACCGAAAATCATTGGACCTGCAGCCATGCCAACCACGACAATACTAATCATGAACCCTTTCTTTTCTTTAAACCATTTTACAATAGCAACAGAAACAGTCACGTTGGAGGCAAAGCCAAACCCAATGGAGCCAATCAATCCATACAAAAGCATGATGTGCCAAATGTTTGTCGCGAAAAAAGAACCGAGCAAACAGATACTGATCAAAACCATGCTAATTGTTAATACTTTTCGTGGCCCGATTTTATCTGTTAGTTTCCCAGCAATGATAATGCTAATTCCATAAATCACAAGGCTGGTAAAGGATACGATGCTAACCCACACCCGATTCACAGAAAAAGTTTGTTCCCAACCTGTTACATAGGTGCCAAAGGACCCACGTATTCCCATAGAGGCAAACATAGCAATAAAGGATAAAGCGACAATGATATAACCATAATTGAATGCTGTATTGGGTCTAACAATGGTAACCGTTTCTTTCTCCATAGGATGTTACTTGCCTATATAATTTGGTTTTCTATTTTCAAGGCGTGCGGCCATCCCTTCTTTGCAATCCTTTGTGGCAAAGGCGCCATCATAGCAGGTGGCTTCAATGGTTAAGGCGGACTCCAGGTCCACATTAGAACCGGTGTTTACTGCTAATTTCATCATTCGTAAGGCAACAGGAGCTTTTTGTGCCAGCTTTTCTGCCCATTTTTTCGCTGTGGACAAGAGTTCACCCTGGGGAACCACTTTGTTGACAATTTGTAACTCATAAGCACGATACGCATCAATGATTTCGCCAAAATACAATAACTCTTTAGCGGTTCCCTGTCCCACAACTTTTTGGATGCGCTGTGTCCCACCGCCTCCGGGAATCACCCCTAAATTGATTTCAGGAAAGGCAAATTGTGCATTTTGCGAGGCGATGCGCAAGTCACAACTTAATGCCAGCTCAAAACCCCCACCGCGAGCTTCACCGTTAATAGCAGCAATGACTGGCTTTCTTAGGTTTTCAATTTTAGAGAAAGCAATTCTGGTGATTTGGGTTAAATCCATCATGCCTACAGTGTCCAACCCCGCTATTTCAACAATATCAGCCCCGGCTACAAAGGCTTCATTACCATCTCCCGTAATGATGATGGCTTGTACATTTGCATCGGCTTCTAATTCCTCCATTAATTTAGTGAGTTCCTGATAGACTTGTGTATTTAATTTATTGCCTGGATGATGACTGATGGTTACAAGGGCTACTTTATTTTCAATGGTACAAAGCAGGAATTCGTAATTCATTATGTACTCCTCCTAAAATTTAGAATTTTCATAAAATATATAGTAGAATATTAATTGACATTTAAAAAGGTACAATTTCCAACAAATATACATGTCAAAGGAGGAAATTCATTGATTACTACCATTTTTGCGTTGAATGAGGATACTCCTAAATACAAACAAATATACGAGCAATTTAAAAACTATATTGAACAAGGGGACATTCTCCCTGATGAACAGTTACCTTCGATCCGTGAATTGGCAGAATCTCTGCAAGTAAGCCGCAATACAACCTTAACGGCCTATGAACAACTTGTGGCGGAAGGTTATATACGCAGTGAAGGGAGAAAAGGGTATTTTGCCAATGAAGTAGAACATGATTTCTTTCATGAAGGGATAAATCAACAAAATTTCAACCAATCATCGGAGGTAGCCCAACCAATACATATTGATTTTCGTGCAGGTGCGGTGGATCAAGACCAATTTCCATTGAAAATTTGGCGGAGAATAGGCAATCAGGTTTTGTCCTTAAAGGAAAGCTTTAAATACGGGGAACGCTTTGGAGAAGTATGTTTGCGTGAACAGATTGCCGCCTATTTACTTCAATCCCGTGGAGTGAAAACAGAGGCAGATGCCATTATTATCGGCAGTACCACCCAACAATTGCTGGTCAATGTAGGCCATATCCTCAAGGATGAATTTCACAGCATGGTGGTAGAAGACCCGGGATATGATGGAGTCAGGGAAGCTTTTCAACTTCACCATTTTACCTTTGAGACATTGCCCATTTATGAAGATGGTTTTGATCTTTCAACACTGGCTCAAATGAAATCACGCCTAATCTATGTCACTCCTTCCCATCATTGTCCATTGGGTGTAAGCATGTCCATTCAACAAAGGCAGATGCTTATTCATTGGACCAATACGAGGGATGGATATATTATGGAAGATGATTATGATAGTGAGTTTCGCTATACCCAACAACCCTTTCCCGCACTGGCTTCCATTGATTCAGGACGAGTGATTTATCTAGGGAACTTCTCCAAATCCTTTCTCCCAGGCATCCGTTTAAGCTACATGGTGTTGCCACCAACCCTGTTACACCGTTATAAAAGGCAATTTCTTAATTTTGAGAACACCACATCCCTTTTTAGCCAACTAACCATGGCTAAATTTATGGAAGAGGGGGAATGGATGCGCCATATTAAACGCATGCGTCTTGTATATAAACGAAAAGTAAGTCACCTAGTATGGGAATTACACAATCAATTCCAAGACCGCATCTCCATTATCGGCGAGGAGTCGGGTTTATACCTATTAATCAAAGTACATCTGAATCGTTCGGAACAATGGCTCATGGAGAAGGCTGCTTTATATGGGGTGAAAGTGTATCCGACATCCCCTTTTTTTGTTCGCGAATATCCTGATGAACCGATGATAAGGCTTGGTTTTGGCAGTCTTTCTTTTGATGAAATACAGGAAGGTGTTCAGCTATTAAAAAAAGCATGGTCAACATGATATAAATGTTACTTTAGATGATGTTAGTTCGATGGTTGTTGACCTTACCTTCATCCTTTTGGGGTCCTTTTAACGTGATAAACTTTATTAATCTCGTTTTGTTTAATTATTTCTAACAATTGTTCGGCCATATAGTCTGGGGAGTATTTTAACCCGCCATTTACCCACTCAATGATCATTCCCAAAATGGCGTAAGCGTGGTAACTGGCATACATGTCTGTATTAATATGATTGTTTTCCCGGTAATCTAAAAAATCCTGTATGGTTAACTTTTTAATTACATTGCATATTTTTTCCTGATAACCAGGCAACACATTGTATTTAATAATAATTTCATAGAACTTTTTATACAGATACACATGTTGAAATATTTTAATTGCTGACGCAGTTAAGTTTTTTATGTCGAAGGTTTCTAGATTACGATAAGGTTCTTGATAGGATTGGGTTAAATCATAAAGCACATCATCAATTAATTCTTCTAATAGGTCTTCTTTGTATTGATAATGTTTGTAAAATGTACCTCGATTTACTTCAGCCTTTTGCACAATATCCGTGATTGTAATTTCTTTAAGGCTTTTTATTTCTAATAAGACTAAGAGAGAGTCTTTTAATAACTTTTTTGTTCTTTTTATTCGTTTATCTTGTACTAGTTCTTTATGGGACATTTTTTAACACCCTTATTCATTATTTTCCTAATATTGAACAAAAATAAAAAAGATGTTTAATAATGAACAAAACCTTGTTTATTTGCTGATTGTTTATAAACATGTAAATTAATTATACTACAGAAAGAGAAGGGACTATTTTTCAAATATTCTCTTAATTAGGCAATTGAAGACGCATTCAAAACAAGGAGGAATTAATCATGAGACTTGCAGGAAAAGTTGCAATTGTAACAGGCGCTGGTTCTGGGATGGGAAGATCTATTGCCACCTTATACGCGAAGGAAGGGGCAAAAGTCGTTGTCTCTGATATCAATATAGAATCTGCTAATGCTACTGTAAACCAAATTACTTCAACTGGTGGAGTGGCTATAGCAGTTGTAGCAAACGTAGCAAAAGAAGAGGATATACAAAACTTAGTGGATACTACGGTCAATGCCTATGGGACCTTAGATATTTTAGTCAACAATGCAGGGATTATGGATAATTTCGAACCAGTTGCTGATATCGTTGACGAGAAATGGGAAAGAGTATTTGCGATTAATACAACTGGACCTATGCGTGCCATTAGAAAAGCACTTCCTATTTTCTTGGAAAAAGAGAGCGGAGTTATCATAAATATTGCATCTGTAGGTGGTTTGTTTGGATCTAGAGCAGGTGCAGCCTATACTGCATCTAAACATGCAGTAGTAGGATTAACAAAAAATGTTGGTTTTCATTATGCGATAAAGGGAATCCGTTGCAATGCAATTGCTCCAGGTGCTGTTAAAATCAATATTGGTAATACAATTAATCAACCCAATGAGTTTGGAATGCAAAGGTCAGCCATAGGGCAAGGGATAAATCCTAAGGCAGGGGAACCAGAAGAAATTGCAGCAGTGGCTTTATTCCTTGCATCTGAGGAATCCAGTTTTATTAATGGCACTGTAGTGACTGCAGATGGTGCCTGGACTGCTTATTAAAAAGTAAATATTTTTAAGTAAAAGGCTCTCAACCAGGTAAGGTGAACACCAGATTTACTGAAACCGAACCGTTGCGGAACCGCATGAGCGGTGGTGTGAGAGGAGAGGGGTTAGTCACCCCCTCCTACCCGATTGTTGTTGAAATAGGATAATTGAGAATAAACTTTCCACGTTTTAACCCTTGATCGTAAGGTCTAGTTAGTGTCCTACTCCTCGTAATCCAACAAAAAGCGGGCATAACCCATGGGGTTAAAATAGGTTTGTTTCCAGGTGTCCACCATTCCCCCATTAAGAAAGCTATATCGCTGGTCTCTGCCATTACACTCAATGAAATAGGGAAAACCATCTCTGGTAATGGCCAAATCTAACCCCACATCCGCTAAACCGGGCAAATGTTCCTCTAATTCCTGCACTATAGTTAAGGAAAGCCTTGAAATATTGTCATTTACGGTATCACGTTTCAAGTTAGGATAAGTCCCTAATAAATCTTCAAGAAGATAAACTTTCCCACCCTGGGCAACATTGCAGAGAAAATGGCCAGGTCGTGCTACCTTTGCAATAAGGCCTGTAACTTGCCAAAAGCTATGTTCATTTTTTTGCACCGATACCCGCAAATCAAAGGGTCTACCCTTATAGGTTGCAATGGGTATTTCCTCTTGAATAATATAGGATTTCTGGTTAAAGGTTTTTGTAATATGAAGAGGAATAGAATCTGTAAAAAACTCTCGGATTAAATGAGGGTTTTTCTTGTTTGCCGCAGGATAAGAAAGAAGCCACCTATGATTGGTCTGGGAAAGACGCATAATTCCTTTTCCCAGGCTGCCAATGACTGGTTTTAAGATGAGAGATGGGAATTCCTCCATCATTTTTTGCAGGTTTTGTAAGGTAGCAGGCACGGTTTTTGGAAGATAGGGGCGAAGGGCAGGAATTTTATATAAATTTCGGTGCACCCATAATTTGTTGTAACGATTTTGCCGATTAAAAAGAATAGATCCTTGTTTTTCTAATTGGCTTAACACATTTTTCTCTGTTTGTGTTTGATGAAGGGTCCGATTATGAATAACCCGGGGTACAGGAATCCATTTTCTTTTATATTCATTTCCCGTACGTATGAAGGCATACACCTGATTTTTCTTTGTTGAATAATCAGACGGGGAAAAATAACAGGGGATGAGTCCATATTTTGTGCCTATTTCATCATAAAGATGAATGGCTTCCCTAATGTTTATTCCCTGTTGTATTCCATTACATATTGATTTATTAAGTAAAATTCCCACGTACTCAGTATTCATTCAAAGAAACCCCTTATGTAGAAATAATAAGCTGTTCATAAAAATGACAGTACCGTTGGGCGGCATTTTCCCAACTAAAATGCTGTGCTCGATCTAATCCTATTTTCTCCATTTCTCTTCTTTGGGAAGGGAAGCGGATTATTTGTTCAATGGCCTGTCTGAAAGCTTCCTCATTTTGATAATCCTCTATAAGAATTCCACTTTCGGAATGGAGAATTTCGGGAACTCCTCCTCGATTAGAAGCAATCACAGGAAGGCCGCTAGCCATGGCTTCAATATTAACCAGACCAAAGGCTTCGTGAAACTGGGTGGGGAGAACAAAACAATCCCCAAGCCAATACATGCGATGCATGTCAGATGGTTCAATGGAACCGATGAAACGAATGTCAATCCCGGCATTTTTTCCTTCCTGTTCAAGAAGGGTGCGATAATTCTTATTTAAGCAAGGTCCTATCAAGATTAATTTAATATATGGGTATTTATTCTTTAATGTTCCCACTGCTTTTACTAAAAGGTGAACTCCTTTTCCCGGAATGATTCGTCCTGCAAATAACACATTAAAAGAATCCTCGACACTATATTTTTTTCTTTCCTTTAATTTTTCTTCCAGGGAAGGAGGCCGGAAGCGATCCAAATCTGCTCCAAGGTAAATGGTATGGAATTTATGGGCGTCAGCGGGGAATATGTTCATGTACTCGTTACGGATAAATTCGCTGTTACATAGAATGGCATCGGTCTTTTTGATAATTTCTGTTTGCAGTTCCTTTTTTAATTTTTTCATAAAGGTTAAGGAATGGAGAACCAGAAGAATTTTTTTATGGGGGAATTTTTTTCGCAGAGGAACAACAAAAGCAGGGCGGTTTTCCACCTGAATAATGTCAAACTCATTTTTCCCGGTAAAGGAAATCATTTGATTAATATATTTCTCCTTTTTTGGGAAACGAACAATGGTAAATTGGCCTTTCTTTGTAATGGGAGGAAGTTTGTTTTTATTGCGACTGAGAATGGTAACCTGGTGGATTGTTGAAACCCTATGGGAAATTTGGTACAGAGAGATTTCTACAGATCCTCCTGTTTTCGGGGAAACGGGATAAGCCGGGGGAGCAACGACAATAATTTTCATAGTTCTTTCCTCCTTTCTTTATCTTATGGGGGAAAGCCCTTCATGTTAAAACATTGGCGAAAACATTGGAAACCACATAGGATATAGAGAAAACTCCTAAGAAAAAGAAGGGGGAACTGGGGAATTTAGGGCATGCGTATTTGGGTGATGACGCAAGAATACTCTTCACATATTATAGGTGGCCTGGGTGTTGTTGCTACCCAGTTATCCCGGTGTTTAGGGGAGTTTGCTGGAACGGATGTGGTTGTACTAACAACAGGGAAAACATGGTCAATTTCTACAAAAACCTTACCTGGGGTTATTCGCATTCCCCGTTCGTGGCTACAAGAGCCGCAAAAAGTATGGAAGAAGTTAAAACTAGCCGGTCTCCACCTTCCAGAATTAATTCATATACATAGCGTTCAATATGGTACCCTGGTTGCTTTTTTTAAGAAATTAAAAGTGCCCGTCCTTTATACTTGCCATTCCCTTATTTGTTTAGAAACTTCAAAGAAAAGAACTGCCATGGAAAAAGAACAAATCCGTCTATTTAACCTGGCCAATAAGGTGGTTGTCCCTAGTGGCTGGATGAAAAGTGAAATATCAAAGGCCTATCCCCATATTACAGGGAAAACCATTGTCATTCAAAATGGTGTCAAACCCTTCCCCAAGAAAATAAGCTCGCCCCCCTTTTATAAATTGGCGTTTATTGGGCGTATCCTTCCTTCAAAAGGAATACGCCAGTTTATTGAAGCATTGCCTATGCTCATTAACGCCAATCCACTAGTTACCCTGGATATTTACGGAAGCGGAACAAAAAAGTACATGGACCGATTAAAGACGGTGGTAAAAGAACATCAACTGGAATCAAAGGTTTTCTGGCATGGATTTATCAAACATGAGGAACTACGGGAATTCCTTCCCACACTGGGAGCTGTGGTGATGCCAAGTACAGGTGAATCTTTTGGATTAGTGGCTTTAGAAACCCTGGCCAGCGGCGTACCCCTTGTGTCTACTTGTGTGGGGGGGATGGATGAGTTTGTATCACCACATGTAGCAGAAATCATTCAGGGGGTTGATTCAACATCCATTGCTTCCGCCATTTATCGCATGTGGAGCCGACCTGATGTAACGATTCTTCGAGTTGAAAATGGATTAGTATTAGCCAGGCAATATACCTGGAAAACCATAGCCGAGGAGTATAGAAAAGTAATGGGAGGGATGATATGAAAAGTGTGTGGATTTTGGAGAGAACCTGGAAAAATAAAAAGCAGGGAATCGTATGGATGGTGGAAAATGATAAGGGACAAAAGGGATATTTTAAATATACCACCCTTAAGCATTGGTTTTACTCTGGAACGATGATTGCCAATGAATTTATTGCAGCTGCCCTTGCCCGAAGTTTAGGGTTTCCCATGGCCCAGTTAGAATATGCGTCCGTTCTTGGACCGAAGGGTAAGAAACAAAAAGGCATTGTCTCTTTGGTTGAGGATGCAAATGAAGTAATGACCTGGTATGAAGCATCTGCCTCTGTGTGGAAAGAACCAGAAAGGCATGTAGAACAGGTGGATTTGCTGAGTCAACTGGTTGTATTTGATGCCTGGATTACCAACATTGATCGGGCACCTGGAAAAAACCTCATTCTTTATCGTAACGATTCCTGGGAAAAATATAAATGGTACTTGATTGATCATGGCCACACCTTATATGGATCTCCGCGGAAATGGAAACGGGGTCCATGGGATGGTCCACTCTGGCAAAAATTATGGAGATTTTACAATGTTCCCCGTGGGTTATTGCGTTTGCAAAGTTCAATTGCCAATATTGAACCCATGATTAAGAAAATAGAGAATTTGTCCAATCGTGAAATTGAAATGGCGATTGAGGAAGCCCCAAAAGGAACCATAAAAAAGCAGGAAAAAGAATTTATTAAACAATTATTAGTCACTCGGAGGAAACAAATTCGCAACATTATGTACAACTGGCTGGATTATAAAGGGACCCGGGAGTATGAGGGGGCTACTTGAAAGTAGGGATTTTCAGGTGAAAGATAATGTTTTTTCTTTAACTAACTATGCAAAAATTCGAAATGAAGAAAGAAGAATTAAATTCCTTAAGGGGATTGACCGTAAAAAAATACAGACCTATTACAAGGAGTTTATTACACCGTCCATCAGCCATATGTCATTACTCCAACGTTTTTTAGTGGATGGTTTTTTTATGGACGTTTTATTTCTTTATTTTGTTCTGGGTGTAGATGCCAGTCGCCGCTGCATGATGGGTGAAGATCAGGATGAAGTAATCGAAAAAACCCTTGAATATAACCTGTATAAAATTCCTGCCATGGCTACTCAAACGAATCTCCATCAATATATCGATGATTGGGAATTGCATGGAATTTTCGTTTTAGCAGAAGAAATTGCAGCTTCCTGGCTTCTTGAGGGAATTCAATATGGCATTAAACAAAGGAAAATGAGACTACTATAAAGGGGTCCTGTGAAAAACAGGGTCCTTTTTTCTGAAGTCACGTTTTCTAATGAAAAGTCAGAATGGGTCATAAAAGGGCAGGTTGTACCATATTCTTTACCGTACAATTCTTCTTGGGGGTGGAGCAATTGAAACGGATGAAGATATGGTTATGGTTCATTGCATTGGGTACCCTGATCATCCTGTTTACATATAAGAATCCCATTGATGAATCATGGTCAGTTTGGTCTCTTCCCTTATCAGGAAAAATTATTGTAATCGATGCTGGCCATGGAGGAGTGGATGGGGGTGCAGAGAGTAACGGGGGTCAGATGGAAAAAGACGTAACACTGCCCATGTCCATTTATCTTAGGGACTTTTTACAAGAAGCGGGAGCTTTTGTTGTTATGACTAGAGAAACGGATACAGACTTAGCGAACCCGGAAACGAAAGGGTTAAGCAAGAGAAAAACAGAAGATTTACTAAAGCGGGCACAAATGGTAAAGGATAGTAATGCAGACTTCTTGTTAAGTATACATTTAAACGCGTTTCCTTCCACAAAATATTATGGAGCACAAAGTTTTTATCATCCGGGAATAAAACAATCTGGGGACGCTGCCCAATTAATCCAAGATGAAATTAAACGGGTGCTTAATAATACGGATCGAGTGGCGAAACGGATTAATAATGTTTACATTTTAAAAACTGCAGAAATACCATCGGTTCTAGTAGAGGTGGGTTTTCTTTCAAATAGTAATGAAGCAAAACAATTAGCCAGCTCAACGTATCAAAAACAAATGGCTAATGCCATTTACCAGGGAATTCTTCGCTTCTATTCCGGGGAAAAGGCTCCACAATAACTTCAATGTTGAGATAGTTATTGTTATAATTAAAAAGATGTGAAGAGATTAGGACAGAGGCAGAAAAAAGAGGTGGAATACATGATAACAGAAGAGAAAGTGCTTGAAGCATTAAAAAATGTAGAAGACCCCGAATTGCATCGTAGTGTGGTTGAATTAAACATGGTGCGAAACATTCGTATTGAAAATGATAATGTTGAATTAGATATTATCCTTACTATTCAAGGATGTCCTTTAAAGGTAAAAATTCAAGAAGATGTTGAAAATGCCATTAAGGAACTTGGTGCGAAAGAAGTTGTTGTTCATTTTGGTTCCATGACCGATGAAGAACGGGCACAGTTATCTGCTAAGCTTAGAGGAGGCCAGCCACAACAACAATCTGAGCTTTCTCCATTGCTTCGCCCGGAATCAAAAACCCAATTTATTGCCATAACAAGTGGCAAAGGTGGCGTAGGGAAATCAACTGTGACCGTAAACCTTGCGACTGCTTTAGCAAGAAAAGGGAAAAAGGTCGGAATCATTGATGCTGATATTTATGGGTTTAGTGTACCTGATATGATGGGAATTAATCGGATTCCTGTTGTTATTGATAACACGGTTATACCTATTGAACAATTTGGAGTCAAAGTTATGTCTATGGGATTTTTTGTAGAAGATAACTCTCCAATTATTTGGCGTGGTCCAATGTTAGGGAAAATGCTGCGTAACTTCTTTACAGAAGTACATTGGGAAGATCTTGATTATATGCTTCTTGATTTGCCTCCAGGTACAGGTGATGTAGCTCTGGATGTACACCAAATGATTCCCCAAAGCAAAGAGATTATTGTAACCACACCCCATCCAACAGCTGCCTTTGTAGCTTCCCGGGCAGGGCAGATGGCTATAAAAACCAACCATGAAATTCTTGGGGTTGTAGAAAATATGTCTTATTATGTGAATAAAGATGGTGAACATGATCCAATCTTTGGAAGTGGCGGTGGAGAAAAATTAGCTGAAACCTTAAATACTGAGGTTTTAGCGGAAATTCCAATTGGCCAACCTTCAGATAAAAGTGAAGCGCCATCTATTTATGCAGAATCTGAATTTATTGGTAAAGTATATATGGATTTGGCAGACAAAATTATTTCTAAATGCAAATAAAATAATGAATAAAAAAACTGCTTCAACATCGAAGCAGTTTTTTTATTTCACCATAGTAAGGATTTATTGGCCCATTTTCCCCTTTTCGCCGCCACCGCCATCACTTCCGCCATCTCCGCCACCACTTTTACCACCTTTTTTCTTTTCTCCACTTTGGGGTTTCATAAGTCCTTGTTGCATTTGGGCCATGATTTGGACCATTTCAATGCGCAGGGAATTTTGGAATTCAGGGGTCTTTGTTGCAGCGATAATTGCCTTTTGGAATTCAGGGTCAGACGACATGGTTTTCATTTGTTTTTTATTTTCTTGTTTAATAATTTTTTCGATATCTTTACTCTGGGATTTCATGCTACCTGATTCGGAATTACTGCTTCCTTCATCTTTGGAACCTTCGGACTCTCCAGACTTACTGGATTCGCCTGACTCCTCAGATTTACTGCTTTCCCCCTTGGCATTTTGCTGTAAGGCCTTCTTCCCCTCCGGCGTTTTTAGAATATCAATGACCATATGTTTTGTATCTTTATAATTAGACGATTCCCTCATTGACTTTTTATTTCCGCAACCGGAAAGGGTTAGGGAGAGAAGGATAGCGAGAACAAGGTAAAAAGCTCCTTTTCTTTTCCTTTTTTCCACCATTGCACCGCCTTTCTGTTTATGTTTTTAGCATGTGGAGGTTGAGGTGGATTTATAAGTGGTGAGATATGGACTGGCTTTTTTAGTAGGGGATTGGTAAAATCAAAGGGTTAAGAACGTGTGTTTTTTTGGAGGGTTGTCTAAATGACATTAAAGAAATGGTCCTATTTATTTTTTACTACATTTTTTATCGGTGGTCTGGGTGGACTAATCACTGGCATTGCCATTGGAAACACCACTTTTAAAAATGGGTTTGGAGATTTTGCCATTGGTGTTTCGGAAAACATTCTTGCAGGCCTTATGTTTAGCATTATTGCCCAGATGGGTTTTTTCGCTTATTTAACCATTAATTATATGGTGAAAAGTGTGATTCGCAGCCCTTTAATTTGGAACATCCTTCAGGGTTTATTAATATTAGTTACACTTGTTGATTTGGTTTACCTGCGATATACATTTTTTGGAAATAGCGATTCCATCCTTCCATACATTTTATTGCCCATAATTGTTTTATTGGTATCTATTGGGGTAGCTTATTTAAAAGTACGGGCAACAAATCCTTCAGCCTTTGTAGCTACAATTTTCTTTATGTTTGTAGTTACTACAATCGAATGGATTCCAGCGCTTCGAGTAGACAATATTCGTTCAGTTGTTTTTATGTTAGTTCCACTTTTATTATGTAATACATGGCAAATTATGCAACTTCATAAATTAGTGGGTAAAGAAAAACAGGCGTAGATCCATTCTACGCCTGTTTTTTAAAAACGAATAAGAAGTTATAAGTATGAGGTGTACAGATTGCATCTCTTTTTCAAAATCAGACCGAAAGGTCAATCAGAGATGCTAAAGATTCAAATCAGTAGCCTTTTTGTGAGCCGATACGAGGGAAACTGAGTGAAGGGCGAATAAAAGCCTTCAACAGTCTCACTTCTTGTGCTACCCAGATGTTTTGAAGGCGCGCCCGGAGTGAAGGTGACCGTCATTTTTAACATCTTTGCCGGCGAGCAAGAGGCACGATTTGATTCTTAGCATCTCCTTTTACTTAACTTCTTTTGTTTTAATCTTTGCTCCGGCCAGCAATTCGGAAACGGATACAAATTCATATCCCTGTTTTTTCAACTCATCAATAATCGTAGGAAGCGCTTCATGGGTTTGTTTACATGAATCGCTGGCATGAAGCAATACTATATCACCAGGGTGTGCTTTTTTCAAAACATTGTTAACAATTTGTGTTGTTCCAGGATTCATCCAATCTTTTGAATCGGTATCCCATTGAATGACTGTATAACCTAATTCTCCTGCAATACGAAGAACCCGTTTATCAAAATCACCATTGGGAGTCCGAATCAATTTAGGTGCAGTGCCCGTTAGGTCTTTAAGAATGGTATCTGCTTTTAAAATTTGGTTTTTAATTTCTCCATCGTCTAAACTGCTATAATTTTGATGCTTATGACCGTGGGAGCCAATTTCAAACCCCATGTCTTTGATTTGTTTTACAACATCGGGGTGTGTTTCACTCCAGGGGGAAGATAAGAAGAACGTGGACTTTGTCACCCCTTTTTGTTTTAGGATGTCCAAAATTGGCTTAGCCCGTTCTTCCCCCCAACTAATATCAAAGGTTAAAGCAATTTTCTTTTCTTTAGTATCAACTTTATAAATTGCCGATGGTCCTGAACCTGACGTTAGGATAGAAATATTATCTCGTTCTGCCCAGGCTATTCCTATTGCAAAAAGGGCCGCTGCGAGGATGATGAGATATTGCTTAAGGCGTTTTGCGTTAATGATCCAAAACAAATTAATACACCCCCATTGGATTTGTCCACTAAAATAATATGCGTATTGGACAGGGATATTCCCTAAAAAATAAAATGGAGGAACTTAAGTTTTATTTACACGTATAAGAATTTAAGTAAGATAATACTATCTGCTGAAAGAAGGAATAAATATCGGAGGGACATAACTGCTATGTTGAAAAAGTTAAATCGAATCATAAAGGACAACCGGAAATATATCCTCCTCTCGTTTTTATTGTTGTTATTAGGAGTTATAGTTGGTTTCATTTTTAAAAATCAGTTTCAGGAATATGTTCAGGCAGTTTTTAAAAGGATGTCAGGAGTTGTTAATCAAGTTGATAACATAACCAATCCCTTTTCTTTATTACTGCTTATTTTAAAGAACAATATTCTGGCAGTCATATCGATGATTGCCATTGGTTTGTTAAGCTTTGGAATTTACGCAATTATTTCATTAATTTTGAATGGGGTTATCATTGGTTTTCTTATGAGCATGTATGCAGGGGCGGGGGTTAATCCGTGGGGAATCTTTACGGTTGGGTTACTGCCTCATGGAATCTTTGAATTTCCGGCGATTATTTTAGCCTGTGCCATAGGGATTCGACTTGGCGTTCTTGCCATTCAATGGTTGAGCGGCCTTTTATTCGGGCAAAAAAGGGAAAAAACAAAACGCAACGTTCAATTATTCCTCAAGGATTTCCCTTTTTTATTTGGTACTGTGATCGTGCTTTTGATTATTGCGGCAGCTGTTGAAAGTTATATTACACCAGGATTACTCCATGCATATTTTAATGTGGATGAATTAGGCGTTATTAAAGAGACTTTCCGATAATTTTTCCTCTTTGTTGCCAGGCAATGTGCTCTGGCAGCTTTTTTTTTGCATAAATAACGGCAAATATTGGTACTCTATTTTTAAATATTGATGCCATTTATTTGGGGTGAAAATGATTTTATGATGGGTTTTCTTTTTTCTCCGAAAGAATGTAATGAAATTGAATATTTGCTAAGAAGAGAATTAGAAGAAATACTTTTAGATTTAGGCGACCATCGTATTGATTCCCTTGTTAAAAACGCGATGGTTGATCGCTACCAACTACTATTTAAGATGTATGGACGCTTTGTTTCCCCAAAGGAATTAAGCAAATACATTCTTAATAAAAAAATTTATTAGAAATAGTTGACATCTTTTTCGGGACTGTGATATATTAATACCTGTCGTCACTGAGCGACATAAACAAAATAAGGCAACATGGTTTTTTGAAAGAAAAATTCTTTTGAAAATAAGTGTTGCAAAGCGAAATTGAATGTGATATTATTATCTAGTCGCTGATGAGGCGGCAACAAAGTTCCTTGAAAACTGAACAGTGAAAAGCTAGAATGCGATCCTAATCAATTTCTTAATTTATTAAATTTTTACAAGCTAGCAAAGCTTGAAGTTCAGGCAACTTTACCTTTATTGGAGAGTTTGATCCT
>CALNBV010000173.1 GCA_937874515.1 uncultured Paenibacillaceae bacterium | reverse complement strand
GAGGGCTTAACCTAATTATGTGCTTATTTTCTTCTGATTCAGTTTTCAGTGTGCACTGAAAAGTGCTTTATAAGAAAACCTCCTTTTCCAGTAATGGACAGGAGGTTTTTTGCGTTCCACTATAAGAATTTATAAAATTCTTATAGTATAAAGGGCAACTAAGTCTGCCGCCATCGACTAAAGGCTTGACGCCAACCAAGTTTTCTTTATATAAAATGAAAAAGAATAAAAAAACTAAGGCTAGGCCGGCGCTAGCCTTAGTTTTTTGATACGATAAGAATATTTATAGATAAAAGGTTTTCTTTCATTCTTCTGCTGAATAAATGGGAATAAAGTTTTTAAATACCCCCAGGATTTTTATCTTTTTACCATCCAAAGATACGTTATAGATGGAAAAAATAATAAAGTTCTGGGTAGTCGTTGCATTTTCAATGATGGATTCACCAAAAAGGCTAACTACGCCTTTCATAATGGAATTTTCAGTTTTAGCTTCTATTTTTTCTTGCAACCAGGCGGTATATTCTTCTTTCGAAGGGTTTGTAACAGCTAATAAAATAAGTACTAATAATGCAATTGCTAATTTTTTCATGGTGTAGAACTCCTTTGTTTTCCTATGTAAGCATTATAAAACAATTGCGAAACCAATAGGAGTAGTTTATCGTAAAAAATAAAGAGAAATATGCTGTGGGGAGGAAAAACAACATGAAAAAAATAATCATATTTATTGCAGGGTTATTCATCATCGGCTCATTAGCTGGTTGTTCTGCATTGGAGCGTCAGGCTAAAGATGTTCAATCTCAATGGACTGGATTAGAGCGTGTGGTGACTGTTTATGATATGAATGGTAAACCTATTAAAACCTATGAAGGCAAAATTGATATTGAAGATACCAGCAGCCAAACGGGCAATGGTGGAAGTAAAGTGAAATTCGAATTGAATGGAAAACGGGTTATTATTTACAATAGCCCGGTGATTGTAGAAGAAAAATAATCATAATAAAACAACCCCTTTTTTTGTAAGGGGTTGTTTTATTATATATTAATCTTTCTTTACTGCAAGTACACAGGCTCCTCGGGTTTCATTGCTTCATTAGGATTGTATAAAACATTGTCCATATCCTTGAAGTATTCCTTTTGTTCGTAAGGTGCGGTATAGCCTAATTCAATTCCTGTGGCTTTTGCAATAAAAGGATCCAGGCAACAAATATCTGATTTTGTGATATCAGTTAACGCTGTTTTTCCTAAAGATACGGAAACTTGTTCCATCTCTCGAACCGTTGCATTTAGATATTTAAATAAAGAAGTTGCCCCTTTATCAATATCAAATTGGTCTGTCATTTTCCCTGTATAAACAACCAGGCTTGTTGGCGGTTCAAAGGGCATTGTTTCCACCATTTGATCACTTACCATGGCCATTATGGCGGCTGTGCCAATGTAGACGGCATCCGCACCCATTGCCATGGCTTTTAACATATGCCCGGGGGTGACAAGGCCTCCTGTTGCGATTAAATTAATATCCCCGAAAACTTTCTTTTGTGCAAAAAACTTGGATGCTCTAGAAATTGCAAATAAGGTAGGCAATCCTACATCATCCTGTAGAGTAGGGGATCCCCCATGGGTTCCCCCTTCTGCACCATCCAAAGTGACGAAATCTACTTCTGCTTCACATGCAATTTGTAATTCCTTTTCTAAGTGATGGGTAGCCGCAATTTTCAATCCTACAGGAACCCCTGTTTCATCACGTAACTTCCTTACCAATTGAATGAATTCCTCTTTAGTATTCACCCCGGGCATGCGGGAATGGATTAATGTAGATTCCCCATCCTTAAGTCCATAAACTTCTTTATAGTCTTCCCCAATATTTTTGGCCGTGGTCCGCTGGTATGTAGACCCCTGTGCCCCCTGGCCTAATTGAATCTCAATGGCATCTAGTTGCTTGTATTTATCAGGTGTATTCATCCAACCGCCACGATTATATTGGCCTATTAATAGGGAGGCGGCTTCCCGTTCCTCCTTTAACAATCCAGCTTCCCCTGTGTTTGTGGCCGTTCCAATCATGCTTGCTGCTTTTGCAAGGGCGATTTTTGCGCTTTTACTTAAGGCGCCACCAAAAGACATTGCGGCAATCATAATCGGGATGGAGAGGGTCAATGGTTTTTTGGCTCGATGTCCAATGGTAACGGAAGTACCAATGCCTACATTTTCCGGGGTAGGAAAGGGATCGAGATGAACCGGATTAAAAAGGATTTTTTCCCAGGGGGAAAAAGAATGGTGGCTTCCCAG
>CALNBV010000172.1 GCA_937874515.1 uncultured Paenibacillaceae bacterium | reverse complement strand
ATCCGAAATTTTACTTAATGCCTCTGGATTTAATAGGGCAGAAAATAACCCCTGGGCATTGGTATCAATCATAGATTCAAACTGGGTAACCATGCTGTGAGCCTGTGCTGGTAACTTCTCCAATTCAGGAACCATACGCTGGGTCAACAACTGGGAAGATCGAGTATTCATCACCACACCTAGAATGGTCATGCCAAAAGTGCCGCCGATTTGCCGGAAAAACTGGCTTGAGGAGGTCACCACCCCAAGTTCTGATTTAGGGAAGGATTCTTGTAAAGCCAAAGTGAGCAGAGGCATTACCAGACCCATGCCCAAACCTACAATGATCATATAGCCCATAGCCATCCATTTGGTTGTATCCATATCCATGGTGGACATAAGGAGGAATCCTGCACCCATAATCATCATGCCGATGAACACCTGGAGTCTGATTCCGATTTTATGAACCAGTTGTCCCCCACCGATACTTGCAATAATCATCGAAATCATCATGGGAGTCATCACTGTTCCTGATTCCGTTGCACTGACACCAATAATTCCTTGCATGAACAAAGGGACAAACATAATGGCACCGAACATGCCTACAGCCATAAGAAAACCAATGCCATTTAACACGTTAAAGGTTTTATTTTTAAATAAGGAGAGGGGAAGGATGGGTTCTTCTGCTCTTCCTTCGATAAGGATAAACAGTGTTAATAAAACTGCAGATAAAGAAAATAAGCCAAGAATTTGCCAGGATCCCCAGGGATATTCTGTTCCTCCAAAGGATAAGGCTAAAAGTAAACTGACCACACCGCCAGACATGGTCACCACACCGCCGTAATCAATTTTCGCCACTTTTTTCGTATGTTGCCCTTTCAAGCCAATGGAAATAAGAATCATGGCTAAAATACCCACAGGCAGATTAATAAAGAATACCCAATGCCAGTTCATGGAATCCACGATCCAGCCGCCAACCTGTGGCCCTAAAATGGATGCAAGGCCGAAGATGGCGCCAAAAACCCCTTGCCATTTTGCCCGTTGAGCACCGGTGAAAATATCTCCAATAATGATCATGGCCATGGGCATCATAATGCCACCGCCAATCCCCTGAAGGCCACGGAACCAGATTAATTGTTCCATGGTTTGCGCTGCTCCACAAAGGGCAGAGCCAATGATGAAAATGATTAATCCCGCTAAATAAATGCTTTTTCGTCCCATTAAATCTGCTAATTTTCCCGCTACAGGAACAATGGTTGTTGAAGCTAACATATAAGCCGTCGTCAACCAGGTCATCATGCCTAATCCACCTAAATCACCAACAATGCGAGGCAAGGCAGTACCTACTATGGTATTATCCAATGCTCCGAAAAGCATGGCAACCATCAAGCCTGCAATCAGGACGCCACGATGCTTCAATGGTGGATCTTGCTCCAATCCTAATGTTGAAGTATTCTGTACATCCTGCAAAAAAAATCACTCCTATTGATCTGTCTTTGAAATAATGTGAGCTAACTTCTCATTGATGGCTATCAGAGCAGTGATTTCATCTTCCTCAAGTTGTTGCAAATAATGAATCAATATTTCTTTTCTTTTTTCCCCCGCTTGTTTTAATACTTTCCTTCCTTCTTTGGAAATGCGAATAAACACCACACGCCGGTCTTTTTCATCCCGTTGCCGTTCCGCATAGTTGTTCTGTTCTAAGCGGTCAATCATGGCTGTAATGGCACTAGGAGATCGGAAGAGCACACGTCTGAACTCCAGTCACATT
>CALNBV010000171.1 GCA_937874515.1 uncultured Paenibacillaceae bacterium | reverse complement strand
CCGGTTCTCATGGACCATTTCTTCTTTTGCCTGAAGAATAGCCTGAACACTTCTTTGGTGTAATTCTTTCGGAATTTGTATTTTATTCATTTCTTGTTTGATGTTATTGCCCAACATGGTCCCCCCCTTTCCATTTCTTCCGCAGTTTTCTCAGAGATCGATAAAGAATGGTCTTTGCTGTTCCTACTGGAATATCTAAAACTTCTGCAATTTCTTGCAGCGTATAATCTTGATAAAACTTCAACATAACCACACTTTTTTCGTCTTCTTTTAATAGATTCAATAATTCCTGCAAGGAAATCGTGAGGGATACATTCTCCTCCTCCTCAACAAAGAGGATTTCTTCGTATTTAGGAAATAGTGGTACAACCTTTTTACGTTGCCGTAATAGATCAATCGAACAATTTATGGCAATACGAATAAGCCATGTTTTAAAATAACGTGGCTCTTTTAATTTAGAAAGTGTTTTAAATGATTTATAGGCGGTTTCCTGGACAACATCCATGGCATCATTGGCATTCTTTAAATAAATGAAAGCCATACGATAGATTTCTTCTTCATAAGTCTGAAACAATTGGATAAAGGCTTGTTCATCGCCTTGTTTCGCTTTTTTCACTAGAGAAATGATGGCAATCCCCTTCTCTCATTTCTATCTTTCTGCAAATTAGACGGCAAAAGAAGAAAAAAAGCTTTACCTCTTCGTCTAAATTATAGTAGAAATTTGAAAGGGGGTTCCATGTCAGTTTAGTCCATTTGCAATATCTAATAATTCCCTGGGATCAAAATTTTTATTTCCAGCATGTTTACTTAGTCCCAAAATATAATCTAATCCATTTTTCTGAAATTCAATGGCATACGCCGAGGAAAAATAGGGCCGGTAAATTACTCTGGTGCCATCTTTCAGGGTATATTCTTGATCTCCTTGTTCTTGAATGAGTTCCTGAATAGCAGGTTGTATATAAACCTTGAGAGTTTCTGACTGGTTTTTCTTATCTATGTAGATTAAATCCAACCTGGGTTCCTCATGATGAATCAATCCATAATCTGGGGTCAGGTTATACGGCATGGTTCCTTTAGGCAACAGCACTTTCTGCTGGCTTAGCTCTTCAAATTGCTGGATCGCTTGCTTAACTGTATATCCAGCTTGGTCATTTACAACAAGGGTACCATTGCATGCAGATAAAAAGAAAAAACAACAGATAAATAAGGGCAAGATTGTTCTCATATAATAGCTAGTCCTATTCGCATTTATTCGTTATAAACTATTCTGTTCTAAAAAAATAAATATTACTCACCAACTACTGCCTTTCAACCCAACAAAAAAATAAATGACTTTCTCCTTTTCAGAAAACAATAGTAGTGGGATTCTTTTTGAACACCCAAATACCTTGTGACATGGAGGTTTTTTAATGTCGATTTTCGGGGACAATGCAAGTCAACAACCGATGCATTATGGTGAAGTTTCCGGTGTTTGGGGTTTTTTATTTACTACGAAAGCCCTATATGTACAATATCAAATTTACCTAAATAATGCCGGTGACCTAGAACTTAGGAAATTTATCGAGGATACTTTAAAAAGTAAAAAAGATGAAATTTTAAAATTGGAGAATTTATTGAAAGCCAATGGGGTAAGTCTTCCTCCTTCACCCCCTGATCGTCCTATAGCTTCCATTGAGAGCATTCCTCCGGGGGCAAAAATGAATGATTATGAAATTGCCGGAGCCTTAACCAGGGATTTATCACTGGGGTTAGTGGCCTGTAGTTCTGTCATGGGCCAATGCTTGCGGGAAGACATTGCGGTGTTATTCGGAACATTCCATATGAACAAAGCACGATTAGGTGCCAGGTTATTACGCATGAATAAAGAAAAAGGATGGATTGTCCTCCCTCCTATGCATATGCAAGCACCTGAATACGCTGCAGAACATGCTCATGTTTAAATAGTGAGGGCGTCTTACTTTAACCTGAATTCGATTTTTATCGGATTCAGGCTTTTTTCTTTTGTCCTGCGTCTAATGATATAGATGGTTACTCTGGCATATATTTCTTAAGTATCCAATAAAGAAATGAAGAAATAAAAAGGAATGATTCATTTGAAAAAAACATCCCTATCCTGTTTTCTTATTACCTTTATAATGCTTACGGGTTGTATTCCTGGCTTTGAAATGGATCCCATACAAGAAAAAATGAATGCTATGGCTTTGGATGAAAAAATTGGACAGATGGTGATTGCAGGTATTGAAGATGAAGCACCAGGAGAAAATACACATACATTGTTAAAACAATATCATGTGGGTGGATTTATCCTCTTTAGCAAAAACCTGAAAAACGCCAATCAATCCTTACAATTAATAAACTCATTGAAAGAAATCAATTCCACCAATCCCATTCCTTTATTTATTTCTGTAGATGAGGAAGGAGGACGGGTTTCCAGGCTTCCTCAAGAAATTATAAAAATGCCCTCAAGCCAATCCATAGGCAATAAAAATAGTGTCCTCCTGTCTTATCAAGTTGGGAAGACACTCGCTAAAAAACTTAAAGCCTTTGGATTTAACATGAATTATGCTCCTGTCCTTGATATTAATAGCAACCCCAAAAATCCTGTCATTGGCAATCGAGCTTTTGGGTCTACCCCTGAAATTGTCACTGATATGGGAATCTCAGTGATGAAAGGCCTTCAATCAGAAAACATGATTTCCGTTATAAAACATTTTCCCGGGCATGGGGATACAGCAACAGATTCACATATCGGCCTGCCCGTCGTCAATCATTCATTAGAACGGCTGCAAAACTTTGAGCTTCTTCCCTTTGCAGAAGCCATAAAAAAAGATGCAGATGCTGTGATGGTTGCTCATATTCTATTGCCGCAAATTGATCCAACGTATCCTTCATCAATGTCAAAGAAAATCATTACAGATCTTCTTAGGGAGGATTTAAATTTTAAGGGCGTAATCATGAGTGATGACATGACCATGGGGGCCATTCTGAAAAATTATGATATAAAAGAAGCGGCCATTGCCTCTGTTCAAGCTGGTACAGATCTCCTCCTGGTTTGCCACAATTTCAACAATGTTACATATGTCATCAATGGAATTAAAGAAGCAGTCCAAAATGGCTCGATATCTGAAGAGAGAATAAACGAAAGCGTCTATCGCATATTAAAATTGAAGGATCAATACAACTTAACTGACGAAAAAATTGAGTCTATTGATGTAAATGAACTCAACAAACTGGTTGAAAATCTTTTTTAAGCACTAAGATTGCCCTTTTTCTGACTTAAATAAAAACTAGTTAAAATTGCGCCAAAGATTCCACAAATCATATCAATCATCGTATCTATAATGCTTCTATTTTGAGAATTAAGTCCAAAGATCATATCTGTACTAAACTCAAAAATTTCCCAACAACCAGCCATTGCCATGGAAAAGAAAAGGCTGAACCATACTTCCGTTGCAGAATGAAGTGAAAGATTTATCTCCTTTTTATTAATTTTCCTAAAGATTAAAAGTCCAATAAAACAGAGAATCACCCCTGAAAATAAATGCTCTATTTTATCCAAATGGGGTACCTTCCCATAAAATCCAAATTCATTAGCCATAAACATGGCAATAAAGATAAAGAACAATATGGAAAAACGTAATAAAGGAAATAGTTTAATCTTCGTCAATTTGAACAAAACCCGTATAAAAACTAGTGTAGCAACAATTAAAATCGCCTCAAAAACCTTTGGGTATATTCGCTGAATAAGAAAATAAACAAAGCAAATTACCGCAAGAATATACATCCCAAGTTCAAAGTAATCATTCCATTTGTCTGTTCCCTTATGAAACACAATACCAAAACCCTCCTTTTACCATAATTTTGATTAAATTATAATCATGATTCGAAGGATAAAGTTAAAGTAAAAATGAAAATTCAGTTACCTTTTTTTCCTAATTCCACAAAATTTCTTATCAACCAAAAAAGCCGCCTCAATAGAGGCGACTTTTTGGTATTCCATCTTATTCTCCTAAGTCCACATTGTGGTAGACTTGTTGCACATCATCAACATCTTCCAATTTCTCAAGTAGCTTCTCAAATTGTGCTAGTCCATCTCCAGAAAGTTCAATTTCATTTTGGGGAAGCATGGTAAGCTCGGCAACAGAAAATTCAGTGATGCCAGCGCTTTTGAATGCTTCTTGCACAGCATGGAACTGATCTGGTTCCGCATAAACGATAACCGCTTCTTCTTCTTCAATAATGTCACGAACATCTACATCTGCTTCCATAAGCAATTCAAGAACTTCGTCTGAAGTTTTACCTTCAACACCGATTACAGCTGTAGCATCAAACATATAGGATACAGACCCTGTTACACCCATGTTCCCGCCACTTTTGGTAAATGCTGAACGTACTTCAGATGCTGTGCGGTTCACATTATTGGTCAATGCATCTACGATTACCATGGAACCATTTGGCCCGAAACCTTCATAACGAAGTTCGTCAAAGGTTTCATCAGAACCACCTTTTGCCTTATCAATGGCTTTGTCAATAATGTGTTTTGGTACACTATAGGTTTTTGCACGTTCAATTACAAATTTCAAAGCCTGATTTGACTCAGGGTTAGGCTCTCCTCGTTTAGCTGCTACATATATTTCCTTTCCAAATCGTGCATATATACGACTGGTATTCATGTCTTTTGATGCTTTTTTCTCTTTAATATTGTTCCACTTACGGCCCATAATTTCACTCTCTTTCGAACTGATTAAAAATGGTCTTGATTTTCTAGGAATTATTATACAACAATTACACCATGGTTTCGAGTTTTAATGAGAGAGATTGAACAAAAAGAAGCAAAGCCTGTCATCCACATTATGTGAAAACAGGTTTTGCTTTAAAATGAATCTATTGCTGTACATATCCTTTATAAGCCATTTGCACCCCGCGAATAATCGCTTTCTCCAGTACTACTGCAGCAGCAGTACCCACCGCTGTCACAGCAAAATCACCTGTCAGACCGCTTTTATCAGAACCAGTGGCGAGACAGAAAACTGTATCTCCATCATCTTGAAGATGCACCGGGGAAATCCCACGAGCCATTCCATCATGGGCAAGAGTTGCTATCCGGCTGGCCTCTGCCTTGGTCAGTCGTGCCGTTGTGGCCACCACCGCAATGGTGGTACTTCTTTGCGGGCCAGTCGGTGGGAGCTCTCCCTCAAGTATTGCCCTGGTTTGATTAACAAAAGTCCCATCAGCTCTAAGGGCCCCAGCGATAATCCGCCCCCGATCCCAAACGTCTCCAAGGGGATTAACCACCGCCAGAGCTGCCACAATAGGACCCCCTGGAATTGTCCAGGAAGCCGTTCCCAGTCCACCTTTCATGGGCCGGCCGTAGATCTTCCCCACCGTTGCTCCAGCTCCAGCGCCAACACTACCTTCTGATATTGGACCTGCATTTGCTGCCTGACAGGCGGCATACCCCATCTTAGCGTCCGGTCTACGGGCACCTTTAGCATAAATAATGTCAAAGATGACTGCAGCAGGCACAGCAGGCAAAGGACCCGCTTCTGTCATGAAACCAATGCCCTTCTCAGTCAGCCAGTGCATTACCCCTTCCGTAGCAGCCAATCCAAAATAACTGCCGCCAGTAAGAAGGACGGCCTGCACTACATCCGTACTTGTTCCAGGACGGATGGCATCAGTTAACTCTGTTCCCGGGGCACCTCCTCTGATGTCTACACCAGGAACAGCTCCCTTAGGACAGAGAATCACTGTGCAACCTGTACGACCGCTTTCGTCTTCTGCATTTCCCACCAGAATACCGGGGACATCAGTAAGTCCTCCTTGTTGGCCCTTCTTTATACTCATTCATCCACCTTCTAGTAAAATAGTTGACTTGAAGGTCTTCTCTTTTCTCTTATTCAGAAATGGGATTGTTGATGACTCCCATAAATAATACAACATCATCTGGTGAAGTAATGGTATAGATAAAAGGCCTGTCTAAAATCATATCAGCGTATTCCTCTGATGGGGCTGGTCCACTAGTAGTCATACTAATTTTCGTATAAGCAGCCGCTTCACATCCCTTTTCATTAATGGAAATATAGGATTCCTGTAACACTTCGGATATATAAGCACTGGTTGCACTGGTTAGATTAGAGAAATCAGCATTGGGTTCAAAGGCCTGTTTCATTCCCATATTCTTTAAAACATCAATTAAAGGAAGCTTTGTCCCATAGGTAAACTTCGGGATTTTAAAAACAACCCGGCCCTGTTTTTTCTCATTTTCCCCCTGTGCAGGATGCAATAGCGTATTAATTTTTTCAGGAGTTGAGACTAAGTCATAGACATCTACCCCTTTGTCAGGCAGATAAAAATTCATGGATGAGCCATTTTTAAATGCCAGGCTTGAAGAGAGGAAACCTTCTCCACGGATAAACCTATGGCCCAACAACGTATCATTCATGAATTCAGCGGTGACAGTTTGTCCATTAGCAAGAGTAAAGGCATCTTTTTTCGTTTGGGATTCGGAAAATGGTTTCATCCATTCATCGTAAAAATAAAGGGTGTTTATGATGGCCAAAATTTGTTGTGGATTTGGCCGATTGGATCCTTGCAATAAGCCATTTGTATTTTCTGAAATCCATTGGGAAATCAAATCTCCTGTGTTTGCATCAGCAAAATCAACAGAGTATAAAGAGGCATAATACTTTTTGGTAGCTGTATCAAGATACTCCTTATTGAAAGGAATCCCTTTGGCTAACCATAATGAATTGGCCAAATGTAACTTTCCTACTTTATTATCTGTGTAAAGCAACCTGAAAAGATTCCCCGTTTGGGACTCCAGCTGGTTTACTCCCGACTTCTTCATATTTAATACAGAAAGAATTTCATCCTGAGTCTGATTCTTCGCAGCAGATGCAGATATAGCTAGTGCCATATATAAACTAATAGGTGAATAGGTTATATTAGTTGATTTCTTGTCTGACCTAAAAATTTCAGTGGCAGATGCAGCCGCAAAGTTTTGCAGTGCTGTTTTATATTCAGCACTAACAGGATTCTTGTCTTTCACTGATTGTTTCCCTTCATAATCCTCATAAGCGACGCCTTTCGGATACTGGGCCTGTGCAACAAGATGTGGGTCCAGTAATTCATTGATTGCAATATTACATCCCAGTAAACCGACCATCATTGCCGTACTTAAGAATGCTATGGCTAATTTTTTCTTCTTCATGATACTCCCCCTAACCCGAATTACCAATCATCTACTCATTAGACGTTTATTCAGTGTCATCTGGCTCTTTTCATAATCTAATTATTTGGAGGTCCTTATGCCTTTAAGCAATGGATACGGAGTTGTCATCGGTTCGGTACACAAACATTTTATTGAACCCCCAGATTCCCAGGGACGTTGGCCCCATTATCATATTATCGTGAATACGCCTGCAGGGAAATATGAATGTGTAATTAACCTAAAATCAAGGACAGCCATAAAAATTCAATATAAACACTACGAGAATTTAAATAGAAATAAATTCACACCCCTATTAGAAAAGCCTAACGGATTTTATCCCCTGGCATCAAACTCCGAATCTGGGGCTTTAGATGTGATCCGGCATAAACATATCAATAACAGTATTTTTTGTTGGATACTGCCAAAGTGGATCAGGGAAAATTTTTTTAGCTATTATGAATGCAAATACTGGGAACCTGAGACTGGAAATAATGTGATTGAGTTAATGGAATCTTGCCTTGCAGGAGTTACAAGAGTATATATTTTCGGGGAGCCTTATGATATAGGGTTAGGCATTCATAATGTTCATATGAATCAAGGGGATCCTATCACTAGTTCCTTTGCAAAAGAAAATGGCATCTGGCAGGATGGAGGTGTTATTTTTGAATATGATTCACCCAAGCCTCGCCTAGCTATTTTGCTGACGAAATTCCAAACACAATCATTGCAAACGGATGAAGATGGACGGCCGTTGTAAAGAAAAGATGCTAAGAATCAAATCGTGCCTCTTGCTCGGCAGATAAGATCTATTAATTATACCTTATCTGCATAAGTGCAACTAAGGCTAGCGTCTTCGTCTAAAGACTTGACGCTAGCCAAGTTTTCTTTACCGTCAATGAAGTATGAACTGACGGGCAACTTCAATCCGGGCGCGCCTTCAAAACATCTGGGTAGACCAGGAAGTGAGACTGTTGAAGGCTTTTTTCGCCTCCTTTCAGTTTCCCTAGTATCGGCTTCACAAAAAGGCTACTGATTTGATTCATTAGCACTTTTAATAGGTTTACCAACAACAGTCTTTTTCAAAATCAAAGATTTCCAACCTATAAGTAAAAAGTTAATAAAGAAAACACAATAACAGGAGCGAAAAAACTCCTGTTATTGTGTTTTTAGGGTACCATCTTTACTTTTCTTTACATTAATTTCCCATTCAACATCATCTTTTAAACGAATACAGGAATCCATTATAAACGGTAAATCAATATCACCGTTTTTGTATGACGCTTCATAGGCCTCAAATTTTTTGCTTAAAAAATAACGAAGAACGATATCTTCCGAAATACCTTTCACTTTAGCAATTTCAACAATACTTTTTTCTTTTCGTAATTGCTTATATTCTTGTTCAGTCACACCTAAAAAACGATATAAATCCTTAAAATCTGTTTTATAAATAAACATAACCTTACCTTCATTTTTACCCTCATTATTATTTACGTTTTCAAACCCAGGTGTGGCATTAACAAAAAACAGAATAATTAAAAAAATAAAATTGATCCATCCTGGTTGTTTATACATAGACGCTAACCCCTTTCTCCAACTTATTTCATATTTTCTATATTATGGTTGGAGGAAGTTGGAATAATTAGTGGAAAATAATGGGATTTTATTAGTAGTAATTAAATTGGAGGGGTTAATTATGACGATTTTCGAAAGACGAGAGGCATTGAGGACATTTATACATAGATATCCTTCAATAACTATACTTACTCTTGCTATTATCATGATTCAATTATTAACATATCTTTTCGGGAATGGTCCCACTGATCTTGAAACAGCACGGCGTTTTGGAGCTATTCAAACAGGAGACACCTCACCTGACCAATGGTTCAGACTTATCACAAGCCTTTTTATACAAATTGGCGGAACCATGCATTTACTTGGAAATTTAGCTAGTTTGATTATACTTGGTCCACCTCTTGAACGATTATATAGCTCAGTAAAGTTTATTTCTTTATATTTTGCAACAGGAATAGTTGGTAGTCTTTTTGTTTTAA
The DNA here is from genome assembly GCA_937874515.1 of uncultured Paenibacillaceae bacterium. Lineage (GTDB taxonomy): Bacteria > Bacillota > Bacilli > Aneurinibacillales > Aneurinibacillaceae > CALNBV01. The sequence continues at coordinate 17,917 of CALNBV010000171.1, read as the reverse complement.
TCTTTTCAGACAATGTTATTGCTGCAGGGGCTTCAGGAAGCATCTATGGGTTATTGGGACTTTATTTAGGATTAATCATGAAGAAAAACAGAATAATAGATTCAGAAAGCAGAAGTATCATTTGGGGACTTCTTATTTTAAATATAATTTTCACATTTGTAATACCGAACATTTCCATTGCTGCTCACCTTGGCGGTTTATTTAGCGGATTTATTTTATCCTTTTATATGAAGTCTCAATCATGTGAACAATTATCAACAACCAGGTGGAATCACAACCTATTTAAGATTATTCTGGTTATAGTCCTATGGTACAGCATACTGTTTATCCCTAAATTTTTATAAACATTACGTGTGTTTAATAAACAGCAGCAAAAACGGCATGCCTAAAAAGGATGCCGTTTCAACTTTATCTGTCCCTATTTAATTACACTTAGAATATCCGCAGGATTCACAATACTTACAACCCGCAGGGCAACATCAACTTAACTTTCATGATTTATTACCACCTATAAGACCTTTAATTAATGCACAAATTGAATAAATTAATAAAAATCCCTCAAACAACTAAAATCTAAAAATTTTGTTAGTGATGAATTTATTAAAAAAATCATTTAAAAATAATTTTCCAATAAAGATTAGGACCAAACCTGTTGCAAAAAAAAAATTAAAAAGGAGGAACTCACCTGTTAGCCATCCATTAAGCACAATTGTATTATTGACAAATTGCATTACTTTCCCGACTTCCAAAATAATACACGTAAATATCCTCCATCCTTGGATTCACTTTTTCAGCAGATCTATGTGGTTTTTCCTGTGATATAATACGTATTTCTATTTTTGAACCTTGTTGATGTATATTCGATATTGCATATGATGTTGAATATTTAGCTAATTCCTCTTCCCTTATTTGCATTTCCCATACTTGATCTAATAAATTATTTAATAACTTGCTGGGGGGAGCTTTTTCAATAAGCTCACCGTCTTTTAATAATAAAACCTCATCTGCAACATACTCGATATCTGAAACAATGTGGGTGGAAAGAATGATGATTTTATTTTTAGATAGCTTAGTTAATATTCCTCGCAAACGAATCCGTTCACTTGGGTCTAAACCGCTTGTAGGCTCATCTAGAATAAGTATTTCTGGATCATTTAAAAGAGCCTGTGCAATACCAACCCTCCTCTTCATGCCACCTGAAAAACCTTTTATTTTCTTTCTTTTTACTTCTGCTAATCCAACCAATTCTAATAGCTGTTGTACTCTACTTTGGGCATTTTTCTGATCTAACCCTTTTAAGTTGGCCACATATTTTAGAAACTCTTCCGCAGTGAAATTACTATATCCATGAAACTCTTGTGGCAAATAACCTACTATTTCTCGATAGCGAGCACCCAATGTTGTAATCTCTTTATTGTTATAAAATAATCTGCCTTTTGTAGGAAGAATCACATCCACTAAAATACGCATCAAAGTTGATTTCCCAGCACCATTTGGACCTAATAAGCCATATATCCCTGGTGATAATTCGCAATTCACATTTTTAAGTGCCGAAAAGTTTTTAAATTGATGTGTCACATTCTCTATTTTTAAGATCATATTTCATGTCTCCTAAATTGTATTATGATTGTGATGGTTATCATTGAGACCATTAGAAATACATACCAAACTATAATAACGACCCATTGTGGTTCAAACAAACCATTTTCTCCCCGTATTAAATATGAAAAAAGTCCCTTTTCTAAAAACCATTCAAATGAATATTGTTGTAATAGATTCCCTCGCAATATATAGGTCATACCAAATAAAATGCCACTTAAAATGGCTGTTACCCCATGGGATTTAAAAATCGTACAAAGGCAAGCTGTGAAAACCGAAAATAATACACTACCTCCCCATACTAAAAGGCAACCTTTCAAAAAATGGACTGTTAATAACTCATGAACGTCTATTTCGTTTCTATTGAATAGTAAAACTCCAATTACCTGAATGAAAAGAAATAAAATAACAATACCTGTCGTATAAATCCCAGCAGTCATTACCCGTTGAAAAAGAAGGTTCCATCTCCCATATTTCGTCGTTAAAATAACTTCTGACACCTTTTCTTCTTCATCTAAAATAAATAATCTTGTACTTATAAATAAAATGATAAAGCCAAGTGCCAGTGAACCTAATATATACCAAAACCTGGCCTGGGTTGAAAAATATAACATGATCCCCCATAGACAGATGACACTAGTGATAATGGGTATATTCCAGACATTCCTTGTTAATTTTTTAATCTCCCATCGCAACATGTCTTTGCCACCTTCCCAGGAAAAGGTTCATTCCAAATAACAAGAAAGCGATGAATAAAAACAATCCGTATACTTCATTCGTTGAAAATGGACCGAAATAATTTAGATATCTAAAACTTAACATCCCATTAAACATGTAGTCATAAATGGTAGTAAGATAGTAACCCAATTCCATGGTACCAATATATTTTATAATGAATTTATCAAAAAGCTCCCCTGCTGCAAAAATACTTCCCCCAATCATCATGATAAAAACACTACGCTTTATAAATAGTGACAACAGTACTATAAATAAAGCAAAAATATAGCTTGCTAATACTATATAACCAAACTCATATATCATTAATTCAGCGTATGTCCATTCTAAATTAGCATAGAAATAAAGATTAGGATTCTCTTTTACTTGCGCAAATAATCCCGTCAGATCATAATCCATTGTGAAAACGAAAACTGCGATTCCATAAAAATAAAGGACAATTGATACACAATACATTAAAATAACAATCTGTTTGACTACTAATAATGTCAGGCGACCCTTCTTGTATGTTAACAGTAATTCACTCATCCCTTGTTCCTGCTCAAAAGGTAAACATCTTGCAACGCCTACAACAATTAAAATGGCAATAAACCAGAACCCCACATAAGGGATTACATCGGCCAATTTTCTCCAAAATAAAAGAGGAACATCAGGTTCTCCTATAGCATCTAATCCCATCACAAATAGTACCGTACATAAAAAAAGAGCAATATAGATTTCTCGTTGACTAAATAGCTTCTTTCCTTCCATGAATCCTAATTTAATTAAACTCATCTTGAATTCTCTCCATTCTCCAAACCCTTTTTAATCTGTATACTATTAGCACGATTAGAATAATATTGACCGTTATATAAATTGACGTATTCATCATAAAAAGGATAGTGCCCATAGGCGTATAAACTGAGAGTAATGCAAAGAGAATCCAGGCTAATAAAATAACTGTCCAGGACATCAGATTTCGATATTTTAGACTTAAAGTTAGCAGTGCCAGACAGAATAATAGAATTGGGGTTAATCCAGTAACAGCAATATGAAAAAGTGTCGTGGCTATAAGGTAATCGTTAATCAAAATCATATAGAGAAATGCGACAGTGTATATGAAAATGCTACATACGCTAATCGATACTATTTTCGAAAAAATCATTTGTTGAAAAGAATATTTATAGGTCATTTCAAGTTCAACCATACTTTCACTATTCAAGTTCATTACATGCCAACCCACTAATAATAAGGGAGAGGGTGCAATAAGTATAAATATGATCCATCGATCCATATTCTCTGGAATTACCATATATGTCATGAACATAAGTAACAATAAAATCAATAATTGAAATTTATAGCGAGAAAGTATTTCAATAAATGCTTGCCATACTAATTTTTTCATTAATTCTATCGTTGGTTCTTGATGAATTGGCATATAAGCTTTAAGTAGTTCTATTGTCTCTTTTTTATCTGTTCCATTAATTTCGGGTACCTGATACGAATTAAATAGTAGGCTTATTTGATCTTCTCTTTCATGATCATTGTGCTTTTTCAATTAGTTCCCCTCCATTACCATTTTCTTTAGCTTTTGTAACCCTTGAAATAGCCTTGATTTTACGGCTGGTACTGTTGAGCCCGTAATTCTGGCAATCTCAGGGATCGTAAATCCATGGTAATATTTTAAAAGTAACGTGCTACTTTGCATTTTTGGTAAAGTATTTAAGAGTTCTTTCATCAATACTTGATTCGTCAATTGTTCACTAAAATCCACATCTACTTTTAACCTTTCTAGATCTACTTCTAAATAAATTTGCTTTTTATTTTGTCTAAAATGATTCAGGGAACGATTATGTGCTATTTTATATAGCCACGCTTTAAAATTTCCTTGCTCTTTATATTTAGGTAATGCTTTCATCATGGCAATAAACACTTCTTGAGTTAAATCCTTTGCTTCCTCATAAGAACTTCCAAGGCGATAAATATAATAAAATATTTCATCATAATATCTATAAACAAGCTCCTCCATTGCTTCCTCGTCTCCGTGCTGAATTGCTTTTATTACGATCCCGTCTTCTCTCATGACTAAACCTCCATATATCTATACAACACAAATGACAGGTAAAAGGATTTAACTTTTTTAAAATAAAAGACTTCATTTTGTTATATTTTTACTTTTTAGTTAATGGCTACACACTGAAATTTAACAAAGGCATCGTGCACAAAGATTGAGATTGATTTTATAACTAGAAAAAAGTCGCCCTTAAGTGGCGACTTTCATAGCATCTTTTAATTGTTCTAGCTTATTATTAAATAGATTCAAAGTATTAAAATTAATTCATAATAAAAAGAATTTAATTCCTATAATTTAAATATTATATATAAAAAACCTGAGCCCTTTTTTAAATAATTAAAAACCCCACTATTTCATACCCGTATAACAAATAGCAGTTGAAAAATAAGTAAAATTAAGGTATATTTTTCTTCAAAGTAGACCATCTATATTATTAAAAAGGGGTGACTTATTATGGTAAGGGGAATTGGAATTAAAGAAAGGACCCAAGAAAAAATGTCAAGTTTTTTACCTAGACATACCACCTCTTATAGGGATATTTTGTGTAATGATGGTAGCCTTATCGTAAAGAATGTCCCTATTATGTTATTAGAGGAACCAACCCCAAATGGTGAGTATGAAATTAAGGCACCTATGGTACTCTTTACTTTAGGAGCAATTGCAGAATATTTAGTGGGCTCAACAGTGACTGAGGTTGATTATAATGAATACTCAAATAAAGAAGAAGTAATAACAATAATAAGAAGCTATTTAGGTTAATAGGAAGATAGAGGCAATATTAGATGCCTTTATCTCTTTTTACTTTCATAACCCGTGCTGATTCCCCAATCTTAAAAGGTTTTTTTTCATCAATTATTGTTACAAAATAAATAGTTTTTTTGAAAGATGTTGTAAGGTAATATTTTGAGTTATCAATATTACCTATGAAATTATAGGAGAGTTCAGGGTACCCCTTCCAACCCGCCAAATTAGATAACTCATCAGAGTTTTTAAAAAGTTCGATTACCTTCATTAGTGATGCCAATTTAGGAGTATTAGTTTTAGGATCTCTTCTCTCTATATATTCCATTATTCTTTGTTGACAATGTTCAGTAAAAAATATTAAATTTCTGTTGAAATCTGAAATTCATTAAAAAAGTTTACATCTTTTAATTGCACTTTGTTACCACATTTTGTTTCAATTATTCCAGACATAAAATCCTCCACCATTACAGCAATCTTAACGTACTCTAAAAATTTAATTAATTATACCAATTTAATCCCATTTTGGCATTATTTATTTTAAAGGTATTGCACAGATTCAAAATGAAATCTCAACGGACCAACGATGGCTATAGTAGTTCAAAATTACTTCTGTTTCTGAGAAAAAGTCTGTATAAAAAAAACGGCATCCATAAGCGATTGCTCAAGATGCCGTTTCCACTTTATCTGTCACTATTTAATTACACTTGGAATATCCGCAAGCTTCACAGTGCTTACAACCTTCTTCTGCAACCAATGCGGCAGCGCCACATTCTGGGCAAAGGTCTAAGCCCTCACGGTAGAAATCCCCGTCTTCATCGGTTTCCACTGCTTTGCTTCCTACTACTTCTTCACGAGCAGAAGCAATAACGTTTTCTTCTTCTCCATCGAGATAGAATTCCAGGGCTTTAGCCATAGCATCAGGAATAGAATCCACCCGGTTTGGACCGAATCCAACAGCACCAGATCCCCCAATGCCCTTTAAGTGTTTAATTAAGAGACGAGCTTTGTTTCCATCTGGCAGTTCACCAAAACGGAGGAATAGGGTAGATACCCGGCCTAAAGCTTCAGACATAGCGAAAACGTCACTGCCTGCTTTCCCAACGTTTACGAAGATTTCAAAAGGTTTTCCATCTTCTTCATTGACCGTAATATAAGCTTTCCCTAATGGAGTTTTCATTTTAAAGGTTGCTCCATTTAAACGGTAAGGACGGCGGCGATATTCTTTCGTTGGCGGATTTTCATCTAAATCCACTTTATCTAAAGATTCTTGTGTAACTTCTTCTTTTTTATTGGAACTGTCTTCTTTGGTGGTTAGGACTTGAACATCACGGCTGCCATCCCGATAGATGGTCACCCCTTTACATCCCAAATCAAAGGCAAGTTCATACAATCTCTTCGTATCTTCCACTGTAAAGTCATGGGGTGCATTAGCTGTTTTACTAATGGAACTATCCACCCATTTTTGAATGGCGGCTTGTACACGGATGTGGTCTTCAGCAGATAAATCCATAGCACAGACGAAATAATCAGGAAGCGTTTCTGATTGGTTTTCATCCATCCATTTTTTCGCAATGGGTACATATTGTTTATCAAAGCCCAGACGACTCTGACGATAGTATTCAAAAGCATAGAATGGCTCAATGCCCGTAGAGGTTCCAACCATGGTGCCTGTACTTCCTGTTGGCGCCTGGGTCAGAACAGTTACGTTCCGCATGCCATGTTCCCGGATGGTTTCTCTTAATTCCTCATCAAATTGTTTCATGAACCCACTTTCAAGGAATAGCTCTGCATCAAAAGCTGGGAAACTGCCTTTCTCTTTGGCAATCTCAGAAGATGCCAGATAAGATTCACGGGCGATAAAGTTATACAACTGGTCTAAGAACTTCATGGATTCTGGGCTGCCATAACGGATTTTCAAATCAATCATCATTTCCGCTAATCCCATGGTTCCTAAACCTATGCGGCGTTCATTTTGCTGGTTGGCTTTATTTTCTTCAAAGTGGTATGGGGTTGCATCCACTACATTATCAAGGAAACGAACGGAATAGCGAACCGCTGTTCCAAGTCCTTCCCAATCCACCTGTCCATCTTTTGTGAACTTGGAAAGGTTAATGGAAGATAAGTTACACACACCCCAACCTGGCAACCCTTGTTCTGCACAGGGATTGGTACAAACAATTGGATTGAAGTAGTAACTGTTGGACATCTGGTTATAATATTCCATGAAGACAATGCCAGGCTCTGCGGATTTCCAGGCAGACTCAATGATGGTATGCCAGATTTCCCGGGCTTTCACCGTTTTATAGACTCTCACTTCTTTGCCAAGGGAAAGCCATTTGTCCATGTTGCCATCCCATACTTCATCATATTCAGGATCCGTGGTATCAGGGAATTTCAAATCCCAATCTAAATCTTCTTTTACTGCTTTCATAAATCCGTTGCTTACAGCAACAGATAAATTGGCATTGGTAATGGCACCCATGTTTTGTTTTACGGTAATGAATTCTGGCAGGTCTGGATGCCAGTCATTCAACATGAGCATTAACGCTCCCCGACGGGAACCCCCTTGCTCAATTAAACCAGTGGTATGGCTAAATAGCCCACCCCAAGATACAGAACCACTGGAAGCCCCGTTTACCCCTTTTACAAGGGCTCTACGTGGACGCAAGGATGAAAGATTAATCCCTACCCCACCCCCGCGAGACATAATTTCTGTCATTTGGGTAAGGGTTTCCATAATCCCGCCACGGCTATCTTTTGGTGATGGAATCACATAACAGTTATATAAAGTAAGCTCATCATTAGCACCTGCACCTGCAGCAATACGACCTCCAGGAACAAGTTTCCAATCTTCTAATAGAGAGCGGAAGTTTTGGGTCCATTCTTGTTGCTTTTCCGGTGTAGCTTCTACAGCTGCAATAGTTCGGGCCAGTCGATTCCACATTTCATCAGGTGTCGATTCTAAGGTTTTTAATGTTTTATCAGCTTCTGCTGTTACTTCTTCCCCATTGCGAAGAATCACGGTTAACAGATTACCTTCCCGTTTGGAGACGACCCCTACTTCTTTCTTCGGAAACTTCGGGTCATCCTTGGTCAAAACCAGTACTGTATCCCCTACTTGCACATGATCAGGATTGGGATCTTTTAACGCATATCTATCTAAGTAAATCTTCTCGCTAAGTCCCTCCAGTTGGTTTTTCGAACGGTTCGCTGCTGTAGCTCCCATTTCTTCCTCCTCCAATTCAATAATTATCTATATAAAAAAATGTGTTGGCAAACAACATAAAAATACATGTTCTCTTAGTCTACATGGCTTGTCTCTGAGTGTCAATATATAGTAAACAGCTTTTATTTTGATTCAATATATAGACTTTTTCAGCAATTTGTGTTTTTAAAAATAAATTCGTTTATGTAAGCGTTGCAAATGGCGTTCTGCTGAATATATTAAATTTAAAGGGATAATAATCTTTTTAGGTGAATAATGATTAAATACGCATCTTTTTTGTCATGCTAAAAAAGAAAAAAATCCTCGAGTATCAAAGGAGTGTGTTAATGATGGAAGATCGATGCATTTACTGCGGAGAAGAATTGGTACTCTGGGAAAGGAATCGCGTATATTGTTCAACATGCAGGGAATTAACCGAAGAGCCCTATTCCGATGATGTGTATTACTCCGAAACAGATTTACCAGAAGAAGTAGAGTAGTTTCTCGTCACCGGTTTATTATTAGCTTATAGGAAAACAAAGAATAAGGAAAGAGGGGGAACCCTCTTTCCTTATTCTTTTTCCACATATCCTTCATCTTCCGTATAATCCTCTAACAGGTCAGGATTACCCAATACAGACACTACTCCTGCATCATCAAGATATTCCTCGTATTCCTCATGCAAGGGATCGTCTGTATTTACATCCACATTTTTCCCTTCCATATCCGTAATGAGAAACCCTTCAATATCTTCTACATAGCCCACCTTCTCATTTGATTCCACATACATATCCGAATAACTGAATTTAGATGGATCATAAAAATCCGAGGGGGTTTCTGCTGTTCCATATTTTGCGACGTCCTGCCAGGCATCCTCTGCATCATACATGGTGGTATCCTTTTCGTCATACTCAAATTTTCCAAAAGCAGGGCGCAAAATATCTTCTTCTGCTGGTCGATTTTCGGATACGAATTTTTCTTCAGCATGTTTAATGCAGCGCAAGGTAGTCGGCATGGCTTCTAAACGCTCATAAGGGATTTCCTCCTGGCACACCTGGCAGCGGCCGTAGGTTCCCTGATCAATGGACTGTAAGGCCCAGTTAATGTCCCAGGCCTCCTGTTCTGTATGTTCATTTAGAGCAATATCCTTTTCCCGCTCGAAAAGTTCACTCCCCAGGTCTCCAGGATGATTATCATAATTAGATAACTCCCCTAATGATTCTTGAAGAGATGCATTATCTAATCCATAATGTTCATTCTCTTGTAGTCTTTGCTTAATATCTTCAAGTTCTTCTGTTAACAACTGACGCAAGGTTTCTAACTGTTGTTGTGTAAGCAATGAAATTAGCCCCTTCCTAAAAGGAGATTCGTATAGGGCTTAGTATCCCCTTGCCACATGTAATAATGCAAAGGTGCGGTCCCCGTAATGAAGGGGCCCCACCTTTCTCCCATGCACAAATTATTCCTTTGTATAACGAAGGACAGGCTTTCTTGCTGCCGTCACTTCATCCAGGCGGCTTACTACCGTATTGTGAGGAGCATCCTGCACAATTTCTGGGGTTTCTTCCGCTTCTTTGGCAATTTGAATCATCACATTGATAAATTCATCCAGGGTTTCTTTGGATTCCGTTTCCGTTGGTTCAATCATTAAACATTCCTCAACAATGAGAGGGAAGTAAATGGTTGGGGGATGGTATCCAAAATCCAACAGGCGTTTAGCAATATCCAGGGTACGAACTCCCTGTTTTTTCTGCCTTCTGCCAGATAACACAAATTCATGCTTACAAATTTGTGGACAAGGAACATCATAGTAAGGGGCTAATTGCCTCATCATGTAATTGGCATTAAGTACGGCATATTCAGAAACGAGACGCAATCCTTCCGGTCCCATGGTGCGAATGTAGGTATAGGCACGCACATTCACCCCAAAGTTCCCATAATAGGCTTTCACCTGGCCAATGCTTTGGGGGCGGTTGGTTTCCAAACCATAGATATCCCCTTTTTTCACAATGACAGGGACTGGGAGGAAAGGAAGTAATTCTTGTTTCACCCCAACAGGTCCAGAGCCAGGACCGCCACCTCCATGGGGGGTAGAGAAGGTTTTGTGCAAGTTTAAGTGAACAACATCAAAGCCCATATCTCCCGGACGCACTTTTCCTAAGATGGCATTGGCATTAGCCCCATCATAATATACAAGGCCGCCAGCTTCATGGACAATCTTCGTAATTTCCAAAATGTCCTTTTCAAAAATCCCCAGGGTATTAGGGTTTGTTAACATAAGTGCTGCTGTATCCGAACCCACCACTTGGCGCAAGGCTTCAATATCAACATACCCTTCAGCATTGGATGCTACTGTGACAATATCAAAACCAGCTACTGCTGCTGAAGCAGGATTGGTTCCATGAGCAGAGTCAGGCACAATGACTTTGGTCCGCTGTTCTCCCCGGCTGGCATGGTAAGCACGAATGAGCATTAATCCTGTCCATTCCCCATGGGCCCCTGCAGCAGGTTGGAGGGTAACCCCATCCATTCCCGTGATTTCTGCTAAATCTTCCTGTAATTCATAAAGAAGTTGCAGGGCACCCTGTACGGTTTCTTCCTGTTGATAGGGATGAATCTGGCTAAATCCAGGGAATCGGGCTACATCTTCATTTACTTTGGGATTGTATTTCATAGTACAAGAGCCTAAAGGATAGAACCCGGAATCTACTCCATGGTTACGGTTGGATAACTCCGTATAATGGCGCATTAATTGGAGTTCACTCACTTCTGGCAATTCCGCTGGAACCTCACGGCGGAATCCGGCAGGAAGAAGGGAAGCCACATCCACATCAGGAACATCCAGGGCAGGCAAGTTAGAGGCCACCCGACCTGGTTTACTTAATTCAAAAATAATTGCTTTTTCCCCGGTATTAGTCATGTTGGATCCCCTCCAATCCTTTCACGAGACGATCAATTTCTTCTTTCGTCCGCAATTCAGTAACAGCTAGCAACATATGATTGACCAGTTCTGGATAGGTACGGGATAAATCATAGCCCCCAATGATTTGTTGCTGCAACAATCCTTTATTAATGTCCGACACAGCCACAGGGGTTTTCACCACAAATTCATTAAAGGTAGGGGACGTGAAAACCACTTCATATCCCCCTACTTTTTCAATTTCTGTTTTCGCATAATGGGCTTTTTTAAGGTTTAGGGTTGCCATTTCTTGCACCCCTGCTTTGCCAAGGGCAGTCATCGCAACGGCTGCAGCCAGAGCATTAAGAGCCTGGTTGGAACAAATATTGGAGATGGCTTTCTCACGGCGGATATGTTGTTCCCGTGCTTGCAGGGTTAACACAAATCCCCTGCGGCCTTTGTCATCTTTGGTTTGCCCCACAATCCGTCCTGGGATTTGGCGCATCAACTCTTTTTTCACCGCAAAATAACCGCAATGGGGACCGCCAAAATTCATAGGCATCCCAAAAGGTTGTGCATCCCCAACAACAGCATCGGCGCCAAAAGCACCTGGTGGTTGCAATAACCCAAGGGCTAAGGGATTGGCAGAAACAATGAACAACCCTTTATGTTGATGGGCAATCTTTTCGATGCGTTGTAAATCCTCAATTCCTCCCAAAAAATTGGGGTATTGTACAAGAACAGCCGCTGTATCGCCATCTGCTGCAGTTTCTAAAGCAGATAAATCCGTTAACCCGTTAAACGTCTCCACTTCGACTAATTCCAGGTTTTGCCCATGGCAATAGGAGGCAAGAACTGCCCGGTATTCGGGATGAACAGCTTTGGAGACAACAATTTTGTTTTTGCGGGTTTTACCTGCTGCCATTTTAGCGGCTTCCGCTAAGGCAGTGGCCCCATCATACATGGAAGCGTTGGAAACATCCATGCCTGTTAACTCACAAATCATGGTTTGGAATTCAAAGATGGCCTGAAGTTCCCCCTGGCTAATTTCTGGCTGATAAGGGGTATAGGCCGTATAAAATTCAGAGCGGGAAATCACATGATTCACCACGCTAGGAATGTAATGGTCATAGGTTCCTGCCCCAAGAAAACAGGCATATTGGTCTGCACTTACATTTTTGCGTGCTAACCCAGTCATGGTGCGAAGAACTTCTGGCTCCGATAGAGCTGCTGGGATATTTAAATCCTGGGTCAGACGTACACTCTCAGGAATATCAGAAAACAATTCATCGATCCCGGTAATCCCGAGAGCGGCAAACATTTCTTTTCGGTCTTCCGCTGTTACAGGAAGGTATCGATATACCACACCTATTCCTCCTCTTGAATCAAGGCTTCATATTGCTCTGCGGTTAATAATCCATCTAATTGGGAAGGGTCGCTTAATGCGATAATTGCCATCCAACCTTCACCATATGGGTCGTTATTCACAATCTCAGGGTCATCTTCTAATGCTTCGTTCACTTCAAGAACTTCGCCGCTTACAGGACTGTACACATCAGATACCGCTTTAACAGATTCAACAGTACCCATGCTTTCATCAGCCTCAGCCAGGTCCCCTACGCCAGGAAGTTCCACAAACACAATATCCCCTAAGGAGTGCTGGGCATAATCCGTAATTCCAATGCGCACTTTATTGTCTCCAATAACTTCAATCCATTCATGTTCTTTGCTGTACTTTAAGTTAGGTAATACGTTGCTCATGATTAGTGCCTCCTATTTTTTCTCTCGTTTATAAAAAGGTGTCGCCACCACTTTTGCTTTTACTCGTTTATTCCGGATTTCTACATCCACTTCCTGCCCCAGATTGCCAAATTCTGTGGTGACTAAGGCTAATGCGATGTTTTTCTTTAGAGTGGGAGATTGGGTTCCAGTGGTCACTTCCCCAATCTTTTCTTCTCCTACGTACACAGGATAATGGGAACGGGCAATGCCACGGCCCACCATTTCCAGGCCAACCAGTTTACGGGGAGCGCCATGTTCTTTTTGTTCCTTTAAAGCATCCCGTCCAATAAAATCTCCTTTATCCAATTTAATGGCAAAAGTCAAACCTGCTTCCACAGGTGAAATGCTCTGGCTTATCTCTTGGCCATATAAAGGCATGCGGGCTTCAAAACGAAGGGTGTCCCGTGCGCCCAGTCCACAGGGAACCACATCATCCCCACCGGTTTCTATAATTTTTTTCCAGAGTGAGGGCCCATCCTCAGGCTTCACATACAATTCAAATCCATCTTCTCCTGTATAGCCGGAGCGGGATACAAGGGCGTTTATTCCATCAAGATTCACATTAGGCATAAAATGAAAATACTTAATCTGGGAGAGGTCTGTTTCCGTTAATTTTTGCAAAATGGAGGCTGAAAGTGGACCCTGTATGGCCAACTCTGCCACGTCTTCTGAAATGTTTTTCAAGGTCACATCGCCGGACAGATGTTCTTCCATCCATTTCACATCTTTTTCAATATTGGAAGCGTTAATTACAAGAAGATAATGGTCATCAGCATATTTGTAAACAAGGAGGTCATCTACTGTACCACCATCGGGGTAGCACATGATCCCATACTGGGCTTTATAAGGGACTAACTTCGAAGCATCATTGGTGGAAATTCTCTGCACAAAAGCAAGGGCGTCAGGACCTTTCACTTCAACTTCTCCCATATGGGAAACGTCAAATAGGCCAGCCTTTCCCCTTACGGCATGATGTTCTTCCATAATGCTTGAGAACTGTACTGGAAGATCCCAACCGCCAAAATCAATGGTTTTTGCTCCGTGTTCTTTATACACCGGAAACAAGGGGGTTTGTTTTAATGAAGACAAGAAACGCTTCCTCCTTTTAAACACGATTTTTTAAGTAAAGAAGAAATAAAAAAAGACACAGATAGGGTATACTCCCCATCTCTGTCCTGTTACCTGAGAGCTACCTGGTACCTTATCCATACCAGTTTCCCCTTTGGTGGTTTGTTCTATGAACAAACTCTCTCCAGAGTTGCGTCCCATAGGAGTTCCTTTGCCTGAGAGTTTGGAATGGGCTTGCTCCTTCGGCGACACGGTAAACCGTGTTCTCTCCTTCTATGGTCATCCGCACTTCTTATAGTTTTATTTACAACTTAAGATTTTTACAATTCTATCCTAACATGCACGTTTAAAAATTCAAGGTATTTTATAACATCTTTCAGCATAATTCTGCAAACTCTTACAAACACTACAGCAAAGATACTAGGTTTGATGTCTAAGCAAAGGGTGGGAAGAATGGCAGAAATCCCTATCACATTTCACAAGCACTGGATGGATGGTTTAAAAGAACGCATGGAAAAGGACGGGCCCTGGCATCATCCTGAGCTTTTTCATTTAGCATGGGAAGCAGAAGAGGTGCAAGCAGTGAAGGACTTTCATGAACTGCAATGCCTTCGTTATTTGCCTGGCCTAACTCCTCTTCCCCATCAAATGGAAACCGCAAATCGGGTGATTACAGAAATGCATGGTCGGGCATTGCTTGCGGATGAAGTAGGCCTGGGAAAAACCATTGAAGCCGGGTTAGTTTTAAAAGAATATATGACCCGAGGACTGGTGAAGAAGGTATTAATTCTTGTGCCTGCCTCCCTTGTGGTGCAATGGGTTCGGGAACTGAATTCCAAGTTTTCCATTCCAGCTGTGGGCCAAAAGAAGGAATACATGTGGACGTCCTATGATGTGGTTGTCGCTTCGGTAGATACAGCTAAGCGTCCCCCCCACCGGGATATCATTTTGAATCAAGCCTATGATTTGCTGATTGTGGATGAAGCCCACAAGTTAAAAAATAGAAAAACAAAAAACTATCAATTTATCCAGGAGATTAAAAAGAAGTACTTGCTCCTTTTAACAGCAACCCCTGTACAAAATGAAATTGAAGAATTATATAACCTGATTACCCTGTTAAAACCCGGGCATCTAGGGCAATCTTCCGAATTCCTGCAAAGCTATGTGAAAGGAAAACGGGAAGTGAAAAACAACGACAACTTGCGCAAAGAATTAAAGAAAGTCATGGTGCGCAATCGAAGGGCAGATGGTCAGGTGGAATTTACCACCCGCCACGTCATCACCGTTCCCATTGAGTTAACCACCGCTGAACGGGGGCTTTACGATGAATTGAGCCAATTCATTCGCAATCAATATCAGAAAGAAGATGGGGAATACAAGCAGAATCCCTTAGCCTTAATTACCTTGCAACGGGAAATTTGCAGCAGCCGGGCTGCCGTGTATAATACCCTGGTCAATATGCATAATCGGGTAGCTGAAACTTCTCCTCTACGTGGGGAAATTCGGACCCTCGTGGAGAAACTTAAAACCATTGAAAACCATAGCAAAGCAGAGAAAGTCATGGAGCTTCTCAAGGAAAGCGATGACAAATGGATTATTTTCACCGAGTATCGGGCGACTCAGGAATACTTACAGTATATTCTCTCCCAAAATAAAATAACCTCTGTCCTATTTCGGGGTGGGTTTAAACGAAGTAAAAAAGACTGGATGAGCCAGCTTTTCGAAGATCGGGTCCAGGTTCTCATTGCCACAGAAGCCGGGGGCGAAGGGATTAATCTGCAATTTTGCAATCGGTTGATTAATTACGATATGCCCTGGAATCCCATGCGGGTAGAACAACGCATTGGGCGGATTCATCGCCTGGGGCAAAAAAAGGATTGTTATATTTACAACCTTTCTACGGCAAACACCATCGAAGAACAAATTCTTCGCCTATTATATGAAAAAATCAATCTCTTTGAGATGGTCATTGGGGAGTTGGATGCCATTATTGACCGCTTCCAGTTGGAACGTTCCATTGAAAAGAATTTGATTGATATAATCCTAAAGTCGGATACAGAAAAAGAACAACAGTTAAAGTTCGATAACATGAGCATGGTCTTACAAATGATGAAAGACAATCAAAGCCAGGACGACATAAGAGAGGTGGTATTGCCATGAATCAGGTGGAAGTCCGTCAATATTTGGAACGCTACTTTGATGCCCATCAGGCCAACTATGTAGAAAAAACGCCGGATTACTTCAGTGTACAGTTGCCTATTGAAGTGGATAAAGACCTGGGGAACCGCCCTTTTTACTGGACCTATGTGGAGCGCTTAAATCTGGAACCCCAACCCATGTTTATGAACTTTATTTTTCATTCAGAAAAAGTACCACAGAATTTCCGGGGAGAGAAAATCACCTTTGGTTCCCCTCGCCTCCTGCAATTTTTTTCTTCAGCCCTGCGCCATGGTCAGTACATACGCCTTTATGAGCATACAGACAAAAGGATTACACCCCAAGGAAACAATCCCCTTCTCCCCTGGTTAGGTGTTAATATTCGGGTGTCCATGATTTGTGATGTGAAAAAAGATCGGCTCCTATCCCTGGGTTTTAACCTGGTGCACGGAACCATTGTGGATTCTTTTCTTTCCACATTAAATAATAAAGAATGTAAACAGGTGATGCCCGACTTTGCCTACACCATCCCACCCATCTTCAGTATAGAATCAGCCATGGGTAAAATCGAAGGCTATATACACCAACAAATCCAACAGGAAGACCAGAGTTGGGCCCACCAGGCAAGGGAGCGCCTTTCCCGGGAAATGTCCCTGGTAGAGCATTTTTACGTAGAAAATAGTAAAGAACAAAAAACAGAGGAAAAAGAAAAGCGATTAGAAGAATTGCGCTGGCAATTCGAACCGCGGATTGAAGTGGATATTATTAATGGTGGGTTATTTTATCTGGCGCCCGTCCATTAGTTCAAATTGTTCCCAGGGGATTTCCTTTCCCTCTTCATCTATAATCCCCTGGCTTCGACACAATTACCTAGTTTTTTAATTGTAACTTCATGGCCTGTGATATTAGGATCGGTAAATCTGTGTTATTCTTTAATCCCCTGAATAATTCTGAATTTGGCCCATATACATAGAGTGGTAAATCTGTCCCAGTATGTGCACCACTAGTCCAACCCACAAGGGCTCTCTCACTGATGACATCATTAATGGCATTGGCTACTTTACTTGCACCTTTGATTTTGACTACTTCCGCCTCTGTCAAATCCATTTGTGTGTATTGTTTTACGACTTCCTTAATGTTACTGCGATCTGTATTAATTTTCGTAGCCATAAAATCACCTGTTGCTGTTACATTACGTAACACTTCAAGTTTAGCATCATACTGGCCATATCCCCCTACTGACATTCCACCGGTATCATGGTCCCCAACAATAACCACAAGAGTATGCTTGTCTTTCTTTGCAAATTGAACAGCCTTATTTACTGCCTGCTCAAAAG
The DNA here is from genome assembly GCA_937874515.1 of uncultured Paenibacillaceae bacterium. Lineage (GTDB taxonomy): Bacteria > Bacillota > Bacilli > Aneurinibacillales > Aneurinibacillaceae > CALNBV01. The sequence goes on along the minus strand of CALNBV010000171.1, from coordinate 338 downwards.
CCTCCGTATCTTTCATGGCCCAGGCTGCATCATGGGCATGTCCTGCCCAGTCGATCTGGCTTCCTTCTACCATAAGAAAGAATCCATCTTTATCCTGCTTTAATACATCAATTGCTTTTTCTGTCATTTCAGCAAGGCCCGGTTCTTTTGTAAGTTCCCGGTCCAATTCTGGAGCCATTCCTTCACCAGCAAATAACCCTAATAATTTTTTTCCCTTTGCTTTTTGCAACCCGTCTTTATCTTCAACAAATTGATATCCCTCTTGTTGTGCTTCTTTGATGAGGTCACGTTCTTTTTGCTTACCTCCCTTATCCATGGGAACAAAGTAATTTTTACCC